>NC_011761.1:0-332500 GCF_000021485.1 Acidithiobacillus ferrooxidans ATCC 23270
TAGTTAAAAGAAAAAATATAAATTATTTTTATAAAGAGACGCCATCGATCCCTTTCCAGTCCTGGCATTCTAGGAGCACATCCCGATGAAAATCACCATAGATCGTGAAGATCTTCTCCCCATCCTGGCGAATATGGCCAATATTGCCGACCGGCGCCCGGTACAACCAATTCTGGCCCATGTCCTTATCGAAGCCGCAGGCCAACACTGCCGCTTCGTCGCTACCGATCTGGAAGTCCAGCTTTCCGCCGACCTGGATCACCCGGTAGATGCGCCGGGCACTTGCGCCGTCCCCGCTCGCAAACTCTATGACATCTGTCGGGCGTTACCCGAACACACCCCCATAGAATTTCATAAAGACGGCGAAAAGCTGCTCCTGAAGGCCGCCAAGAGCCGCTTTACCCTGCACATATTACCCGCCGATCAATTTCCGTACCTCAGTACCCACAGCAGCCTCTGTCAGGGTAACGGCAATGCCAAAACCTTTCGCGAAGCGCTCGCCGTCGTCGCCAACACCATGGCACAGAACGACGCAAGGCTTTTTCTGAACGGCGTCCTCATCGAGGTGGAAGGTCAGGAGCTGCGTCTCGTAGCCACCGACGGTCATCGTCTGGCCATGATGACCCTGCCTTTTGCCAGCAGCCTGGAAAGCGGAAGCTACCAGGCCATACTGCCGCGCAAAGCCGTCCTCGAACTACTGCGGATTCTCGATGACGGCGACATCGTTCTGGAAATGTCGGATGCCAGCTTTCTGCTCAATGATGGTACACAGCAGTTCGCCTGCAAGCTCATCGACGCCAAATATCCCGATTACCGCCGGGTCATCCCCCAGGGACACCCCCGCTTCGCCATACTGGACCGCCAGGCCTTCAAAAGTGCCTTGCAGCAGAGCGACGTTCTGGTCAGCGACCGTAATCCGACCACCCATCTTCATCTGGAAAACGACCAGATGACCCTGCGCAGCCGCAATGAGGAGCAGGAGGAAGGCGAAATCCAGATTCCCGTCGAGTATCAGGGTGACACCCTGGATATCGCTTTCAACAGCCGCTATCTGACGGACACGACCCAGATATTCCCCCAGGAAAGTTTGCGGATGCGGGTCAAGGACAGCGACAGCAGCGCCGTTTTCACCCCGGTAGACAGCAATAATCCCCTGTATATCATCATGCCCGTTCGTCTTTGAGATGCCCCTGGAGGCACTGCATATCCAGTCTGTGCGTTGCATAGAAACCTTGGATCTGAAAACGGACCGCCAGTGGAACTGGCTGATAGGCGCCAACGGCGCGGGCAAGAGCTCGGTGCTGGAAGCCATCCACGTGCTTGGTACGGGGCAGACCTGGCGACATGGGTCCCGCCATGTCCTGCGGGAGGGGGACGACGCCTATCTGGTCAGTGCGCATCTGTCCGGTCATTTCCTCGCCCTGCGCCGGCGTGGCGAAGAACGAGAAATACGCTATGATGGGGAGCCGCTCGGTTCTGCCTGGCTACTGCTGGATATTTTGCCTCTGCAAAGCCTGCACGAGGACAACAGCCACTTTGTCTCGGGGACGGCGGAGGGCCGCCGGCGCGTACTGGACTGGGGCATTTATTACGCAGACCGGTATTACGGCACGGTATTTCGCCAATACCGACGGGCGTTGCAGCAACGCAATGCCTGGCTGAAAAGCGATCATGGCCGACAACCCTGGGACGATGGTGTCATCGTCGCCGGCGAAGACATCCAGCAGCGGCGGCAGGCCCATCTCGCCGCTGTGCAGCTCGAAGTCGTGACCCTCTGGGAACGCTGGTCCGGATCATTGTCCGGGCTCAGTCTGCATCTGCACAGCGGTTGGAAGGAAGGCATGGCGCTGGGCGACTGCCTGCTGCGGGATCACGAACAGGATCGCGAAGCGGGCTATACCCACAGCGGCCCGCATCGCGCCAATCTGGCATTCCGGGTACGCGGCAAACCGGCACCGGATATTCTTTCGCGGGGCCAGTTGCGGGTATTGGGTCTGGCCTATCGTCTGGCGCAGGTGAAAATCCTGAAGCAGGCCGGGTTGCCCCTGCCGACCATACTGATCGACGATTTCGCGGCGGAGCTGGACGCTTCGGCACGGGATTGGTGGGTCAACGAACTCGATCTGCTGGGTGTGCAGATCTTTGCTGCGGTCACCACCGCCCGGCAGATTCCGGCGACGGTGGGCGGCAGTCATTTTTGTCTGGCAGCAGGCCAGCTTGAGAAGGAAACGGCATGATGATGGAAACATACGATTCTTCCAGTATCCAGGTGTTGAAAGG
This sequence comes from Acidithiobacillus ferrooxidans ATCC 23270, assembly GCF_000021485.1. Taxonomy (NCBI): domain Bacteria; kingdom Pseudomonadati; phylum Pseudomonadota; class Acidithiobacillia; order Acidithiobacillales; family Acidithiobacillaceae; genus Acidithiobacillus; species Acidithiobacillus ferrooxidans. Next base: position 2,281 of record NC_011761.1, read on the forward strand.
TCTGGAAGCGGTACGCAAACGCCCCGGCATGTATATCGGCGATACCGATGACGGCAGCGGACTGCATCACATGGTCTTCGAAGTAGTGGATAACGCCATCGATGAGGCGCTCGGCGGGTATTGCGATACCATCATCGTGACCATCCACGAGGATGAATCCGTCAGCATCAGCGACAACGGTCGTGGTATACCGGTGGACATGCACGCCGGGGAGGGCCGATCCGCTGCCGAAGTCATCATGACCGTGCTGCATGCAGGTGGTAAGTTCGATGACAACGCCTACAAGGTTTCCGGCGGCTTGCACGGGGTTGGTGTCTCGGTGGTCAACGCCCTTTCGGAAACTCTGCAATTGCGCATCTTCCGTGACGGTTATGTCTGGACCCAGGAGTATCACGATGGCGAACCCCAGGCACCCATCGCCCGCGGCGATGCATCACGCAAACATGGCAGTACCATCCGCTTCAAACCCTCGCCCCAGGTTTTTGCCGATACCCATTTTCACTTCGAGATCATCGCGAAGCGCTTGCGCGAACTGGCCTTTCTCAATTCCGGCGTGCATATCACCCTGCTGGATGAGCGGGCCAGCCGGGAGGAAACCTTTCATTATGAAGGCGGTATTCGCGCTTTCGTAGAGCATCTCAACCGCAGCAAAACCGCCATTCATCCCAGTGTGATCACTCTCACCGGCGAGCGCGACGGCATTGTCGTCGAAGCGGCCCTGCAGTGGAACGAAGGCTATAACGAGGCGGTGCTCTGCTTCACCAACAATATTCCCCAGGCCGATGGCGGCACCCATTTGGCGGGCTTTCGCGGTGCCCTGACCCGTACCTTGAACCAGTATATGGAACGGGAAGGCATCATCGCCAAGGCCAAGGTTGCGGTGAGTGGCGAGGATGCACGCGAAGGATTGACAGCGGTGCTTTCCGTCAAGGTACCGGACCCCAAATTTTCTTCGCAGACCAAGGAAAAACTGGTCTCCAGCGAGGTCAAACCGATAGTCGAGTCCTCCATGTCCGAGGCGCTGACCATGTTTCTGGATGAGCATCCCAAAGAGGCGCAGGCCATCGCCGCCAAGATCGTCGAAGCGGCGCGGGCGCGGGAAGCCGCCCGGCGGGCACGGGAACTGACCCGCCGCAAGGGGGCGCTGGACATTGCCAACCTTCCCGGCAAGCTGGCCGACTGTCAGGAGAAAGATCCGGCCCAGTGTGAAATCTATCTGGTGGAGGGCGATTCCGCAGGCGGCTCTGCCAAACAGGGCCGGGATCGCCGGCATCAGGCCATCCTTCCCCTGAAGGGCAAAATCCTCAATGTGGAACGGGCGCGTTTCGACCGGATGCTTTCGTCCGACGAAATTGGCACCCTGATTACCGCGCTGGGTACCGGTATCGGTGCCGGGGATTTTGATGTGGCTAAGCTGCGTTATCACCGGGTCATCATCATGACGGACGCGGACGTGGACGGCAGCCACATCCGCACCCTGTTGCTGACCTTTTTCTATCGGCAGATGCCCGATCTCGTGGCACGCGGCCATATTTACATCGCCCAGCCGCCCCTCTACAAGGTCAAGAAGGGCAAGGAGGAACGCTACCTCAAGGATGACGGCGAACTGGCCGCCTATCTGCGTGAAATTGCCATGCAGGGCGCGCAATTCCGTCCCGCGGCGGATGCCGAGCCGGTAACGGATGAGCAACTGGGCGGCATGATGCGTCAATACCAGAACATCGAGGCACTGGTGCAGCGTCTGGAACGGCGTTATCCCAGTACTCTGCTCTGGGCCTTGGCCACCTTGCCACCCATCGTTGCGGAGTCGGCGGATAGCGCCACCTGGGACGATTTTGCGCGGCAGCTCCGCGCGGCACTGGAAGTGAATGCCCTGCCCGCCGAACATTACACGGTGGAGCGGGTGGGTGAAGCGGAGGCCTTGCGCCTGGTGGTGCGCCGCGAACATCATGGCAGCGTGGAACTGCGTTTCTTCGATCAGGATTTTTTTGCCGGGGGCGAATATCGACATCTGGCGGATTATGCGCGGCAGATCGAGGGCAAAATCGGCGTGGGAGCGCGTATGGAAAGGGGCGAACGAGGGCTTGCCGTCAGCCGTTTCCGCACCGCCATGGACTGGCTTCTGGCGGATGCCCGCCGTGGCGTCGAGATTCAGCGCTACAAGGGACTCGGTGAAATGAATCCGGAACAGCTCTGGGAAACCACCATGAATGCCGCAAACCGCCGTCTGGTGCGGGTGGATGTGGAAGACGCCATCGCCGCCGACGAGGTCTTTTCCATGCTCATGGGCGACGCGGTGGAACCGCGTCGGCGCTTTATCGAGGAGAATGCGCGTTTTGTATCCAGACTCGATATCTGATCGCGCGGCGGCTTCCTGATCAAAACGCAGTGATATGGGTCAACGGATGATATTTCCTCCGGCCATCCTGAAAAGATGACAGAATCCCATATTGCCAGCAGAATATGACAGCTTTGTGAATGCAGTCGCAGCGCAGTCGCTGGTATGACTCGGGAGATCCTGGTGCTTAATTTACTAAACTTTGAATATAAAGAACTTTTTACTTCTGAAGGGCTCGCGCGGCTGGATGGGGAATTTCTTCGTGTCCTGGCGGAAAAAGACCAGACCCTGGTGGAAGACCTGCAGGTATATCGTGCCGCCGGAGCGCGGCCTGCGGATAAAGCCCAGAGCGAGTTTCTGCTGCGGCTTGCGCCGCACCTGGAACGATTTGTCGCGCAGCTCTTCCACCTGGGGTCGGAAGTGGCGGCGTTGCAGGCCCGGACCCGCAGTCATGACGTAGTCATGGCGTTCAAAAAGCATTTCGTGTTGCGCCGCGCGCGCCGTTACCGGGGCGAATTCCCCGAATCCTTTGCCGATCTGGATCAGTGGTTGGACAGCGAAATCCGGCAGCGTGGCTGGCCGCTGGAAGATCGCGAATGGGCCATTGCCCGGCTGGGTGAAGCATGGCTCGAGGATGAAGCGGCTCATGCCGTGGCCATCGACCGTCTGACCCGGTGGTGTGCCCGCATCCTGAGTGATCCACAGGCCGCCCTGGCGGTGCAGGGCTGGTCCAGTTTCCGTCTCCCCCAACGAGTGGACCACGAGGCGCTGGTACCCTTGAAACGTCGGGAGGATCTCCCCGGTGCACCCTTCGTGGCGCCGGACGGCACCCTGCGGCGCCGCGACAGCTTTCATCTGACCGATCTGCGTATGGACGCCCGCAGCGTCCAGAATGAAGTCCATTATTGTTTGTACTGCCATGATCACGAAGGTGATTTTTGTTCCAAGGGCTTTCCGGAGAAAAAGGGCGTGCCGGAACTGGGTCTCAAGGTGGACCCCCTGGGCGTCACCCTGACAGGCTGTCCCCTGGAAGAAAAAATCTCCGAGATGCAGGTACTGAAGCGGGACGGATTCCATATCGCCGCCCTGGCCATGGCCATGGTGGACAACCCCATGGTCCCCGCCACCGGACACCGCATCTGCAACGACTGTATGAAGGCCTGCGTCTACCAGAAGCAGGATCCGGTGAACATCCCGCAGATTGAAACGCGGATCCTCACGGATGTGTTGAATCTGCCCTGGGGCGTGGAACTCTACGATCTGCTGACCCGCTGGAACCCGTTGCGCGCCGTGCAATACTTGGCGCAGCCCTATAACGGGCGCAAGGTACTGGTGGCGGGCATGGGCCCGGCTGGCTTCACCATGGCCCATCATCTCCTGCAGGAAGGTTGTGCGGTGGTGGGTATCGATGGCCTGAAAGTCGAACCCCTGCCCCGGCAGTGGCTGGAGCAGCCCATCCGCGACTGGAGCCATCTCCAGGAGGACCTCGACGAACGCATTCTGCTCGGGTTTGGCGGTGTGGCCGAATATGGCATTACCGTGCGCTGGGACAAGAATTTTCTCAAGTTGATCTACCTGACCCTGGCGCGGCGCTCGAATTTCCAGATTTTCGGCGGCGTACGGCTGGGCGGGACCATCACCCTCGAAAACGCCTGGGAACTGGGTTTCGATCATGTCTGCATCGCTACCGGCGCGGGTCTGCCGCGGGTGGTGCCCATGGGCGAGAGTCTGGCGCGCGGTATGCGTCAGGCCAGCGACTTCCTCATGGCGCTGCAGCTCACCGGAGCGGGCAAGCGGTCCAGTCTCGCCAATCTGCAGGTACGCCTGCCGGCGGTGGTGATTGGCGGTGGCCTCACGGCGGTGGATACCGCCACCGAGGTACAGGCCTATTATGTGCGGCAGGTAGAGAAGGTGCTGGCGCGCTACGAAGCGATGGTGACCCATTCCGGAGAAGAAAAACTCCGCGCCGGACTCTCCGCCGAGGATGCCGGGATTCTCGACGAGTTCCTGACCCACGGCCGCGCCGTGCGTGCCGAGCGCGAGCGCGCCGCAGCAGGGAACGAATCGCCCAATTTCGTGCCGCTGATCCAGTCCTGGGGCGGCGTCACCCTGGCATACCGGAAGGGGATGCAGCAGGCACCCGCCTATACCCGCAACCATGAAGAACTCATCAAGGCCATGGAAGAAGGGATCTATTATGGTGAGGGTCTCGATCCTCTCCGGGCAGAATTAGATAGCTATGGGCATATCGCGCACATGGTCTTCCGCCAAATGCGCGAGGTGGAAGGGCGCTGGCTGGCCAGCGATCAGGACGTGCGGCTTCCCGCGCGGGCCGTCTTCATTGCCGCCGGCACTGTCCCCAACACCATCTATGAAAGGGAATATCCGGGGACTTTCCAACTGGACGGGGACCACTTCCTGACCCATGTGGCCCACGACAACGGGCCGTTGCAAGCGGTGCAGGTGGCCGAGCACTGCAAAGCCCCCGAGGCCGGTCCCTTTACTTCCTATGGTGATGCGCAGGGACACCGGATCAGTTTTATTGGGGATACCCACCCGGTCTTCCACGGCAGCGTGGTCAAGGCCATCGCCTCGGCCAAGGCGACGTATCCGCAGGTCATGCAGAGCCTGGGGACGCTGGATACCGCCGTGGATCCCGACGTGCATGGCTTTCAGCAACGGTTGCAGCATCTGCTGAGCATGCGGGTACTCCGCATGGATCGCAGCAACCCCGCCGTCACCGAGATGTGGGTGGAAGCCCCGCTGGCGGCCCGCAATTTCCGGCCGGGACAGTTTTTCCGTTTGCAGACCTTCGAGAGTCACAGCCCGATCGTGGACGGTACCCGCCTGCAGATACCGGTGCTGACGGTCAGCGGTGCAGGGGTGGAAGGCGACGCGGTGCGCCTCATGATCCTGCAGTGGGGCACCGGACCGCGTCTGGTGGGACGTTTGCAGCCGGGCGACCCTCTGATACTCATGGGACCGACCGGCGCGCCCACCGACATCCCCAGCGGCAAGACCATACTGGTGGTCGCGGGACGCTGGGGTGCGGCGGTGATGCTGGATATCGGCCCGGCCTTGCGGGCGGCGGGCAACCGCGTGCTCTATGTGGCGGCATTGGGCAAAGCCAGCGAACTGGATCACCAGGCGGAGCTGGAAGAAGCCGCGGACCAGATCATCTGGTGTACGGGCAGCGGCTCGTTGATCGAGACCCACCGCCAGCAGGACCTCAGTGTCGAGGCCTCTGACATGGTCGCCTTGTTGCGGGCCTATGGGGCCGGGGAGTTGCCGGGGCAAAAGGCCCATGGGATGGAGATCGCCCTGAACAGTGTGGATCGCCTGATGGTCATGGGGTCCACCGGCCTGCTCAAGGCCTTTCAGCAGGCCCTCCAGGGGGAGCTACAGCCCTATTTCCGGGCCGATCTGGAGGCTACGGCGACGGTGGGCAGTCCCATGCAGTGTATGCTCAAAGGCGTCTGCGCCCAGTGTCTGCAATGGCAGATCGACCCCGAAACGGGACAGCGCACCAAGGCGGTATTTTCCTGCGCCCAGCAGGATCAGCCCCTGGCCTGGGTGGATCTGGACAACCTGACCGCCCGCCAGAGTCAGAATCGCTTGCTGGAAAGACTCTCCAGTCAGTGGCTGGATCACCTAACGTTCAGGGGAATATGAAAAAGACATATTATTTACTCGATTTAAATCCAATTATGCTGTGGAATTTGCGTTATACTTACACCCAGGTAGTATAACAAATGGGAGGTGTATCGTGAAATTGTTTCGGGAACAGCACAAAAAATTATTCTTCGGCCTCAGCGTGCTGTCAACGCTGACCCTTGGTCTGTTATCTGGTCAGACCGAGGCCTCTACAGCCACTGCCACGTTCACGGTTACCGCTACCGTTGCGGCCACTTGCACGATTTCCGCCACCAACCTGGCTTTCGGCACCTATACCGGTGCGGTAACAAACGCCAACTCCACGGTTACCGTCACCTGCACCAACACCACACCCTACAATGTTGGTCTTAACGCAGGAACGGCCACTGCTGCAACCGTAAGCACACGGGCAATGACTGGCCCCAGCTCGGCAACCTTGTCTTACGGACTCTTTCAGGATGCGGCGTACACCACTAACTGGGGCAACACCGTGGGCACAGATACGAAAACCGGAACGGGGAATGGCAGCGCCCAGGCACTGACCGTTTATGGCCAAATTCCGGCTGGGCAGTATCCTGCACCAGGAACCTATACCGATACCATCACCGCGACGATCACCTACTGAAGGGAGATGTATGATGTGGAGCGGTGCTGCAAATATCCGGCGCCTTATTGTCGGCGTCACGAGTATATTTATTATCTCGTTTGCCGTCGGCATAGCCAGCGCAGTATCCCTGACCGTGCTGCCGGTCATCATTCAGATGGCGCCCGGGCAGAAGGCAACGACGTTGACGGTCATCAACCACGGTAACCGCGAGATCGCCTTTCAGGTTCGCACCTTCGCCTGGACACAAGTGTCTGGCCACAACAAATTGACGCCCACCGCCGAATTGCTGGCCAGTCCACCCCTTGGCACCCTTGCGCCAGGTGGTCGCCAGATTATTCGCATGGTGTTGCGCCGACCCCCACAGGGAAGGGAGGCCAGTTACCGAATCCTGCTGGATGAAATCCCGCCGCCAGCGGCGCCCGGGATGGTCCGGATCGCACTGCGTATGTCGATCCCGATCTTTGCCGAGCCCCAGACTCGGGTTGCGCCCCATGTGCTATGGCAGGTGGAAAGACGCAACGGACAGACTTTTCTGGTCGGTATTAATGACGGTACACGCCACGAGACTCTCCGCGACATCAAACTCCAGGCCCCTGGCGGGGGCACGCTGAAAGTCGAGTCCAATATCAACCCTTATATCTTGGCGGGGGCCACAATGCGCTGGCACATCGTCACACCGTCCTCTCCACTGGCCCCTGGCGCAGTCCTGCAACTAACGGCACGCACCAATACCGGGCATATTGACCAGTCGGTCCGGGTTGTTGGCAGTCCATGATCAATCGCGCTCCTTCGCGATACGGTTCGCCGCCGCGATCGTCGTCGCGCTGATCTTGATGGGTGCGGCACAGAGGGCAATAGCTGGCGGTGGTGAGACGCTGCTGCTCTCCGTAGTGGTCAACGGCTACCATACGGGCAAGATTGGCGAGTTTCGGTTGAACAAAGGCACGTTGCGCGCTCGGCCACAAGAGTTGCATGATCTTGGCTTCAAGGTTCCCAAGTCCATTCCGGTCGGGACGGATGGCCGCGTCGCCTTGTCCGAACTTCCCGACTTTGCTTGGCATATCGATCAGGCCACGCAGACGCTTTACGTCACGGTGGGCAGCAAACGGCTCTTGCCTCAACTCCTGCACACCGAAACAAGCCCTGCCAGCGAGCTTCCGGTGCAAAGCGGCCTTGGGGCGACCCTCGACTACGATGTCACCGGCACTTCGGTCGCAGGCCAGAAACTGGGTGCCGGGCAATTCAACTTCCGGGCCTTCTCGCCTTGGGGTGTGGCAAGTTCGGGTCTGTTGGCCTATGTCGGCGGCGGCCCTCAGGGCCTGGGAACAAACGCCGTAATACGCCTGAACAGCACCTATACCTATTCGGATCCGGAAACACTGCGCCGCTATCGCGTCGGGGACTTCATTACCGGTGGTTTGAGCTGGACCCGTCCGGTCCGCCTGGGTGGCATACAAATCAGCTCAGACTTCTCTATGCGACCTGATCTAATTACCTTCCCATTGCCCGGCGTCAGCGGAACCGTCGCCGTTCCCTCGACGGTCAACGTGCTGGTCAACGGCATGCAGGTGCTTTCGAGCCAGGTGCGGCCCGGTCCCTTCGAGATCCCGCAGGTCCCGATGATCACTGGTGCCGGAACGGTGGTGACGACGGTGACCAATGCGCTCGGGCAACAGGTCACTACGACCCTGCCGTTCTATGCCAGTGCGAATCTGCTTGCGCCTGGACTGCAGACCTTCTCGGCCGGGCTTGGATTCGTGCGGCTCAACTGGGGTTTCCTCAGCAACGACTATGGCCCATTGGCCGGATCCATAACCTTTCGCCGTGGCCTCACGGACGCGCTGACGGTGGAAGCCCATGCCGAAGGTACGCGGGGAGTGGCCATGGCAGGCGGCGGTATCGTGGTGAATATCGACAATCGTGGCGTACTGAATCTTTCCGCCGCAGGCAGTACATCTCAAGGGCACACCGGTGCGCAGTTCTCCGTCGGGGTCCAGCGCATCGGCCGTGTTTTCAGCGCTGGCGCCTCGGCGATCTTTGCCGATCCCGACTTTCGCGATATAGCAGCAATGAACGGAGATCCGGTCCCGACGCGCCAGATCAGTGCCAACGTCGGTCTGTCCCTCGGCCGTTTCGGCTCCTTTGGTATCAGCTATGCCGGTATCGACCGTAATGCCGCATCGATGCCAATCCCGGTATACGCTCCACCCGGAACCGTGGTGACGGAAGGCGGGGCGCCCGTAAGCGTATATTATTTCCTGCCTGCCGAACACGCTCATATCCTTTCGGCCAGCTATTCGCTGCAGATTGGCCCAGTATCGTTCTACGCCACGGGCTACCATGATTTCGCCAATAGTGGCGACAGTGGTGTGCAGATGGGAGTGACCATTCCGCTCGGCAGCCGGAGCTCGATCGGGGGTAGTCTGGCATCCTCTTCGGGAAACGATTCCGCTCAGGTGCAGCTCATGCAGTCCCCGGTCACGATCGGGGACTGGGGCTATCAGGCCTACGCCACCACTGGCCGGACCAGCCAGGAATTCGGCCAGTTGCAATACAAGTCGCCCTGGGGACTTGTTTCGGCGGGCGCCAGTCGGATCGACCGGCAAACCCTGGTGCAGGGCGAGGTACGGGGCGCTCTTTCTTTTATGGATGGCGGATTGTTCGCGTCCAACACCATCAACAACAGCTTTGCCATCGTTGATACCGATGGTTTCGGAAATATTCGCGTCCTGGACGAGAATCGGTTGGTTGGGCGAACCGACTCGGCTGGACAACTGCTGGTTCCGGACCTGCGCTCTTACCAGGCCAACCATATCGCCATCGATCCCAATGATGTGCCGATCAATGCCACTCTACCCTATGCGACTCGCGACGTGCGCCCACCGGACCGGTCCGGTGTTGTCGTGAAGTTCCCCATACGGGCGAGTTACGGCGCGCTGTTACGTCTAGTGGATCAATCGGGCAAGAATCTTCCGGTCGGTAGCGTCGCCACACTCCAGAAAACCGGTGTCAGTGTCCCGGTCGGCTACGATGGTGAGGCCTACGTAGTCAACCTGAGCCCCCACAATCGGCTGCTTGTCGAGCGGCCGGATGGGCAACGCTGCATCGTTACCTTTACGTATCATCCCATAGCCGGCACGATTCCATCGATTGGCCCCCTAACCTGCCGGAAGGACGGACCATGAAACGGAAGCTCGCTTTAGCCGCACTGCTGATTTTTGCGCCGACGGCGGTCGATGCGGCCTGCAGCGTTACCGCCACCGGCGTTGCGTTCGGAACCTATGTGCCGTCCGCCGCCTCGAATTCCACCGGCACAGTGACGGTCAGTTGTAGCGCTACCCTTGGGCTGTTGTTCAATTGGACGATCGCGCTCAATGCGGGTGTCAACAGCGGTGGCAGCTTTTCCAACCGACGGATGGCCTCCGGAAACTCCTATTTATCCTACCAACTCTATACCGATTCCGGGCATACTACGGTATGGGGCGACGGTACAAGCGGCACCGCGACGGTCAGTGGTAATTGTCTAATTAGTTTCCTGGGCATACCCTGCTCTGGCAGCGCCACCGTCTACGGCCAGATTCCTGCCCTGCAAAATCCAAGCCCCGGCGCCTACACCGACACCATTACGGTAACGGTCACGTACTGACTGGTGATCCTAAACTCGGCGGTTATCCCCGCCGTTCCATGCTCACCTTGATGTTTTCCTTGTCCACCGGGATATATTTGGCGATCACCGCCAGGAGTTCTTCCTGCAATGCCGGCAGGAAGTCGGGGCGGTCTATAGTGGACCCCCTCATCCCGTTATTACGGTACGGCCTTCTTTTCCGTTGATGGCGGACGTCCGCCAAGCCGTCCGTTTTTTCTGGCTGCCTCTGCCTTGGCGGGACTTTTTGATATACCCCCTTTCCGTCCAAGGCTACGCATCCATGCGGATGCGCCGAGAACCCCCCGCGCCAATGCGGGGACGTACAGATCAGCGTCCAGCCGCGGGAAGCGTAACCCAATGCCATGCCCTTCTATGACGATCTCTGCCATGTCTGCGGGGGTGGCATGCTCCATGCCTTGAATCAACGCCGGTGGGATGTGCAGGCCAACGCCGTTGTTCAGCTCGACAACGACTTTTCCCGTAGGTTGGTCATAGTAGGCGGACACCGCCAGCGGGCCAGCGGCAAGCGTCTCCTGTCCACGCTGATTTGCAGCGTCCCAGTCGCGCTCAAGAATTTTGTCTACCTGGTCCATGGTGCCTCTCCAACTTTCCACAGAATAACGTCAATCGGGATATGCATTCTTCCAAAATGTGACGCATCACCGTTCTGGAAAAGCCGATATTCTCCCGTAGCTCCGGTGGCCCATCCGGGCAATGCAATATCAATACAGCTCTACAATCTCCTTGTACCACGTGCACATGAAAGGCATCACCCCCATAATTTTCACCAAGGACGCTTTTTGTTCTCATCGTGCCCTATTGGTTCTGGCTTATCGTCAGCAAGTCATCGCATTGACTTACGGGGTTACCACGTCGGTTTCGGGCCACCGACCTCTTGCTTATAGTTTTTGAGTGGCTGCCGTGCTCAGTGCTGATCCGGGAAAAGAACGTTCAATTCCAGCACTTCAAAATCTCCCCGCCGTTCCATGCTCACCTTGATGTTTTCCTTGTCCACGGGAATGTATTTGGCGATCACCGCCAGGAGTTCTTCCTGCAATGCCGGCAGGAAGTCGGGACCGTCGGCATCCCGCTCGTGGGCGAGGATCAGTTTCAGACGATCCTTCGCGACATTGGCGCTCTTTTTGCGGGAACCGAGGAAGTAATCAAGAAAGGACATGTCAGCCTCCAAAGAGTCGTTTGAAGAACCCCACCTTGACCGGCTGAATAAAGCGCAGGGGGCGCTCTTCACCGAGGAAGCGGGCGACGACGTCCTTATAGGCCTCTGCCACATCGCTGTTTTCCATGTGAATGGCGGGTATGCCCTGATTGGAGGCCTGGAGGATCACTTCGGATTCGGGGATCACGCCCAGCAGGGGGGTGCGCAGCAGCTCCTTCACGTCGCCCAGAGAAAGCATTTCCCCATCCTCGACGCGCTTGGGGGAGTAACGGGTGAGGAGGAGATGCTCCTTCACCGGTTCCTCCCCCTGTTCCGCCCGCCGCGAGCGGGCGGCGAGAATGCCGAGAATACGGTCGGAATCGCGGACGGAGGAGACTTCCGGATTGGTGACCACAATGGCTTCGTCGGCATGGTAGAGCGCCATGAGCGCACCCGACTCGATCCCCGCCGGTGAATCGCAAACGATATAGTCGAAATCCTTGCGCAGTTCATCCATGACCGCCGTTACCCCTTCGGTGGTCAGGGCATCTTTGTCGCGGGTTTGGGACGTGGGCAGCACGTAGAGGTTCTCACAGCGCTTATCCTTGATGAGCGCCTGCTGCAATTTGGCCTCGCCCTGGATGACATTGATGAGGTCGTACACGACCCGTCGCTCGCAACCCATGATCAGATCGAGGTTGCGCAGACCCACGTCGAAGTCGATGACGACGGTACGATAGCCACGCAGGGCGAGGCCGCTGGCAAAGGCGGCGCTGGTGGTGGTTTTGCCGACCCCACCCTTTCCGGAAGTGATGACAATGATTTTGGCCACGGTTCTTTTCTCCAGGATTTATATGTTTAAAGCCGTAATATGCAATTGCTCGTCGCGGCTGTAAATCTGTGCCGCTTTGCCCCAGAGGGGATAGCCAGGTTCCAGCGTCCGGTAGAGACCCGCGACAGAAACCAGTTCCGCCTCCAGGCTCATGCAAAAAATTCGCGCTGTCTCCTGCCCGTTGACACCGGCAAGGGCGCGGCCACGTAAGGGGCCGTATACGTGGATGTTGCCGTCGGCCATGATCTCGGCGCCGGCGTTGACGGCGGCAAGACAGACGAGATCGCCACCGCGGGCGTAGCTGCGTTGGCCACCGCGTATGGGGTGATCCATAATCAGACCGCCCGGATTTGCGGGGACGGGTTGCGCTGGCGGCGGCGTCTCCGGTTGCAGGGCGGCGTTACGCTCCTGGCCCCGCAAAACGGGAAGGTGCAGCGCTTGCGCCAGAGCCTGGTGGCCGGGCGCGGCATTACGCAAACCGACCGGGAACCAGTTGGCGGCGCGCAATACCTCCAGGATTTCGGGCAAAGCCAAAGGCGCTTCTTCGGGTATGGCACTCAGATCCAGGACCACCGGTGCATGGCGATGGAAATCGGCGGCCGCTGGGTGGCGACGATGCTCTTCGGCGATGCGTTGGGCGAGCTGCTGTGGATTATTGCTTTCCAGATGGAGGATGGAGAGGGTGAAAACGCCCCCTGACACGCGTAGGGGTGCGCTGGATTCCGTGCCGGGGGAGCGGGGGTTAGCCATGTTTCACGTGAAACATCGGCGCGCATCGCTTCATGAGCGTCGCAGCAAAGGGCGCTTGTCGCCCTTGCCATTCCAGGTTTCCGCATCCGGCAAAGCCGCTTTTTTACGGAGGATGACCGGCCAGTCTCGGGCAAGCTCCGCGTTGATGGCGGTAAAGTCGCGCTGATCGGGCGGTACCTCGTCGTCTGCGAAGATCGCGTCGGCCGGGCACTCGGGCACGCAGGCAGCGCAGTCTATACACTCAACGGGATCGATGACGAGAAAGTTCGGCCCTTCGTGGAAGCACTCCACCGGGCAGACCTCCGCGCAATCGGTATATTTACACTGGATACAGTTTTCGGTAACGACGTAGGTCATGAATCGCTGGCACCTTTCGCGGCGCGTTTACGGGATGGGGAGGTCTTGCCTTCGCCGGCTGACGGGCCCCTGGCTTTGGAAGCGGCGGGTTTTTTTGCCGCGGCGCTCGTCGTTTTGGCTTTCGCGGTTTTTTGGGCGGCAACCGCCGTGGCTTCCGTGGCCGGTTTTTTGGCCGTTTTCGCTGTGGTTTTGCGGGCGGGAGCAGCCTTCTTGGCCGGGGGCGCGCGCTTTTCGCGGGGCGGCGGCGGGCTGTATCCGGGCAGCAGGGCGGCGATTTCCGCGTCGCTGGCGTTTGCCGGGAAGTGGAAAGCACATTCGCTCTGCGGGCAGGCAAGCTGCTCTCCCAGCCGCTTGCCGCTTTTCTCGATCATGATGGGCCAGCCGCAACGCGGACAGGGCCGTGCCACCGGTGGTCCCCAGACGGCGTAAGTGCATTTGGGGTAGGTATTGCAGGAATAAAAAACCTTGCCGTAGCGGCTGCGTTTTTCGACCAGTTCGCCCTCACCGCACTGGGGACAGGTGACGCCCGATGACTTGGGCTGGGTCAGTGGTTCGATATGTTTACATTCCGGATAGCCGCTGCAGGAGATGAAACGCCCATAACGCCCGGTTTTGTACACCAACGGCTTGCCACAATCGGGACAATCGCGGCCTACGGGTTCGGCGGGTTCGCGCGGCCCGTCTACCGGACGGGTATAGTTGCATTCGGGATAACCGGAACAGGCCACGAAACGCCCATGGCGCCCGAGGCGCAGGAATAAGGGCTTGCCACATTGGGGGCAGGCTTCCTCCAGCGCCTCACTGGTCGCTTCGGCGCGGCTGACGTTGGCTTTTTCGTCGAGCAGCGCGCGGAAGGGGCTCCAGAACGCACTGAGGACGGGTTGCCATTGCTTTTCGCCGCGGGAGACGGCGTCCAGTTCATCTTCCATGCTGGCGGTGAAGCCGTAGTCCACATATCGTTCAAAGTGGTTGATCAGGAACCGGCCGACTACCCGGCCGAGGTCGGTAGGATGGAATCGGCGCTGCTCGACGGCGACGTATTCGCGGTTCTGCAGAGTCTGAATGATGCTGGCGTAGGTGGATGGTCGGCCGATACCGTGGGCTTCCAGGGTTTTGACCAGGGTGGCGTCGCTGTAACGAGGAGGGGGCTCGGTAAAGTGCTGTTCGGGATCGATGCCGAGCACCAGAGGTTCATCGCCGACATCGAGGGGCGGCAGGATGCGGTTGCTCTCATCCTCGTCGCCGTCGTCCTTGCCTTCCTGATAGACGGCCATGAAGCCGGGAAAGGTCACCGTGGAGCCGTTGGCGCGCAGGGTCCAGTGTGTCCCGGCATCCATATCCACGGCGACGAGATCGAGGCGGGCCGGCGCCATCTGGCAGGCAATGCTGCGCTTCCAGACCAGATCGTACAGGCGCCAGAGATCGCGTTCCAGCACCCCCTGGAGGGATTCCGGGGTGCGCGCGATGTCCGTAGGACGGATGGCTTCGTGCGCTTCCTGGGCGTTCTTGGTTTTGGTCTTGTAGCGGCGCGGCGTCTCGGGGACAAATTCGCTGCCGTAGTAGCCATCGATAAAAGTACGGATCGAGGCAATGGCCTCCTCGGCGAGATTGACGGCATCGGTACGCATATAACTGATGAGGCCCACGGTCTCGTTGCCGATATTGATGCCTTCATAAAGCTGTTGGGCAACGCGCATGGTCCGGCTGGCGTTGAAGCCGAGCTTGCGCGACGCTTCCTGCTGCAGAGTGGAGGTGGTGAAGGGCGCGGCCGGCTGGCGTTGCCGGCTTTTGCGCTCCACTTCCCGGACCCGCAGTGCCTGGCGACCGAGGTCGTCTTCCATGCCGCTACGAATGGCCTGGGCCTGGTCACCGTCGGCGATGTCGAACTGTTCGAGCTTTTTATTCTGCCAGTGGGTCAGGCGGCCGGTGAACGCGCTGCCCGCGTGTTGCAGGCGGCTGGCGATGGTCCAGTATTCGCGGCTGACGAAGGCCTCGATTTCGTTTTCGCGCTCACAGATCAGGCGCAGGGCGGCACTTTGTACCCGTCCCGCGGAGAGCCCCGGACGCACCTTGCGCCAGAGCAGCGGTGACAGGTTGAAGCCCACCAGATAATCGAGGGCGCGGCGCGCCTGCTGGGCGTTGACCAGATCCATGGCGATTTCGCGGGGATGGGCAATGGCCTCCTGCACGGCTTTTTTGGTGATTTCATGAAAGACCACGCGTTGCGTCGGCTTGTCGCCGAGCAGCTGGCGTTCGCGCAAGAGCTCCACCAGGTGCCAGGAGATGGCCTCGCCTTCGCGATCCGGATCGGTGGCGAGCCATAGTTTATCGGCACCGCGCAGGGCCTTGGCGATGGCGTCCACATGGCGCTCGTTGCGCTCGATGGGGGTGTAGCGCATGGCGAAATCATGCTCCGTATCCACGGCGCCCTCTTTGGGCTGCAGATCACGGACATGGCCGTAGGACGCAAGGACCTGAAAATCGTCCCCCAGATATTTCTGGATGGTCTTGGCTTTTGCCGGTGATTCTACGATAACGAGCTGGTGTGCCATGGGTCAGTGGAGAATCCGTGCGCCGTCATTGCCCAGCAGGGCATCGACCCAGAAGGCCTCGGGACCGGGGTCGTTGGCCATCACCATGAAGGTCACCCAGTCGAGGGTTTCGAGATCGGTGTCGTCCAGTTCCAGGGCGAGCAGGCGATCGATAATGCGTTCACGCATGGCGCCGTTGATGACACCAAGCCGCTCCCAGTCGTGTAACTGCCCGCGGGCGGCCACCGAAAGACTTTGCTGTTCGTAGGGATGGTAGGCGCGCAGAGAGCGGGGGCTGGTCGCCTCTTGCTCCTCTACCGCAAAGCCTTCCATCCAGTCGAGGGCACGCTGAATATCGCCGTCGGCAAAACCGACAGCACGCAAATGCTCTTCAACCATGTCGTCGTTGTCGTCTTCGTCGAGATGGTCGAGCAAATAACTGATGATATCTATGACGTCTTCCATACCTTGGCCTTAGGAAACAGGTGGGAGGCGACAGAAACGGCCGCCGGGACAGGCCGCGAGGTAACCTTGTAATTCCATGTCCAAGAGGATGGCCGAAAGCTCGGTCAGCGTCAATCCGCAGCGGTTGGCGATCTGTTCCGGGGCGAGGGGGTCGAAATCCATGGCGGCCCAGACTCTGGCCTGGGCCGGATCTTCCGGCTGCCAGTCTGCTGCGGGTGCCATCGCCTGAGCGTTCCGCAACACGGCGTACAGGGGACCGAGTTCGCTGAGCACGTCCTCGGCACTCTCGACCAGTTTGGCGCCGTCGCGGATGAGGCGGTGCGGGCCGCGCGACAGCGGCGAGTGGATGGAGCCGGGGATGGCAAAAACTTCGCGGCCCTGGTCCATCGCCAGACGGGCGGTGATCAGTGAGCCGCTGCCCTCAGCGGCCTCGACCACCAGTACACCCAGGCTGAGGCCGCTGATGATGCGGTTGCGGCGGGGGAAGAGGCCACTGCGCGGGCCGGTATCGGGGGGCTGTTCGCTGAGGATGAGACCCTGTCCGGCAATCTGGCGGGCAAGCTGCAGGTGGCTGCGCGGGTAGATGAGATCGGCGCCGGTCCCGAGCACGGCGACGGTGCCGCTGTTCAGCGCGCCGCGATGGGCGGCGGCATCGATGCCGAGGGCCAGACCGCTGCTGATGATCAGGCCCGCCTCGCCCAGATTTCTGGCGAAGGCTTCGGCCGTCGCGACACCGCTCGCGGTGGGGCTGCGGCTGCCGACGATCGCCAGCATGGCCTGGTTCAGGCAGGCGCGCTGTCCGCGTAAATAGAGCAGCAGGGGCGGGTCGGAGATATGGCGTAGCAACGGCGGGTAGTCGCTGTCCGTCCAGCGACAGAGGTCGGTATCGGGACTTTCCAGCCAGCGCCGGTCTGCGGGCGTGAGAACGTCCTCGGGCGCCTTCTGCAGAGCGGCGATTTGCGCCGCCTGCAAACCAAGGCCCTGCAGGGCGCCGGCACCGGTTTGAAAACAGCGATCCACCGCACCGAAGCGCTCCAGAAGGGCACGTTGGCGGATCGGGCCGAGGCCGGCGATCCGACCGAGGGCGAGCCAGGCCCGGTCGGTCACCCGTTCCCTGCGGAGCTGTCGCTGGCCGTTACGGGACTCGGACTGGCCAGATGGTCACCTACCTGGATGCCACGCGTCGCCGTGGTAATCACCGCGTAGGAGACGGTGGGAAAGACCCGGAACAGCATCACACTGCCCACCTTCTGGGGTGGCAGGGCGAAGGTTTTGCCGGTCACGGCATTTTTCGTCGTTTCCGCGGCTCTTTCAATCTGTAGTACGTTGCCGTCGCGTAGACCGTCTTCCCGGCCCTGGTCCACGATAACCACCTGACCCACCATGATTTCGGGATAATCACTCATCTTGGCGATGATGTGAGCCTTCACCGGGTGGGAGGGGGCGCTGGGGAAGTAGTGGGGTACAACGCTCTTCGTGGCGGGTATCAGCCGGTCGCCCAGCGAGATTTCCTTCAGGGCGTTGGTGATTTCCATGGCGGCGTGGGCGCCATTGCGACGCACGACGGCGCTGCCCAGATCGCGGAGTGCATAACCGACGGCATTTTTGCGGCCGGGACGATAGAGCTCCGGCCCGAGGGCGACAATCTGGTAATGGGCACCAACGGGCGCATGTGCCAGACCGGAGGCATAGAGTTTGTCGCCGACCGCGTAGACGATATGCTCACTGGCGCTGGCGGCAAGATAAGGCAGTTGGTCGTAAGCCTTCTTGCTGGCGATGACACCGGGGTTGCCGAGAAAAGGCATGACCTCGCCGCGTGCGACCGTGGGCAGGGGCTCCGCGGTCATTTGAGGATGCAGCGCGATCACACGGAGTTCCGGCTGGCCGCCCGGCCCGCGGGTGATCACGACGCGGTCGCCCGGATAGATCAGGTTGGGGTTTTTGATGTAGGTATTCCGGTGCCATAGCCGCGGCCATTCCCAAGGGTTTTTGAGAAAATGTGCGGCAATACCCCAGAGGGTATCTCCACGTTTGACGGTGTAGCTGTGCGCAGTGCGCAACAGTGTGCCGGACGGCGCCGCCTGCGCCATTACCGGGGCCATGGCGCAGAGGCCGAGACAAAATAGGGTGTTGCGCCAGATGTTCTTCTGCATGAATGATCTCCGCCGGACTTCCGCAGGGCATAGTATTAGTTCAAGATACGATTTTTGCCGGATTGCAATAATTGGTGACGAAATGCCCCTTTTGAAGATACTGGAGATTCCTGACGCACGCCTCAAGGACGTGGCTCGACCCATAGCCAGGGTGGACAAACAGATTCAGCAGCTTGCCGACGATATGGCGGAGACCATGTATGATGCCCCGGGTATCGGTCTCGCCGCGCCACAGGTGGCCGCTGGCCACCGGCTGATTGTCGTGGATGTTTCGGAAAATCGCAACGATCTGCTGACCCTGCTGAATCCGGAAATCATCGCGCGCACCGGTGAGGAGGAGATGAAGGAGGGTTGTCTGTCGGTGCCAGGGGTGCTGGAAACGGTGCGCCGCGCCGAAAAGGTGACGGTACGCGCCACCACGGTACAGGGCAAAACCGTTGAATTGGAGGCCGACGGTCTGCTGGCGGTTTGCCTGCAGCACGAGATCGACCATCTCGACGGCACGCTTTTTATCGACCATCTGTCCCGCCTCAAGCAAAGTCTGATTCGCCGTAAGGCGGAAAAAAGGGTGCGGCTCGGTGACTGAAAAACAGCGCATTGTTTTTGCCGGGACACCGGAGTTTGCACGCATCACCCTCGCCGAACTGCGGCAAGGTCCGGAAGCCGTCGTCGGAGTGTTTACACAGCCGGATCGCCCGGCGGGCCGAGGGCGGACGTTGCAAGCCAGCCCGGTCAAGCAGGAGGCTCTGGCCGCAGGCATTCCTGTTTTTCAGCCGGAATCCTGTAAAACGGGCGAGGCCCTGGAATTGCTCCGGAGCCTGGCGCCGGATCTGCTGATCGTCGTGGCCTACGGTCAGATTCTTCCTCAAGCGATACTGGCCTTGCCGACGCGCGGCGCCATCAACGTGCATGCCAGCCTTCTGCCGGCCTGGCGCGGCGCGGCGCCTATCGCCCGGGCCATCGCGGCGGGCGACAAAGAAAGCGGTGTCGCCATCATGCAGATGGAGGCCGGGCTCGACTCCGGCCCGGTGCTATGGGAGGAGCGCCTGCCCATCGCAGCTGACGACACGGCGGCCAGCCTGCACGACCGTTTGGCACGGTTGGGTGGCAAGGCTTTGCGTCACGTCCTGGACGATCTCTGGGCGGAGCGGCTCAAACCCGTACCTCAGGACCCCGCGCTGGTGACCTATGCCCACAAGCTGAAGAAGGAGGAGGCCCTGCTCGACTGGCGGCTTCCTGCAGCGACGCTGGAGCGTCTGGTGCGGGCGTTCAATCCCAGTCCGGTCGCCCATACGCTTTTTCGCGACAAGGGCCTGCGGGTCTGGCAGGCGCGGGTGCTGGGCGCCGGAGGTGATCAGGCGCCCGGCAGCATCAGCGCCGTGGAAAAGGACGGGGTGGTGGTGACCTGTGGTGAGGATCGATTGCAGTTGCTGGCGGTTCAGCCTGCAGGTAAGGGAGTGCTCAGTGGCAGTGACTTCGCCCGCGGTTATCGCCCACAGGTCGGTGAAGTACTGGGATGAAGGAAATGCGAACAGGCATTGAACGGGCAAAAAGCACATCGGGTGGGGCCGTGCGCAAGGCCGCCATTACCGTATTGCGCGGTGTGGATAGCGGACAGACGGTGGATGCCGCGCTGCTGCCGGTTTCGTTGACCGGTACGGATCGGGCGACCTTGCAATGGTTGGTTCTGGGTACGCTGCGCGAATTTCTGTCCGTACAGGCCCTTTCCGCAAAATTGTTGCGCAAGCCGTGGCGCGAGGAGGATGCCGATCTCGGCTTTCTGCTCAGTCTGGCCCTTTTCGAGTTACGCCACGGCCAACGACCCGCCTTTGCAGTGGTCAATGACTGGGTGGAGATGACAGAGGCCGTCAAAAAACCGTGGGCGCGCGGCCTGATGAATGCCGTCCTGCGCCGTTATCTGCGAGAGCGTGAGGTTTTGGATACAGCGCTGGTCGATCGCGATCTCGGGCATCCGGCCTGGTTGGCGGCGCGCTTGCGCGCGGCCTATCCGCAGGACTGGCCGGCCATTGCCGCAGCCAATAACAGCGCGCCGCCCCTCTGGCTGCGGGTGAATACGCAGCGGGTGGACCCCGGTGCATATCGGCGGTTGCTGGCGGAACAGGGCCGTGAGGCCGAGGGCGTGACGTGGAGTGCGGCGGCCTTGTGCCTGCCCGCCAGTGTGCCGGTAGCGACCCTGCCGGGCTGGGATGCCGGCTGGGTGGCGGTGCAGGACGGCGCGGCACAACTGGCGGCCCACATTCTCGCGCCCCGGGAGGGGGAGCGAATTCTGGATGCCTGTGCGGCACCCGGCGGCAAAACGGCGCACCTGTGGGCATTGGGGGCTACGCGCCTGGATGCCCTGGACCGCTCCGCGGAACGCCTGAACCGGGTGCGTGAAACTCTGGAAAGACAAGGAGGCGAGGTGCATTTGCAGGCGGCCGATGCGGCGGAAACCGCCACTTGGTGGAATGGTGAGACCTATGACGCCATTCTCCTGGATGCACCCTGTACCGGCACCGGGGTCATTCGCCGCCATCCCGATATTCGTCTGCGCCGCCAACCGGAAGATGTGGCCGAAGCGGTGGCGCAACAGGCGCGTCTGCTGGAAGGGTTGTGGCCTTGTCTGCGCCCCGGCGGTCGGTTGCTCTATGCCACCTGCTCGGTATTGCCCGAGGAGAACGAAGAACAGATCGCCGCCTTTGTTCAGCGGCATTCCGATGCGCGCCGCATGGCGCATCCGCTGACCGGGCAACGCCTGCCCGGCCAGGAAGATATGGATGGTTTTTACTATGCCTTGCTGGAGAAGGACGCATGCGCCTGAGCAGCGCGTTGGGCTTGTCGGTCGGCAGAAGCAGGCAGCGGCTGTTGGTCGTCATACTGCTCGGGCTGGGCGGTATTTTTTGCGCAACCGGGGCGGCAGTGGCTGGTCCGGCGTTTCACGTGGAACGTGTGCGGGTAATCCCCCATGCGAATGCTGTTGAAATCGATGCCAGCGTGCAGTTGGGCAAGGAAGCGCTCCTGCAGCAGGTGCTCGACCAGGGGCAGACGCTGACTTGGGTTGTGGAGGCGGAGTGGCGGGAACCCGAGCCCTTCTCCTTCATTCCCGGTATCGGCGTTCATGCACGCCGGGAACAGCGCTGGCACATCCGTTATTATCCTTTGACAAACCAATATGCCATTGAGGATCAGCAGGGCGTGCTCACCTTGTACGCGCAGTGGAGTGAGGTCGTCACGGCGCTGAGCCGGGTGCGGAACTTCGTGCTCCCGCTGGCTCACGGCGCCGCGCGGGGTGAGGTGGCGTTGCGGGTGTATGTCGATAGTCAGGCCTTACCTTTGCCGTTGCGTTTGCGATCTTTGCTGGACCACTGGAAACTGGAGTCCCCATGGACCGTCGTACCCCTTCCCCGTTGAAAAACTGGTTGCGTGCCCTGAGCACCGGAACCACAGGGGAGCAGCTGCGGGTGGGACCGCGCTGGGACGCCGTTCTGCTCCTGCTCGCCATTGTGGCCTTTTTGGGGATCAACTTTTTCACCAGCGCCGGGGGGCCGCTGAGCCATTATTTCGTGCCCATGCTGGTGATTTCGGCGGGGATCGTCCTCTTTCTGCTCTCCCTGGTACTGATCTCGGTGGTGGCGCTGCTGTTGCGACTGCGGCGAGGCGAGGTGGGCAGTCAACTGGCTACCCGCCTGGTGGTCATCATCACTCTGCTCAGTTTTTTGCCGGCAGCCGTCGTTTTCGGTTTTTCCTGGCAGTATCTGAATCGGGGCGTGGACTCGTGGTTCAGCAGCGCTGTGCAGAGTGCGCTGGATCAGGCCCTGAATGTGGCCAAGGCGGGCGTGGATCGCTACCGCAATTCCACGTTGCTGGCGGCGGAAAGCATTGCCCAGGCGCTGGTGGGGGAGTCGGACAGCAGCGCCGTAATCACCGTGATTGCCCTGCGCGATCAGTATCGCCTGAGCAGCGTAACCCTTTTCTCCAGCGACAACCGGATCATCGCCACCAGCAGTGATAACCTCAGTCTGGCCCCGCGTGTGCCGCGCCGGGAAATTCTCGCCATGGAAGAGGGCCATCCGACCGCCACCATCGAGCCGGAACCCAAGGGCGGCCTGCTGGTAAAGGTGCTGATCCCGGTGCTGAGCCCACACCTGGGGGAAAGCAACCGCATGCTTTATGTGGAGCAACCCATCCCCGAGCAACTGACTCGGGCCGCAGAGGCGGTGCAGGTGGCATATACCCGGTATCACCAGTTGATGCTGATGCGCGAACCGATGAAAACGGCCTTTCAGCTCAGCCTGGCGGTGGCCTTGCTGCTGGCTGTGCTGTCGGCGGTGTGGATGGGTTTGCATCTGGCGCGACGACTGACCGCGCCCATCGCGCGTCTGGCGGCGGGAACCCAGGCGGTGGCACGTGGGGAGTTCATTCCCTTGCAGACAGTGGCGAGTCACGACGAGCTGGGCGTCCTGATACATTCGTTCAACAATATGACCCGACAACTGGCGCGGGCCAAGCAGCAGGCGGCGGCGGCCCAGGAGCAGGCGGAGCAGCGGCGGTTGTATCTGGAGACCGTGCTCGGCCAGATTTCCAGCGGCATCCTGACCTTCGATGGCGAAAATCGTTTGGCCGAAGTCAACGCTGCGGCGACCCATATCCTTCAGGAGGATCTGCTCAGAGGCAGCGCCCTGGAAGGCCTGCATGACGGCACCGCGCTGGAACCCCTGTGGAAACTGGTGGCGGATTGGGTGGAACATCCTCGTAACGGGATGCAGAAAGAGTTGCAGATCGAGCGCTCCGACGGGCCGCAGACCATTATCGTGCATGGCGCGCATTTTGCGGATGACGCCGGTAGTCGGGGTTTCGTCCTGGTTTTCGATGACATCAGTACGCTGGTCGCCGCCCAACGCAGCGCCGCCTGGAGTGAAGTGGCGCGGCGTCTGGCCCACGAGATCAAGAACCCGCTCACCCCCATTCAGCTCTCCGCCGAGCGGCTGCGGCGCAAATATCTGGAACGCCTTGGCGACGAGGGGGAGACCCTGGATCGTGCCACCCGCACCATCATCCATCAGGTGGACGCCCTCAAGGTGATGGTGGATGCCTTCTCGGAGTACGCCCGGCAGCCGCAACTGGAGTTGCGCCCGCTCGATCTCAACACGCTGATTCTGGACGTGCTCGACCTGTATCGTGGGCAAGAGAGCGGAGTGGAGATTCGGGCGGAGCTGGGTGCGGGCCTGCCCCCCCTGCGGGCCGATGTGCATCGCCTGCGCCAAATCCTCAATAATCTTCTGCGCAATGCCCTTGACGCCTTACAGGGTGGCGTAGAATCCACTGATGGTAAGCATATTCTGATTCGCACCCGTTTGACGGACGCCGGCCCCACAAAGATGCTAGAGTTGAGTGTGTTGGATGACGGGCCCGGCTTCCCGGTCGAGTTGCTGGCGCGGGTTTTTGAGCCCTACGTCAGCACCAAGGTGAAGGGTTCCGGGCTGGGTCTCGCCATCGTCCGGCGTATCGTTGAGGAGCACGGCGGGCAGATTATCGCCGATAATCAGGGTTTGCAGGGCGGTGCGCGTATCGTTATTGATTTTCCGTTAGGTTGAGACAGGTGTTCAGGAGGCGGCATGGAAGATGCACGATTGAATATTCTGGTGGTAGATGACGAACCCGATATCTGCGCGACCCTGGCAGAAATTCTGGAGGACGAAGGCTACGGCGTGCATACCGCCGGTAGTGCGGAAGCGGCCGAAGTGCTGTTGCGCGAGCAGATGGTGGACCTCGTACTCCTCGATATCTGGATGCCGGGTGAGGATGGCGTCAGCCTCTTGCGACGCTGGGCCGAAACGGGTCTGGCGCAGCCGGTGGTGATGATGTCCGGGCACGCCACCATCGAAACGGCGGTGCAGGCGACCAAGCTGGGCGCCTATGACTTCATCGAAAAGCCACTGTCGTTGGACAAGACCCTGCTTACCGTCACCCATGCCCTGGAATCCAGCCGCTTGCAGCGCGAGAACCGGGATCTGCGTGCGCAGGCGGGTTGGGTGGAGCGACCGAGCGGTGACAGTCCGGCCATCCGCCAGTTCCGCGAACAGTTGCAGCGGGTGGCGGCGGTGGATTCCTGGGCCTTGCTGCTGGGCGAGCCGGGCAGCGGCAAGGAAGTGGCCGCGCGTTATCTGCACCGACGAAGCCGGCGGGCACAGGGGCCTTTCGTGGATCTGCGTGCCGCCGCCATCGCCCGCCCCAATGTGGCGGTCGAACTGTTCGGCAGCGAGGAGCATGGCAAGCTGACCCGCGGGCGTCTGGAAGTCGCCCATGGCGGCACGCTCTTCATCGACGAAATTGCCGATATGGATCTGGAAACTCAGGCGCGCCTGTTCTCGGCACTGCAGGAGCGGCGCATCATCCGGGTGGGCGGGACGACGCCCGTGCCCGTGGATGTGCGCGTTATCGCCGGGAGTGCGCAGGATCTGGCGCACGCGGTGCAGAGCGGGCAATTTCGCAGCGATCTCTACTACCGTCTCAGCGCCCTGCCCCTGAAGGTGCCGCCGCTGTCGGCGCGGAGTGTGGATATTCCGGTGCTCATAGAAGAGTTCGTACGCTTTTATGGCGCTCGCGATGGTCTGGCGCCGCGCCGTTTTGCCCCGGAAACCCTGGAGGTGCTGCGGCATTATCCATGGCCGGGCAATATCCGGGAATTGCAGAACCTGGTGGAACGCCTGCTGATTCTGGCGGAAGGCCCGGAGATCAGCGCGGAAGAGGTGGAGGGCGCCCTGGGACTGGATAATCGTCTCGTCCTCGCCAACAGCAATTTCGACGGGGAAGATTTCGGCGGTACCCTGAAGCGCGCGCGGGAGCGCTTCGAGCGCGCCTTCCTGGAGTACCATCTGGCGCGTAACGAGTGGAATATCGCGCGGACGGCGGAAGTGGTAGGGCTGGAGCGCACACATCTCTATCGCAAGCTGAAGAACCTGAGTATCGCCCTGAAGGGCGAGCGGCGGGCGGGCGAGGATGGGGATGAGGGGGAGGGGTGATCAGTAAGCGCGGTAAACCGCTTGTCAAAACGGTGCCTATCACCGATGAAACGCGGAATAGTATGTTTGGATATATGAAAGGTAGCGTCACCATTCACGGAGATATTGTAGCCCCATCGGGCGAAGTCTGGTCTGCGGAAAGTGGTGATGAAGACCATTTCTATGCAGGCTTGCGACCCCGCGAGAACGATTAAACAACCTTTCTATCGCCATGATCCTCTGCGCCTGGAAACGCTGGCCGCCATACTGGACGCTGTGCCCGCGCATCGTGGCATCCGTCGTGAGGTGCTGTTGGATTTGCTGTTTGAGAGATGACGGGGCTGATCATGGTAGCCACCGAATATCCGGCCGAACACATGTGTGCAGTCCATCCAATCCAAAATCTACGGCATCTTGCAAGACCGAGGACGTTCATACATGGAACACGCATGGTATGCGCTGGATTCGGAGTGCTACTGGTACAACGGAAACATGAGGATTTACTATTGACAGCACATATCAGTCAGTCCGTTGCTCTTAATTTCTGGCGCCGTCTGAGCGTGCGTTCCAAAAGTATAATCTTTGTGCTCATGCTCATCGCCGGCATCTATGGGACGATCGTGCTGTTTCTCTACACCGCTGTCGAACGAAATATGGAGAAACAGATTCATAGCAAGGTTCTCCATCTCAGCCGAGGACTTGCCCGCGATGCCGCTGATCCTTTATTATCAGAAAACAGCAACACGCTGATTAAACTGGTTGAACAGGTCGAGAACAACCCGCTTATCCGCCACGCAATCATAACAGATCAGCAAGGTCTGACTGTCGCAAGCACACAGTCAACGGCGATCGGTCGGCAAGGCCTCGTGCCGACAAACCTCGAGCGCGAGGAATTTACGGCTCCTATCCGTGCTGGATCGCATATCCTCGGCTACGTCAGTCTGCGGGCCAATAACGATGTCATCCAAAGCATAGTGGATACCCGAATGGACCTTGCGATCCGGCGTCTTTCCTTTCTTGGCATGATCACGGCTTTCATTGGTCTCATCGGTGCTTCTCTAATCAGCAACACGTTTACTCGCCCCATTCGTCGTCTCTCGCAGAAAATGGCGGATGTGGAGTCGCGGCTCCATGTGGACGGTTTCCCGCAGTATTCTCCCATTCCGGGGGATGGCGACGAGATAACCCGCCTGGAGGAAGGTTTCAAGAGGCTGGAACAGCGGTTGCAGCAATACCTGGTGGAACTCGACCAGTTACACCGGAGACAACAGGCGATGCAATGCATGGCGACGATTGGAGAGATGTCAGCCCAGGTGGCGCACGAGATCCGCAACGCGCTTTCCTCCTTACGTGGTGCGGCGCGATACCTGGTCCGCTACGAGCAGCCGGTGAACCGGCAAGAATTTATAAATATCATAGAAGAAGAGGTTCAGCGACTGTATGATATGACCCAGGGATTTCTCGATTTCGGGCGTCCTTATCATATAAAGCTCACAGAAGTGCCCGCGCTGGACTTGTTCTTCCGCAGCAGCAAAAGGCACGCGACGGATCTGGAGGCCAAACAAATCACTCTTACTATAAATTGCCCTCCGTCTCTGCAGGTCGTCGCCGATCCGCAGTTGTTTGAACAGGCTATCAGCAACTTGTTGCTCAACGCTGTCGAAGCCTTGCCGAACCACGGTGGCTGCATTACGTTATACGGTCGGCGCGAAGAAAACGGGCAGTTTGTGGCCGGGGTCGTGGACAATGGCCCAGGGGTGCCGCCGGAGCGGGCCAACGACATTTTCAAGCCTTACGTGACGGGGAAGGCAAAGGGTGGCGGCCTTGGTCTGGCGGTGGTCACGAAAATCATGATGGTCCACGACGGCCGAGTGGAATTGCGCCATCGGGAAGTCGGAGCCGAGTTCGCGCTTTGTTTGCCTCCGCAGGGTTTCGGCCAGTGATCCACACATCAACATTTCAGGGTATCGAAAAAACCATCGGCATGCGATCCCAGAAAATCCTCATCGTCGAGGACGAAAAAAATCTGCGTAGCGTACTCGCAGCCACCCTGGAGGCTGAAGGCTTCTCGACTGCACAAACAGAAAGTGCGGAGGACGCCCTGGCCATCATGGCCAGGGAACTCCCCGTCCTGGTCCTTACAGACCAGCGCCTGCCAGGGATGAGCGGTACCGAACTGCTGGCACGCATCAAGGAGCGCTGGCCCAGAACACCTGTGCTGATTGCCACGGCCTACGGTGAAATCGAACAGGCTGTGCAAGCTATCAAGGCCGGGGCGGAGCATTACCTGACCAAGCCGGTGGATGAAGGGGAGCTCGTCGCCATCATTCGCCAGGCGTTGAGTTGCCGGGGTCACACCAACCCGCCACGCAGCCAGGACTTGCCGCGCCACGGCATTATCGGGGAGAGTCCAGGCACACTCGAAATTCTGGAGATGATAAATCTCGTCGCGCCCGCCCCTTCCAATGTTCTTATTACCGGAGAGTCAGGAACCGGCAAAGAGATGGTTGCCAGGGGGTTGCATGTGGCGTCCCCCCGTGCCCATGCGCCTTTTCTTGCATTCAACTGTGGTGCCATTCCCCTGGATCTGGTGGAAAGCGAAATTTTTGGTCACGAGAAAGGCGCCTTCACCGGTGCGGTGCGGTCTCAGGCAGGGAAATTGGAAATGGCGGGCTCCGGAACCCTCTTTCTGGACGAAGTGGGTGACATGCCCCTGGCTATGCAGGTCAAGTTGTTACGCACCTTGCAGGAGCGGGAATATACCCGCCTCGGCGGGAACCAACCCCTGCGTCTCGCGGCTCGTATCATCGCTGCAACCCATGTGGACCTCGCCAAGGCGGTGGAGGCAGGCAGTTTTCGGGAAGACCTGTATTATCGGTTGAATGTCATCCCGTTGCACATCCCGCCGCTGCGGGAGCGGCGGGAGGATGTCGCGCCCCTCGTCCATCATTTTTTGCGGCGTGTGTGCACAGAGTTGGGGCGGCCTGAAGTAGACATAGCGACTGCGGCGTTAGCTGCCATGGAGGCCTATTCGTGGCCCGGCAACATTCGCCAGCTCGAGAATATCGTCGAGCGTTTGGTGGTGCTGAATCGGGGGGGCACCATACTTGCCGCCGATCTCCCGAACGAGATGCGTACCACGGAAACAGAGAGAATACGCCCCTTTGGGGGGGCTTATGATCTCCACGCCGTAGAGCGCGAGGCAGTCGTGTCGGCCCTGAACAAGGCGCAATCCAACAAGAGTCAGGCCGCACTGTTGCTTGGTATCAGCCGTAAGCAACTGCACACCCGCATGAAAAATCTCGGACTGATCGTCGACCGTGAAGATGTGCCGGGCGGCGAGAAGCTATAATTTCGAGCGAGGCGCCAGTCTGGCCCCTTACTTGGCAAGGCCAAATGAGATCGAAATACGCGCTCGTTGGCCCTTTTGGGACAACTTCACGGCCGACCTGTGCCGTTTGGCCCTTCCCCACTCCTTCCAGATAACCCACGTTGTAAGAATAACAAAATAAAACAGCATCCTGTAATCATTATGCGGCTGGCACAATACATGCATAAAACATCTCGTGCTGCCGCGGGATTCTCATTTTCATTTACTCATTGAATATCATAAGCGGGATGCAGCCATAAATATAACGCTGGTTGTGTTATTGGGAGCGAGCATTTAATTCTGTTGATATCGTTTATGGGAATAACAAAAGTGGAGACGCAGCTGAAAAAGCGAAGCTGATGACAGAGTACGTTATACCTCACCAAATGGATTGGAGACTTGATATGCCAAGTATTGTACGTAACCATGGTCCACATAACAAAATTCTTTTATCGGCATTATTGCTGGCCCTCTTCGGCTGGGTGCCGTTGGCGTCCGCCGCTGTTGCTGTTCCAATGGATTCAACCGGGCCCTATCGAACGGTATCCCATCCGGAAAACGCACCATCTGGCGTGGATGCCGGTGTCGGCCCATCCGAATGGACACACGCATACGCCAATCCCGCCCACAATGCTGCATTTCCGGTCCCTGACGACGCGCCGGAATGGATAAGGAACGGCGTATCATGGTTGTTTCCGGAAGCCCGTGCATGGCCTCTGGCAAACCCGCCGTTCGGGAGTAAGACCTATGGGGCCGCAGAAGCTTCCGTAACACAAACCCAGTTCTATGGAAACGCACTGGGGCCATCGGTGGTCGACGGTGTGGTCTATGCGGAAAGCGATGATATGTTTGCATATGCGGTTAACGCAAAAACCGGGAAACTCATCTGGCGCGCGAGTCCTGTCGGAAATAATTTGATGGGCAACCCGTTGGTCATTGGAAATACAGTATATCTATCCGCCGGCAGTGTAGCCTTCAACTTCGCCAACGTCTTGCGATATGCCCACAATCCATCGGCCTCAGCGCGAGGCCTGAATGTGAGTTTCAACGGCATTTATGCCCTTAACCGCAGCAACGGCAAGCTTCTTTGGTACTTCGCGACGCCTGGCGAAACCATGGCGACACCGGCCTATGACAATAACACCTTGTTTATTGCCGATGGCGCGGGAAATGCGTTTGGGATTAATGCCACGACTGGCAAGCAGGTCTGGAAAACCCATGTGGGGGGCATGGACAACATGTCCAGTGTGACAGCGTATCGGCACAATATCTATTTTGCTATGGCTATCAAGCCATATCTTTATTGTCTGAATGAATCCAACGGGCATATCGTATGGAAAGGGACGATACCGGGTGCCAGTAATACTGGTATTGGCGACGTATCTCCGGCGGCGGCCGATGGTGTTGTCGTACTCGATGCGACAACGAAACCGCAAGCCAATAAAAAGGCCATGTTCAGCAACGTCATTCGCGCATTTGATGCCAAGACCGGCGCGGTTCTGTGGACCAGAAACATGGGTAGCGGAGGAAAAATACCCGCGTTTAAAGGGGGCGTTCCCATGATCCACAACAACATCGTATATGTGGGCAATCCCGTCGCGTCAACATACCAGGCGTATGAACTTAAAACGGGCAAGCTGCTCTGGACATGGCATGTCCCAACCAAAGTTGCAGCAGGCGCGGGGCGTTCGGCTCCAACCTATTACAAAGGATTGCTGTACATAACTACCGGGCAGTACATATTTGTTGTGAATCCCGCCACCGGAAAGGAACTTCACCAACATCATATCGGTGGTCAGTTCGGGATCGAAAGCCCCGTAATAGTGGGGGGCACCGTCTACCTGACCAACTCCTGGGACTGGATCATGGCGATTCCGCTAAAAACGATAAGCCATGGCAGTTAGGTTTTCCAACGTGTTATCGGCCGGACCGATAACACGTAACCAGCCAGCCATCTGCCTCGTTAGCTTTCTGGTCAACGAAACCAGCACGCCCGGGGCGATGTCTGAAGGAGATAGATATGGGGAAGAGGAAACAACCAAAAAAATATGCAATATATGCCGTTGCCGTTGCCGTTCTGGCTGCGGGTTCAATAGATTCTGCCGCTGCTGCAAATTGGTTCAAGCTGGAAGGTATCTCTCCAGTACAAGCACCGCTGTTAAACTTCAGCGGGTTCTTTATTCCGCTTTACAAATACATGAATGGCACAGCGGCAGAAAATGGCCAGACTCCGAGGTTTAACCTGGTGGCACCTCAAGACACATCCAGCAAGTCATTTAATATTCTCTTTGCGCATATCATGCTGCGAGGAAATATCAATAAGCATATTTCATATATGTTGGCCGGCGAGTTCGGGAACAATCAGTTCACTCATGTTGGCGGCAACTATACACCACAGCTTATGGACGCCCATGCTACATTTAGTTATGTCCCTGGCGCCCGCTTTGAAGTAGGTATCATCCGCGCACCAGGTCCGGAAGAGGATATGCAGGGATACCCGAACTTTGCGTTTGGGTTCAATTATAGTACCGTCGTACAACAACTGATGTTGCAGCCGTTTTATTCAACAAATACCAATTATGGGTCAGGGCCATACGAAAGTTATTCTGTTCCCGGTAAAAACATAATGGGAAACAACGCATTCAGATATCCTGGTGCGGAAGTAATGGACTGGTTCCGTGCGGGAAATATGGAGTACGCCTATGGCGTGATGGTCGGCAACTTTGGACCTCTGGTGGCGACCAACACCTCGAGCGGAGCGCTCGTCGCAGCGCGCCTGCAGGCGTCTTACATTTTAAAAGGGTTTGGGCCAATTCATGGACCATTTCGCAGTGACGTGACGGGATTCCTCTGGTATCAGCATGCGAACCCCATTTTTAATGGACAATCCTACTCCATGACACGGGATGGACTTGGTCTGACGTATACGCAGGGATATATGCACCGTTGGGGAAGATGGCTCAAGTTTGAATATATCCGTGGCTCCGGAATGATCGATGCCCCCGCGGTGTTTAATGCCTACGCAGGAGCCGCACCCACGCTTACGGACGCCCAGGTTTACCCTGGAAGCCAGAATACGGCTAAAGGATATTATGTTTCCGGCGGATTTTTTGTCACCAACCGTTTAGAGTTCGATCTGCGCTATGACTTCTATGATCGATTACCCAATGTTGCGACGCAGGAGAGAATATTCAAAACCTGGGCGATCGGTGGCCAGTACCATATTACCAAGTCCACCAGAATAATGGTTGATTATTTCGTTAGAAGTGTGAAAATACCTGATCTGTCCGGTATTCCGCCAGCACAAAGAGTATTACCACAAAGTGTTGCGGATGCCGCTGACAACGAGTTTGCGGTTACCGCGTTTATTGCATTCTGAATAGCCGTGCGCTTTGCTACCATTAAGAAACCGTATTGCCGGCTCATTTCGCCTTTACGCTAGTTCCTGCGTTATTTCCCGATGCAAAAGCGCGAAAAAATCTCGCCGAGAATGTCTTCCACGTCCATGTGGCCGGTGATGCCGGCCAACGCTGCCGCGGCTTCACGCAGGGACTGGGCGACCAGTTCCGGGGCATCTCCCAGGCGGAGCGTGTCACCTGCGATGCCGAGCCGGTGCGCACAGCTTTCCAGGGCTTCGACATGGCGACGGCGCGCGCTGAAGGGGCAACTGTCGCCCTGCACCCCCAGTGCTTCAATCAGGCTGCAGTGTAATGTATCGAGACCTGCGCCGGTTTGGGCGGAGAGTGTTATGGCTTCCTCACCCGTCGGGGTGGCGGGTGGTGCGGAAACCAGATCCATTTTGTTCCAGATGATGCGGCGCGGTCCTTCCGGTAGGTCGCGCAGGATGACTTCGTCCTCCGATTGCCATCCCGTGCTCGCATCAGCCACCAGCAGGATCAGTTGTGCGCTGTGCAATATGTTGCGGGCGCGGGCGACGCCCTCCGCCTCCACGGCGTCCGTCGCCTCGCGCAGTCCCGCGGTGTCGACGAGTTCCACCGGCAGTCCGCCGAGGATGATCTCCTCTCGGAGCAGGTCGCGGGTGGTGCCGGGGATGGCGGTGACAATGGCTGACTCGCGCCGGGCGAGGGCGTTCATCAGGCTGGACTTGCCGACGTTGGGTCGTCCGGCGAGCACCACGCGACCGCCGCGGGCGAGTCGGGCGCCTTGCTGTGCCTGCTTGAGCAGATGGGCGACCTGAGCATCCAGCCGTACCAGGCTGTCGCTGATGGCCTGCGCATGGGCATCGCCAAGGTCTTCTTCACTGAAGTCCAGTCCGGCTTCGGCGAGAGCGAGAAGGCGCAGGAGCTGGCCGTGAATGTCATCGACGGCTTGTGAAAAGGCGCCCTCCAGACTCGCTGCCGCGGCTCGTGCCTGAGCATCGCTGCGGGCGTGGATGAGGTCGGCCACCGCTTCGGCCTGGGCAAGATCAAGCCGGCCATTGAGAAAGGCCCGTTCGCTGAACTCCCCGGCACGCGCCGCCCGTGCGCCAAGGGCGATAGCCTCGGTGAGCAGGCTGGCGAGGGCCAGCGGGCTGCCATGGCCCTGCAATTCCACGACGGTTTCGCCGGTGTAGCTGTTCGGGGCTGGAAAATAGAGGACAATGCCGTGATCGATCAGGCTGCCGTCGCGGGCGTAAAAGCGGCGAAAATGAGCATGACGGGGTGTCAGCGGTTTGGCGGACCGCCGGCCGCAGAGCGCCGTCGCGATGGACGGCGCCTGTGGTCCGGAGAAGCGCAAAATGCCGACACCGCCTTCTCCCGGCGGCGTGGCAATCGCCACGATAGTGTCTCCCTGCTGATAATCCATGCCCTTAACTCAGCGCGGACAAATCCTCACCGGCACCCTAGTCCTTGGCCTTCATGATATGACGGGTGATCAGGTACTGCTGGCCGATGGAAACCACGTTGTTGGTCAGCCAGTAGAGCACTAGGCCTGCGGGGAAGAAGGAGAAGAACACGGCGAAGACCACCGGCAGCGCGGACATGATGCGCTTCTGCATGGGGTCTACCGGCGCGGGATTGAGGCGCTGCTGGAAGAACATGGATATGCCCATGAGCAGGGGCAGGATGAAGTAAGGGTCGGGTATGGCCAGATCATGAATCCAGAGGATGAAGGGCGCCTGCCGCAGGGAGACGCTCTCCACCAGTACCCAGTACAGGGCGATAAAGAAGGGCATCTGCAGTATGATGGGCAGACAGCCTGCCATGGGGTTGACCTTCTCGCTGCGATACAACTCCATCATGGCCGCGCCCAGCTTCTGGCGATCGTCGCCGACTTCCTGCTTCAGTTTCTCCAGCTTGGGCTGGAGCTTCCGCATGTTGGCCATGGAACGGTAGCTGATGGCCGAGGGGTAGAAGAAGATGGACTTGACCACTATGACGAGCAGGATGATCGCCAGCCCCCAGTTGCCGACCAGCCCGTGGAACCAGGTCAGGACTACATGCATGGGCTCGGCGATGATGGCGAACCAGCCGTAGTCCACGGTCTGTTCCAGGCCGCGCCCCATGGCGGCCAGCGTTTGTTGCCGCTTCGGCCCAAGGAAGAGCTGTTGGGTGATGGTGGTGCTCTGACCCGGCGCCAGGGTGGGCAGCGGGGTGCTCACCCCGGCAACATAATTGGTACCCGAAGGACGCGCATAAACCTGAACTTGCGCATGAGCAGAGGGCAGGATGGCGGTGAGAAAGTAATGGTCCATCATCCCCGCCCAGCCGGGGCCGGATTTCAGTACCGGATGGTCGTGGATATCGCTGAAACTCACCTCGCTGAAGTTGCCCTGGTGCATGAGCACCGCGCCAGTGAAAATCGACATGAACATGTGCGTTTCGGTGCGGTCGTTACGCAGGATCTGATCGAAATAGCTGCCGTTCCACGGCGCGGACCCGCTATTGGTGATGGTGACGTGTTCTTCCGCCACATAGCTGTCGGGTTGGAATGTCCAGGTTTTTTCTACGGTCAGGGGGCCGGCCTTGCCGGTGAGGACGATGGGCTGGCCTGCGGTCGTCTGGCCGGCGGGGGCGGCAAACCGGGCGGTCAGGGTCTGCCCGTCGCTGCTGACGAAGCCGCTCTGTTGTATGGTGAGCCTGGCCGGTGCTCCGTCGAGGAGAGGATAAGGGGCGGTATCGTCCACCGCCTGTGGGTAGTGGCGCAGGCCCAGGTTTTGAATATCTCCGCCGTTCAGGCTGATCCGACCGGTGAACACCTGCGTCTGGAAAGATACCGCGGCCCCGGTCGCCGGTGGGAGACCGCCGGCGCTAGCCGGCACTACATCCACCGGCGCCGGCGAGGTGGCCGTAGCGCCGGGCGCCGTCACACTCCGGCTGACAGCAGGTCCGGCTGCAGGTTTCGGCGCATTCTGCTCCTGCCAGGCCTGAAACAGCAGAAAGACGACTACGGCAAGTGCAACGGCGAGGATGGTCTTCTGATTATCCATGGGGCCCCAGGGCTTTTAAGGAACGGGATCGACACCACCGGGGTGCCAGGGATGGCAGCGGCTGATGCGTTTGATGCCTAGCCAGGAACCTTTGGCGATGCCGTAGCGTTCGATGGCCTGACAGGTATATTCGGAGCAGGTCGGAAAAAAGCGGCAGTTGTGTCCGAGCATGGGGCTGATGATGTACTGGTAGCCGCGCACCACGACCACTGCCGCGCGCCGCACACTCATGTTCTCTCCAGGGTTTGCTGAAGGTAGGCACCCATGGCCCGCATGCTGAGTTGCCGGGCGCTCGGCCGCGCCACGACCAGCACGTCGCGCCCCCGTGTGCGCACCGACTGCTGCCGGAAGGCTTCGCGCAGGCGCCGCTTGATGCGGTTGCGGACCACGGCATTGCCCACCTTGCGACTCACCGCCAGACCCAGCCTGGGATGTGGCAGCTCATTACGCAGGGCGTAGATCACCAATTCCGGAAAAACCTTCTTGCGCCCCTGCTTGAGGGTGCGCTGGATAGCCACCTTCTGGCGGAGACGATCCTCGCGGGTAAAACGATGAGGATGCGCCAGCGCCGGGTTCATCGGCTTACGGACAAAGGCGCTGACGGCCCTTGGCACGACGGCGCTTGAGCACGAGGCGGCCGGATTTGGTGGCCATGCGGGCACGGAAACCGTGGGTCCGCTTACGGTGAACGACGCTGGGCTGAAAAGTACGCTTCATGAGACACTTCCTGCGGGTAATTCTTAAGGGCTGAGAAGATAAGGAGATGCTGCGTGAAAGTCAAGGCGCCTCAGCGCACGATGGGCTTGTAACGCAGGCGGTGGGGCCGGGCACCCTCTTCACCCAGGCGCCGTTTTTTGTCGGCTTCATACTCATGGTAGTTGCCCGCAAAAAACTCGACATGGGCATCGCCTTCAAAAGCGATGATGTGGGTGGCGATGCGGTCGAGGAACCAGCGGTCATGGGAGATGACCATAACGCTGCCGGCGAACTCCAGCAGGGCATCTTCCAGGGCGCGCAGCGTCTCCACATCGAGGTCGTTGGAAGGTTCATCGAGGAGGAGGACGTTGCCGCCGGCGATGAGGGTCTTGGCCAGATGCAGGCGGCCGCGCTCGCCGCCGGACAACTGTCCCACCAGCTTTTGTTGGTCGGCACCCTTGAAGTTGAAGCGGCCGCAATAAGCACGGGATTGGATTTCAAACTTGCCGACGGTGAGGATGTCCAACCCACCGGATATTTCTTCCCAGACATTGTTTTTGGCGGCGAGCGCATCGCGGGACTGGTCCACATAGGCGAGTTTGACGGTGGAGCCAAGGATGACTGCCCCGCTATCCGGGCTTTCCTGGCCCACGATCATGCGGAAAAAGGTCGATTTACCAGCACCGTTGGGACCGATGACGCCGACGATGGCGCCCGGCGGCACTTTAAAGCTGAGATGCTCAAAAAGCAGTTTGTCGCCGAAGCCCTTGGTCACATCACGGAACTCGATCACCTCGTTGCCGAGGCGTTCCGCCACCGGGATGAAAATCTCCTGGGTTTCATTGCGGGTCTGGTATTCGTAGGAACTCAATTCTTCAAAGCGGGCCATGCGCGCCTTACTTTTGCTCTGGCGGCCTTTGGCGTTTTGACGCACCCATTCCAGCTCGTGCTGCATCGCCTTGAGGCGCGACACCTCGGTTCTGGCCTCCTGCTCCAGGCGTTTTTCTTTCTGCTCCAGCCAGGCGGAGTAGTTGCCCTTGTAAGGGAAGCCATGACCACGATCCAGCTCCAGAATCCACTCGGCGGCGTTGTCGAGAAAGTAGCGATCATGGGTGACGGCGACCACGGTGCCGGAGAAGCGTTGTAAATATTGCTCCAGCCAGTCTACCGATTCGGCGTCCAGATGGTTGGTGGGTTCGTCGAGGAGGAGCATGTCGGGGCGGCTGATGAGCAGACGGCAGAGGGCGATACGGCGCTTTTCACCACCGGATAACGGGCCAACCAAGGCGTCCCAGGGGGCGAGACGCAAGGCGTCAGCGGCGACTTCCATCTGTTGCGCCGCCTGGTGGCCATCACCGGCGGCGACAATGGCCTCCAGGCGCGCCTGCTCGGCCGCGAGGACGTCGAAGTCCGCATCGGGCTCGGCGTAGGCGGCGTAAACCGCCTCCAGTTCCTGTTGCGCACCGAGGATGTCACTGAGACCCTCCTCTACCACCTGGCGCACCGTCTTGTTCGGATCCACCTGCGGTTCCTGCGACAGATAACCAATTTTGAGACCGGGCATGGGCAGCGCCTCGCCTTCGAACTCCTTGTCGATACCCGCCATGATCTTGATCAGGGTGGACTTGCCGGCACCATTCATGCCGAGCACGCCGATTTTGGCGCCGGGGAAGAAGGACAGGGAGATGTCCTTGAGCAGGGCGCGCTTGGGCGGCACGATCTTGCTGAGGTGATTCATCGTAAAAACGTATTGCGCCATGCCGTGTTCCATCCAGAGAGTGGGTTCAGACCGCCGGAGGGCGGAGTCGGCCTAGTGTAGCGCAAATCAGGGCTCGATGTGGACTATGCAGCCGGTCTCAGGGCTGGGCCTGCAGCGCATATCGCTGCTGCACCATGGTTACAAAAGTTCGCGCTGCCGGATTTCCGTCCTCCTGTCGTCCGCGCCAGGCGAGACTTACCTCACTGTCTCCCAGGACATCCGCCAGCGGTCGGAAGACGATTCCCGGACGTTGAATTTCCGCAAAGGCCGAGAACAGGAAACCCAGTCCGAGGCCCGCCAAGACCGCGCTGAACACGGCATTGGAATCGGCGAGTTCCATCAGGATATGTGGCTTCAGGGCATGGATGTGGCATTGGGCAAGGATGCGGTCATAGGACGCTGGTGCCACCTCGCGGCGCAGGAGAATCAACGACTCATGGTGCAGGCGATGGAGGGCTATGGCGCTCTCTGCGGCGAAGGGATGATCCTCCGGGAGCACCAGCATCAGCGCCTCCCGTTGCAGCAGATGCTGGTGGATATCCGGCAGGATGCCGATATCGCGGATGAAGCCGATATCGATCTGGTCATCGCGCAGGGCCTGCAACTGCGCATCGCTGCTCATCTCCCGCAACTCCAGATGCACCTGCGAAAAGTGCTGACGAAAACCGCGCAACAGCCCAGGCAGAAGGGCGATGGCGGTGGAGGCAAGAAAGCCGATCCGCAGGGTGCCGGCCTGCCCGTTTTGCAGATCGCCGAGCAGAGCCTCCGTGCGCCGCGCCTGCGCCAGCAATTGTCGGGCTTCGGGCAGGAGCACCCGACCGGCGGCCGTGAGGGAGACTTCCCGCTGGTTGCGCAAAAAAAGCGGCAGACCGATCTCCTCTTCCAGAGCGCGGATGCTGCGGCTCAGGGAGGGCTGGGCGAGATGCAGGCGAGTCGCCGCCCGATGAAAGTTCAGGGCCTCGGCGAGCACGACAAAATGGCGCAGATGACGCAGGTCCACTCCGGTATTACTCCTGGATTCGGGACTGGGAGTGTAGCCCAGGGCCGGCGCGGGCGGCCAGTCAGGGAGCCGGGCGCGAAGCGGCTGCGGAACGCAGGAACCAGTCCGGTACCGGCCGCCGTATCCACGGGCCATGCAGCGCGATCCGGGCCGTCATGGTCAGACCGGGACGCAGCGGGTGCCGGGTCAAGTCCTTCGGATCGACGGCGATGCGCACCGGTACCCGCTGGGTGAACTTGATCCAGTTGCCGCTGGCATTCTCCGGCGGCAGCACCGCGAAGACGGCGCCGGAGCCCCCTCCCAGTCCCACCACCCAGCCGTGATAGGTAACGCCGTTACCATAAAGATCAGAATGCAGTGTCACCGCCGCGCCGGGGCGCACTCCCGCCAGACGGGTTTCCTTGATGTTGGCAGTGACCCATATCTGCTGCAATGGCACCACCGTGAACAGGCGCTGGCCCGCGCTCACCCACTGTCCGGGCTGCACCGCCTGCTGCGCGACGATACCGGTGACCGGGGCGCGGATGATGCGTCGTGTCCAGTTCAGGCGGGCCAGGGCCAGGGCCTGCGTCGCCGCACGTACGGCGGGATTGCCCGCCGGACCGGCGGCCCCGAGCTGCGCGATGAGGGCGGCGCTATGCGCCGATTCGGCGCCGATTTCGGCTTGCAGGCGCCGCACCGCGTCGGCCGCCGTGATGGCGTCCATATCCTCGCTCGCACCGGCGCTGGCCGACGCCCGTAGGCGCCAGGCTTTCTGCTGCGCACTGTTCAGGCTGGCCCGCAGGGCGGCCTCCTTGCTGCGACTGGCCTGAATTTCGTGGACCAGCGCCAGCGCATTTTGCCGGGCCTGCGCCAGTTGTGCTTCCGCCTGTTGCAGCTTGCGACCGGCACGTTCGCCGCGGAGTATCACCAGAGGGGAGCCTGCCTCCACCCGCATGGTGTCGTAGGCGGGGATCGCGGCGACGGTTCCGGTCGTGCGCGCATCCACCGCGTAAAGGTTGCCCTCGACATAGGCATCGTCTACCTCCAGTCGCCTTTGTCCGATCAGCAGCCACCAGAGGCCGTAGACCAGCAGACCGAGCAGGACGACGGCGGCCAGTATCCAGAGGTTGCGCCGCCTCTGGTCCGCCCCGGCCTTGCTCGCGTTGTCAGGGGTGCTGTCGGGACTGATCATAGCCGCCTCCCAATGCGGTTTCCAACTGGGCCCAGGCCTGTAGTGCCGCATAATGGGCAAGGCGCTGGGTCATTTGCTGATGGATGAGGGCGATCTGCCGCTGCAGCAGCGCCGCGCGGTCACTGAGGCCCAACGCCTGGGCGGTGGCGGTCAGCTTTTCCTGCTCCCGAGTGGCGCCGGTACCGACCACCTCGGCTTGCCAAACCTGCCGGCCGTGCTGGTATCCCGACAGTGCCGTCAGTACCTGCCGGACCGATTGCAGGATGCTTTCCTGGTAAACGGCCACCGCCTTGGCCTGCTGCGCCTCGGCGCCGCGGAAGCGGCCGGTCAGGGCGCCGCTGGTGAAAATCGGTAACCGCAAGGCGGGTCCAAAACTGTAGGCAAAGCTCGCCGGGTTCAGAAGCGTGGCGAGGTGGGCGCTGTTCATGTCCAGCAAGGCCGAGAAGGAAATATCCGGATAAAAAGCGGCGCGGGCGGCTTTGGTCTGCTGGACGCTGGCCCGCGCCAGCGCGCGAGCCGCCTGCACGTCGGGGCGGTGGGCAAGGAGGTCCAGACTCAGGTGTGGGGGCAGGGTGGGGATTACTGCAGACGCGGGCGCCACCGGCCGTGGCGGGAGGGCGTCCGGTGCAATCGCCGCGAGCTCTGCCACGGCGAAGCGTGCGGCAGCCGCCCGTTGCTGCCAGCGGGCCAGGCGGGCGGTATTCTGCTGGATCTGCAAAGACAGACTGGCAATGGATAAGTCGGTTCCGAGGCCGAGATACCGCCGGGTTCGTATCAACGCTTGCCGCTGTTGGTAGAGGTGCTGTAAACGCCGGGTGCTGGCGAGCTGCTGTTCGGCTTCCGCCCAGCGCAGATAGGCATTGACGACGGCGGCGGCGAGCAGGCGGCGGGTGTCCGCCAGCCGCGCTTCGGCGGCGCGTTGTTCACCCAGCGCCGCCTTGAGGCGGTCCGCATATTTGCCCCAGAAATCGAGCGCCTGCGTAAAACCGAGGCCGATATCGCCGCTGTCATAGAGTTTGTTGCCCAGACCGAGCGCCCCCAGCGGGCTGTTGCCGCTGAACTGCAAAGGCGTGATGGCCGCCTGCCCGGAAAGCTGCGGACCGAGGGCCGCCGCCCGCCAGGTGCTGACCGATGCCGCCCACTGGACCGTATCGACGGCCTCCGCCAAACGCGGATTGGCCGGGCTCAGGGCACGGGTCATGACTTGATCGAGTCCGGCGCTGGCCAGTCCCGTCCACCAGTCCTGTTGCGGCCACGCGCCGGTGGGCAATGCCTGGGCGCCGTCCATCCGTTGCACGCTCATCGCCCAGGCCGGCGCCTTGACATCCGCGGGGTTCGGGGCACGGATGGTCGGCGCGCAGCCGCCGAGGGCCACGACGCCGAGGGCCGCGCATGCGGCGATCCAGCGTTTACGGTGCACGTTCCACATCCTCCCGCCGACTCGGCTCCGCGTCAAAACCGGCGCTTTCCATGATCTGCTGCTCGATGGTGACCCGCCGAACCTGCCCTGCCCTGCGGCGATATGGCCCTTTGGTGAGCCATACGAGGGCAAGCACAACCAGCGCCATCCAGCCCCAGAGCCAGAGCATGGATTGCATGGATAGTGCGGCACTCTGGGTGGTCAGGTGCTGGATGGACAGGGCCCGCGCTGCGGAGCCCCTTACGGGCCAGTGCTCCAGCATGCTTTGCAGGGGCAAAGTGGGGGATTGCCAGGTCAGATGCGCCCTGAAGGTGTCGCCATGACGCATCCACAGCGCCGAGAAAGCGCTGGACAGATAAGCGCCGCCGAGAATCCGCACGAAGTTCTGCAAGGTGGCCGCCGCGGGCAGGCGGCTCTGGGGCAGCCGTGAAAACATGATCAAGCTCAGGGGTACCAGATAAAACCCGATGGCGACGCCTTCGATCAAATGGCTGAGAAGCAGGCTGCGCAGATTGCTGTGCAGGTTGAGCCGAGTGGTGAATCCATAAATGGCGACGAATCCAAAGCAGATGGTTGCCAGCCAGCGCGGATTCACCCGGTGCGAGATGGGTCCCATCACCGCGATCAGTGGCACGCCGCCGAGGGCCATGGGCAGCAACACCACGCCCGCCCAGAAAGCGGAATAGTTGGCATGACTGATGAGGGCCGAGACAAAAAGACTGTTCCCGCCCAGCAGCAGTCCCCACCCGAAAACCAGCGCCGGCAGCGCCAGCACGTAATTCCGTCGCCGCAGGAGGCGGAGGTCCAGGCAGGGGTGCGGTTGATCCCTTTCCCAGAGGAAGAAGGCCACGAGGAGCACGGCGCCCAGCGCGGTCAGCCAGCGGATGGCGGGGGCATCCCACCAGTTCCAGTCCTCGCCGCGGTTGAGCACGATCTGGAAGGTGGCGCTCCATGCGGCGAGCAGCACCAGCCCGATCCAGTCGAAGGGTTGGCGCAGGTGTTCCTCGGGATTGTCGCGCAACAGGGCGGAGACCATGCCCAGCGCCAGTAAACCCACGGGAAAGGTCAACAC
Source organism: Acidithiobacillus ferrooxidans ATCC 23270 (assembly GCF_000021485.1). NCBI lineage: Bacteria > Pseudomonadati > Pseudomonadota > Acidithiobacillia > Acidithiobacillales > Acidithiobacillaceae > Acidithiobacillus > Acidithiobacillus ferrooxidans. The sequence goes on from NC_011761.1 coordinate 44,692, forward strand.
CGCCGCGGCCCGCCAGTCCCAGGTATAGGCGATCCAGCCCGCCAGCGAGGGCCCGGCAAGCAAGGGCAGCACCAGATTGACGATGCTGAGATCGGCAGCCGTCTTTTGCCAGCGCAACGGCGCATAGCGGATCAGCAGTCGCCGGGTCAGGGGCGTCAGAAAACCCGCCGCCATGCCCTGCACAAACCTGCCGCCCAAAAATAAGCCGAAATGGTCGCTGAAGACATCGGGCAGGGTGGCCACCATCAGCAGGGTGAGGGAGATCTGAAACATCCGCAGTTCACCGAAACGCTGGTAGAGCCAGGTCGCGGGTACCACCGCGAGCGCCCAGGCCAGCAGGTAAAAAGTCAGCGACCAGATCGCGTGGTCGAGGCTGGTGCTGTAGGCGCCAGCGATGTACGGCAGCATCGGGATGGACCAGGCGAGGCTCCACGAAGCCAGCAGCAGGCCGCTGCTCAGGCCCAGCAACAGCAGCACGCTATCTACCCTGGTAAATGTGGGGTCAGCGACGGCGTCTGGAGAAACAGGGCGAACGGCCAAGCAGATACCCGGAGCGGCGAAGATACGATGCATCTTAGAGGACTGCCGTGCCCGGGGCAAAATGCGTTTTCAGAGCGGGAGTGATGGCTTTTGCACATCACCGGGAAGGCGCGAGGCGGCGAAGGCCGCTGTCCGCCGAATTTCGCGCCAGAGCGGCCTCGAAACCGTGACGTGGCTGTTGCGGAATTCATATCGATGAGAACAGTGGATGATAACGCGGAGCCAAATAGCCGCAGCACAGCTAATAGACATGCATTATGTACATATAAGGATGATGAATGAATAAGTTTTATTATGATCCTGTCGTTGTCTGGATATGAATAAGTGACGTAATTTCAGTCGTTAACGCGAGATTTATGGTTTTTTCCGCTGGTCACATCGATAACGTGTCATAGATCAAAGGCCAACTATCTCATTAAATATAAAAATTACTTATAGAATTGGCAAAAATCGTAATTTTCAATTGACTGCAAAGTGTTTTATGTTTCGAGGCCGCTACAACAGATGGGTAATCAATGCATGGCTAGGTTTTTATCAGCAGTTCCTAATGGTGATTTGCGCGAAGTGGTGCGCCACTTTACACCAAACTGGTTTGCCGCGAACATGGGGACAGGTATCCTGGCCCTGATGCTCGCCGATTTCCCATACCATTTCTCCGGTCAGCTCGTGGTTGCGCGAGGGCTCTGGTCGATCAACGTCTTTTTTTTCGGCCTTTTCACGGTATTGTTTCTGGGGCGCGCCATTTTTTATCCGGCCGCCTTTCGTCGGCTCTTTGAACACCCCGTGCAGTCCCTGTTCATCGGGGCCATTCCCATGGGATTTGCCACGATCGTCAACGGCATCTTCCTGCTGTGGCCGCTAACGCCCGAAACCACCCTCGTTGCCCACTATCTCTGGTGGGTAGACGTGGTCCTCTCGCTTTTTTCCGTGCTGGCAGTCCCTTATTATATGTTTACGACCCAGCACCATGCCATGGACCGCATGACCGCGGCATGGCTGCTGCCGGTGGTTCCGCCGGAGGTGGCGGCGGCAAGCGGCGGGATGCTGGCGGGGCATCTGAGCACGGGCGCGGCCGGCTGGGTGATTTATACCAGTTACGTGCTTTGGGCCATTTCCGTGCCCCTGGCCTTTGCCATACTGACGATCCTCTTCCTCCGTCTGACCCTGCACAAAATGCCGCACATCGACATGGCCGTATCCGCCTGGCTGCCTCTCGGTCCCCTGGGCACCGGTTCACTGGCAATGCTGGTGCTGGGTCCCTCTGATCAGTATGCCTTTGCTAACAGTTCCATGGCGGCAGTGGGTGCGTTGGGAGAGCCCGTTGGTATCATCACGGGCCTCGTATTGTGGGGTTTCGGGTTGTGGTGGATGGCGATTGCCATATTTTTCACCTTGCGCTATCTGAATGAGGGCCTACCCTTCAACATGGGCTGGTGGGGTTTCACCTTCCCTCTGGGCGTCTTTACGGCGTCCACCTATGCCCTGGCGAGGGAAACGAGGTTCGTAGTGTTCGATCATATCGGTGCCGCTTTTACCATTCTCCTGGCCTTTTTCTGGGTGGTGGTGACCTGGCGGACCTTTGGCGGCATGTGGGTCGGGCGCCTGTTCCGCGACCCCTCCCTTTCGGAAGAAACCGCCATGTTGATCGACAGCAAAGAAGATGTGCAGCGACTGATTACAAAAGAGGATGTGATCAAGGATCTTAGGAGTTGAGTGGTGTTCTAGTTGGATCAACTTGAAAGGAGAATGGACATGAGCAACGAATCAAATCTGTTGAGCCGCAGAGAAGCAATGAAGCGTACGGTGCTGGGCGCGGGGGCGGTCGCCGTGGGTGCCCTGGGGGCCAATGCCTCCGCCATGGCCGCCGGCATGAGCGGAAACCCCGCCAACCTGTTGCCCACCGGTGCCGGCACGCTGCAGGAATTGAGTAACCGGCTGGCCAAAGCGCCGCGGCGGCGCGATTTCAAAACCGTTCCCATGATGTTGACCAGCCCGGACCAATGGGACAGCGAAGCATTGGATGAGATACTGCACTACGCCGGCGGTCCCAAGCAGGTATGGGACAATACCGCGCTGACCAGCCCGTGGCTGAACCTGATGCGCAACAGCATGAATGTGCAGATCTGGTCGTTCAAGCATCCGGACTTCCTCGCCCTGTCGGCCACCCATGGTTCCGCGCATTTTGCCCTGTACGACAACTACATCTGGAACAAGTATCTCGCCACCGCCACCAAAGGTAAATGGAAGGCGAACGCCTGGTTGAAACAGCCCCCGGCGTCGGCGACCAATCCGGCCGATTTTGAGGATCCCGAAGGCGTTTTCTCCCCCCACGACAACAGCATCATCGTGCTGCAGCGCCGTGGTGCCGTATTCCTGGCCTGCCACAACGAGGTGTGGGAGCTCACCATGGGTTTACATTCCAAGGGCATCAACCCGGATCATCTGAGCCATGAAGAAATGGCTGCGGAATTCACCAACCACTTGATTCCCGGCGTAGTGCTCACCCCGGGTATTGTCGGTACCTTACCGGAGTTGCAGTTGGCGGGCTATCAGTACGCCAAATAACTGTCCATAAATGAGGGTAATGAGATGAAAAAAAGTAAAACGCTGCAAGTCGCTACCGTAGCTGCAGTCGCATCCTTGCTGTTCTGCGGAGTAGCCGCCCAGGCCGCGGATATGGGATGGAACGGAAAAGCCGAGGCTCCCCGTTATCAGGAGCAGGTGTTTCCGCCCTGGCAACATGGTGAAAACAATCCCGCGATCCATCAGGGCCTGGAGTTCACGGTCCCCGAAGTCGATGATCTGGCGGACTTCCACGGCTCCATAGACAATCCGCAACTCACGATTTTTGTGGGCGGCAATTACTACTTCGCCATGGCTCCGCTGGTAAAAGCCTTTGAAAAGGAATACCCGGCTCTCCGGGGGAAGATCTACTACGAGACGTTGCCGCCCGGCATCCTGATCAAGCAGATGAAGCAGGGTGGCACCATCACCATCGGCAACATGACGTGGACCGTCAAGCCCGATGTCTATGCTGCCGGGCTGAAGAAAGTGAACGCCTTCATCAAGGAAGGTTTGTTGCAGGGTCCTGCGGTGCCTTATGTCACCAATGATCTGACCATCATGATCCCGAAAGGCAACCCCGCCCACATTACCGGACTCCAGGATCTGGGCAAGCCCGGTGTGCGTTTATCCATGCCCAATCCCGCCTGGGAAGGCGTCGCCAGACAGATCAAAATGTCTCTGACCAAGGCTGGCGGCCCTGCGCTGGAGAAAATGGTGTACGACACCAAAGTCAAGAACGGGGAAACGATCCTCACCCATATCCATCATCGTCAGACGCCGCTCTTCCTGATGCAGGGCCTCGCTGACGCGGGGGTAACGTGGAAATCGGAAGCGATCTTCCAGGAACAGGCGGGGCACCCCATTGCCAACGTCCCGATCCCCGCGAAGGACAACACCACGGCGATCTATGCTTCCGCCGTAGTCAAGGGCGCGGCGCATCCCAAGTGGGCTAAGGACTGGGTGAATTTTTTGAAGTCACCCACCGCCTTGCAGATCTTTGAGCACTACGGTTTCAAGCCGTACACGGGCAAATAAGTAAAAAGGGAGGGAATTCCCTCCCTTTTTCAGTCAGAACAGGAGAAACTTCATGGCAACGACCATGTCAAATACCACCCCGCAGGACACGCCGGATCGCAGTTGGCGTTTCGCCGCCATCGCCCTTCTTGCCGTACGCTTCGTCCAGGGATGGATCTACTGGGGCGGCGGGACCCGGCGTTTTATCTACGGCCCGCAAAAGCTGGACGTACATGGCCACTGGATGGCCTACAAATTTCAGACGGCAATGCCCGGAGCCATACTGGGCACGGATCATCTGGTCGCTTTTTTATTGCATCATTTCACCCTGCTCTATGCTGGGGTGATCATTTTCAGCGCCGTTGAAATGATCGCAGGCTTTATGCTGATTGTCGGCTTGTATACCCGCCTCGCGGCGGTGGCCACCCTCGGTTTGTCCTTCGTGCTGATGCTGCTGTTTGGTTGGCAGGGCGCCACCTGCATCGATGAATGGACCATGGCTGCGTCCAACTTTGCCATGGGCATCACGCTGTTTCTTGCGGGAAGCGGCGCGTATTCCGTGGACAACTGGCTCCTGTCGCGGAAACCGACGCTGGCCCAAAATGGTCTGTTCCGCTGGCTGGGGGGTGCCCTGCCTTTGCCTTTGAGCGATGGCGCCTTCAAGAAGCTCGCGTTGACATTGTTCTGGATTGCCGTGGCCTTTATCGTCGCCACTTACAGTTATTACCGCGGTTCGGTGTTCACGCCTTTTCACGGTGGCCCAGTGAGTCCGGCGAAGCATCACTGGAAGCTGGACGGAGCCACGCTGCAGAAGGGCGGTGGTGTGACATTCCACGCCTATGTGGATTCCGGAGTGGCCGCAGAGCCGTCCAATGTGCTCGAGGCGGCGCTGATCGATACCAGCACCGGGAAGCCGGTGGAGAAGTGGGCCAGTTCGACCCTCTCCACGTTGCCAAAAAGCGCCTTTTCCAACGATTTTGCCTACCAGCAGATTCACACCGGGAAGTTCGGCATTACCGGACCTGTCGGTGCGCAGGCCACCGTACGCCTGCCGTCAACGATGCCAAGCGGGGTCACCATCGGTCAGGGCTCTTACGTTCTCGAGCTGACCTCCGTAAACGGCCATGTATGGAAAGCGCCAGTGCAGCATCCATGAGCACCATCTAGTCAGGTCAGGCAGTTGCCAGCCTCAAATTGTGGCATGGGCGTCGGTTCATCCATGCCATTTTCCGGAAATTCAACAGGAGAATAAAATGTTCAAGCGCCTAGCAAACGCCGCAATTCCATTTGCCTTGGTCGGTATGTTATTCGGGCTGTCGGTATCGGTGGCCTCCGCCGACGACAGTGGTAACCAAGCCGCACAACAAGTGTTGAATGCACGCATGGAGAAATTCTTTGCGGATCAGAAACCCTTTCCCTACGGCACCTATCAGTATACGGACCGCAGCTTGTTATTGGCGATCAGCAAGGATCCCAGCAAATATGCGTTGATCGATATCCGGACGCCAACCTATCACGATTTTTTCTGCGGAGTGCATTCCAACAAGCATGTCTGCACCGGACGGGGCTGGCAACGTATTTACGGCTATGCACAGGGCCATGTGCCAGGTGCTCAGAATATCCCGTATCTGAACCTTCCTGCGGCCATCAAGAGCGACAGCATTCCCAAAAACAAGACCGTTATCCTCATGTGTCCGACAGGCCAGCTATCCAACCAGACGGCCGGAGTATTGCGCATGCTCGGTTATGACGCCTACGCCTTGCGTGGCGGGGTCAATGGCTGGAAAAAAGCAGGGTACCCCATTGTCATCGGTAAAGAGCCGGGCACCATGGCGCAGGCGTGTCATCCCTGGCAGACGTGCTGGCGGCAGTTCCAGTATGACAACCCGCAGGCGCATTGACGGGTTTGGAAACAGGTTTCCGGGGGCCGTGCGTGCCCCCGCCGGTGTGAGTCAGGTCTTATGTCCCACCTAATCAAAGAAGCAACCTGTCAGCAGGCGCTTGCGGCGCTGGGCGATCGCGATTCCGTCGTCATTGACGTGCGATGCCAGGAGGAATATGCGTTATACGGGCAAATCGCGGGGGCGCACCTCATCCCGTGGAAGCTGATTCGTGATGACGCACTGGTGGATAATCAGCATTTTCACCGCGAAGTGAAAAACGCCGTGAGCAACTGCAAGGGGGGCTTGGGCGGTTTCAAGCTATACTTCATCTGCGGTAGCGGAAACCGTTCCTGTGATGCTGCGGAATGCGCCCTGGACATGCTGGGAGACGATGGTTACGAGGTTTATAACGTCGTCGGCGGTATAGATGAGTGGGTCTGCAGTGGCCTGCCGACATCGCCTGCTGCCCTCTCGGCGTAGGCTGGCAAAACCCGTATTTCGTCCTTTCCCTCACTTCTGCTGTAATGCCCGCAGAATCTCGTCCATCGGCTCCTCCCCGGAAACGACGCCCTGGTATTTGTCGATCACCCGCCCTTCCCTGTCGATGATTACCTGTGTGGGTGTAACCATGATTCCGCCCACTGCACGGGTGAGGGTGCCATTTTGATCCACAGATAAAGGATAAGTCACGTGGGCCATGGCTGCGGCGGCGAGGCTTCTGGACCTGGACGATCCCGGCGTGGCGATGCCTACCACCACCAGACCCTGCGCGCGGTAGGTCTGATAAAGTCGTTCCAGATCGGGCAGTTCCTGGATACAGGGCGGGCAATCGGGAGACCAGAAATTCAATACCACGACCTTGCCGCGCAGCGCCGTTACATCCAAGGTTTTGCCATTCACCAGCGGAATGGTTGCCGTTGCCACATCGGACTTATGAAGCATGGGCTTGATAAGGCTGATCCACAGCAGGAATGCGCCGATCATCGCGATGATGGCCACTTTGGCCATAGGCCAAACCGTTTTTGACATGATGGTATGTTATCCCCCAAAAGTAGCCCCCACTGTACGCCGCGCGGGGGCTGTCCGGATAGCCGGGAGATGTCAGCGTTGCAGGGGTATGGTCCAGACGCTGCCATTTACCGAATTCAGCTTGAGCGTATAAGTACCTGCCGGCAGCTTCAGATCGCTCGCCGCTGGGGGCAGGATAATGGTAGCCTTGGAACCCACCGGGCCGGTGATCCCGTATTTACCGATATGAATTTTTTGATAATCATAGTCGTTTTTCAAGGCCGTTTTGGGCAAGGCGGCAAGCTTGGCGCTATCCCACTCCTCGACCACACTGCCATTCCGGGGGTCGACAAGTGTGACATGCAGCACGTTGGATGGTGCTTCGGGGGTGCCCGCGTCCACATAGGCATGGAAGGTCACCGTGCCGTCCCCTTGCAGGCGGCCGTTAGAGAGGGACCAATGATGTTTGGAGGGGCTCACGGGGCCGCCATGGAAAGGGGTGACCACCGAGCCGCGATAGTAGCTGTAGGTACCGACGATGAAAGCGACGGCGATCCAGAACAGCACCAGCGCGAATTTCTTGTAGGCCTGATCGCTCAGGGGCAACGGCAAACTGCCGCCCATCCAGCGAAACCACCCTTTTTGGGCCAGGCCGGGCTTTTTCGCGAGGAGCCAGTTGTCCAGGGAATAAGCGCCTCCGCCCACCAGCAGGAGGGTCACGCCCATGGCGAAATTGGATGCGGCCATGGTCCATTCGTCTATGCAGGTAGCCCCCTGCCAACCGAACAGGAGCATCAGCACGAAGGACAAGCCGATGGTGGTCAGGGCGGCGATGCGCGTCAGCAGGCCGGTGATGAGCATGAAGCCCGCAAATAGCTCCACCAGGCTGAAGACGATGACCCCGACATAGAGCAGAACGAAATGCTGCAGCAGGAAGGAGACGAGATGCTCCGTGCCCAGCAGGGCACCCGGCATGGCCGTCTGAAACTTATAGGCCATCCAGTGCCCGCCACCCCACGCATCCAGCTTTTGCGGGCCGTAGATGAACCGTCTGGTGCCGCCGCCCCAGTAAATCCAACCCTGCACAAAACGCACGGCGAGCAGCCCTATCGCCGCCAGGCGCCATCCTCTGTCCACTGAAAATGTACTGCCGTTTACGCTCGTTGCACTACCCATGATCTTTCTCCTGATGATCCGGGGGGCCATGCCCCCCTAATGCGCGCGTGGATCACTTCCCCTGGGTATACGGCTGAAAGCCATACTCTTCGAAGATGTGCAGGGCCGTTGGCGACTTGAGGAAGTTTACCCACGCCTCTGCCCATTTGGGGTGAGGCGCATCCTTGACTGCAGCAGCCGCATAGATGGCCTTGGTATTGAATTGGGCCGGAATCGCGACGTTGCCGATGGGATTGCCGATCTTTTCCTGGAAGATGGCTTCGGATTTCCAGGTTACTCCGGCAACGGCCCTTCCCTGCATCAGGAACATGGGACTCTGGCGGTGGTGAATTTCCGTCAGAATGGTTTCGCCGTTCTTTACCTTGGTGTCATACACCGCGGTGGCCAGTGCCGGTCCACCCGCCTTCGTGAGGCTCATCTTGATTTGCCGGGCGATGCCCTCCCATGCGGGATTGGGCATGACCAGCCGCATTCCGGGTTTGCCCAGATCCTGGAGTCCGCTGATGTGGGCCGGGTTGCCCTTGGGAACCATGATGGTGAGGTCGTTGGTGACATAAGGCACCGCCGGCCCCTTTAGCAGACCGTGCTGAACGTAATAGTCCACTTTCTGCAACCCGGCGGCGTATACGTCGGGCTTGACCGTCCAGGTCATGTTCCCCACCGTGATGGTATTGCCATGCTCCATCTGCCGGATCAGCAAGCCCGGCGGAATGGTCTCGTAATAGATTCTGCCTTTGATCTCCGGGTGCTCCTTCTCAAACGCGGCCACCAGCGGTGCCATGGCAAAAAAGTAGTTACCCCCCACGAAGATGCTCAGTTTCGGGTTGTCGATGCTACCGTGAAAATCCGGCAGGTTGTCGACTTCTGGGATGGTAAAATCCAGACCTTTGGAGGTCGCTGGATTGTTGGCGCCATTTTGCCAGGGAGGAAATACCTGACTCTTCGTGCCATGGAACTCGCCCGGGGCACCCCAGCCGTTGTCCGCCGCCACGGCGCAGGTACCAAAAACCATCAGGGAGGCGGCTGCCAGCAGTGGGGCCAGCCGTAGTGTGCTGCTTTTCGTCATCCTATCGCTCCTCTTGATCTACTATTTTGCGTATTGAAAGCCGGCCAACTGCAGTTCCGGCAACGTACCTACCACCCCCGGCGTCAGGATGACACCGGGAATGAGATGGTTGGTAAACTCGGCCGCCATCTGTTCATGGCTGAGGCCATCGGGATTGATGCCCTTCTTGAGTACGCCTTCGGTGATTTCCCAGATGCCGTTGTGACAGCCCAGGAAAACGGCACCGCGACGCTGCAATACCGTGACACTGTTGTCCCCCGGAGAGAACACTCCTTCGGGATTCTCAAAGTTGGCGGGGTCGGCCGCCGCCGCCGGCGGTTCTTTGATCCATTCATTGTCTTTCCATTTTCCGCCGGTCATCTGCGCCAGATATTTGTTCCAGATGAAATCGTCGTACAGCGCCCAGTGGGCGCTGCCATGGGTGGCCGATACACAGAGGAAATCCGGATGCCTGAACGACCAGACCTGCACATTCATGCTGTTGCGCATCAAGTTCAGCCACGGACTGGAAACATCGGTATTATCCCAGACCTGTTTGGGGCCACCGGCGTAATGGATGATCTCCCTCAGCGCCGCATCATCCCATTCGTCGGGTTTGGTGAGGATCATGGGAACCGTTTTGAAGTCGCGCCGCCGCGGCGTTTTGGCCAGGCGTTCGCCGAGTTCCTTCAGACTCCTGGCGCCAGTCGGCAACAAGTTGCCGGGATTCCCGCTCAGGCCGGCCGCCACGGCGCTCGTCTGGGTACCCACGGCACCCACAGCCAGGGCTCCGGCACCCCACAATGCATGTTTCATGGCGTCGCGACGGCTCAGCAGATTTTGCTCGTTACTCATGGTTCTCTCCTTTTGGTGTGCCAAACTATACGGTCTACTGTTTTTGCGCCGCATGAAGGGCGTCCAGAACGGATTCGTCGGTTTTCTGGCCAACCGCCCGCGCCGCGGTGTTATCCGTCAGCAATGCGCCACGCTGGAGATAGTAGGCGGTGGTTTTGCCGTTTATCTGGACCAGCGACAGGGTGAGCGGACAGAGACTCGTGGCGGCGGGGTCGGTGCGCAGGTAGCCGACAATGGAGCTGGACTGGCATACGACCAACAGCCGCTCGGCCTGGATGTCCGGAGGAATCCGGGCGGCAAGCTGGGGGTTGCCCTTGTGAATGCGGGGGAGCACGTTCAGATCGTCCACGATCTTGAAGTGGCGCTCCGTCAGTTGCCGGCTGATTTTGACGGCGGCAATATCCGCAGGCATGGCAAAAGAGGTGCTGATGATGGCTGGCGCGGCGCTGGCCGTATCCATGGCCAGGCAGGCAAGAGCAGAGAGAAGAAACCGTTTTTTCCACATGAATTTAGAGTCTCCGGAAATGGGTAAAACATCGGTTGGGAAAAGGTCACTGGAACTTGTGCATCACCCCGATATACGCGCGAGAGTCATCCACCTCCTGTGGCGAAAGGGCTTTCGTGTGGCTGACATAGTCTACGCCGGACAAGATATCCCAGCCCCGCACGATGCCGTAATGGCCATGCACACCCAGTGTCAGATACGATCCGTTCCGCCAGGAGTACCGGTACCTGGAAATGGGCGCAAGTTCCAGGCCGCTCTGGACGGCAAGGGCACCGGTGCCGTAACGCGGAAAGGCCAGGTGCAGCGGCCGCCTGGACATATAGGGGTTGCGGTTCACACCGGCTATGGGATGGGGCCTGCCGGGATGGTGACGCAGGAGGGCGACGGCTCTGTGCCCCGGCCTCAGACGGATGCGGAGGGCACGTTTGGCCCGCCGGTGAGCGGGTTTCCGGGGCGCTGATTTTCTGGCGAGGAATCGTTGCTTCTGTGGCGCGCGGGTCCAATCCGCCAGCGGGTTTTCAGGGCATCCCGGAAAAATGCATAACCCGCCGGATAGCGGTGACACCTGGCCGGCGCCGACGGCGGGCGGTACCGCCGCAGACGTTCCTGCATTCCCCGCGACGCTGGGCGCGGGTCCGCCGCCCGGTCGCTGGGTGCTGTCGGCCTTCAGGCCCGCGTCGGCGCCGGCCGGTCCTATGGAGGTAAACATCGCCACGCCGCAGAGTGCGAATAACCGGAGGGCGAAATCATCACCCCCCGTCCGCCGGCGTTTCCGTTCTTCGGAAACCCGTTTCCTACCGCGCAGGAAGAAGACGGTTCGCCGTATCATCGCTCAACGGGCTTCCATCTCGTTGACCTCGACGATCCGGGGTGAGGGCGGGATAGGCACTGCCTGGCGTATCCGATAAAAATAATGACCGGTTGTCAGGAATGCCGCGAATACGACCACGGCGAACACCAGGCTGCTGATCGCCAGTTGCATTCCCCCGGAAATCACGTGGCCAGAGGTGCATCCGCCCGCCATGCGCGCCCCGAAGAGGAGCAGGAAGCCGCCGACGAACGCCCAGAAAAAACGTTTGGCCGGCTTGGGACCGTGATACCGCACCCACAACTCGGGCACGCTGGAGATGCGAAAGCTGCGGTGCAGCAGGGCAAACACCAGCCCGGCCAGAAACGCCCCGGTGAGAAACCATAATTCCCATGCGCCTGGCGCCGCGATGGCGGCCTGGTAGGATTCCGCGCCCAGTTCGGTAATGGTCATGGCCGCATAAGGAAAGGCCGTGGATGCGCCCATGGGGTGACCGGCGACAAAGGGCAGGGTGAGTACGCAGTTGAGCAACGCCAGACCCACGGCGGCGTGCAGCCAGCGCCAGTCATGATGCTGCAATTTCTGTAAATACAAGGCGATTCCCATGAACAGGATCGCCACGGCACTGGTGACGCTCCAGAACAGGATGTCATCGGGCAACAGGCTGCGGACAGACAGGGCGCCCAGGTTCGGGCCGAGAAGGGGATTTAGGGAGGGGTAGACCACGGCAAAAACCAGGGCGCCGCACAAACCGCCGATGATGCCGACCAGGGCATCGAGATTGCCCTGGCCCAGGGATATGGCGACGGTGCCCGGACAATAGCCGAGCACGGCCATGCCCACGCCGAAGAGCAGTCCGCCCACGACCACGCCGACGAGGATCAGGGGCTTGACGTGGTAGTCCGCCCATCCCAGGAGGATCTCGGACTGCAACAAAAGCATCCCCAGGCCGACAGTGAAGGCCATGGTTTTGGCGACGGCGAGATTTTGCAGCACCGCCATGCCCGCTATGGTGTTAAATCGGTTCAGGCGCGCATATTGCAGAATCGCCCCGAACATGAAACCCCAAACGATGGTCTCCATACGCTCCTCCATCTTGTAACAGGCATAGGGGGAAACCCCACCTTGCCACTTTCTTTATATCAATCAAAATAACCTATTGTTCAGCGCTGGCAAATATAATTAATCTATGGGCTGATCAGCGACTATAGGGCGCCGCTCAGGACATGCGGATGTGTACCAGACCCGGAAACAAGGCGGCCAGACCGTTGGCGATGAAGGTCACCGCAATGGCGGCGAGCACCAGCCCGAAGATACGGGTAGAGATGTTGATGCCCGTCACCCCCAGCCGGCGAGACAGGGGCTCCGCCAGGCGCAGGGCCGCATAGGCCACTCCGGCGATTACCAGGATGTCGATGATCAGCAGGCCGCTGGCCAGCCACGACGCATTTTTGTGATGGGCAATGATTACGGTGACCATGGTGCCGGGACCCGCGAGCAGCGGGATGGCGAGAGGGACTACGGCGACGGCCTCTTTCTGCATGCCCTCGGCGGCTTCCTCCGGGGTGTGGCGATAGCGACTGGACTTGGCCTGCAACATATTGAAGGCCAGCAGCATGAGTACCATGCCGCCCGCCACCTGAAAGGCGGCGATGCTGATCCCGAAGAATTGCAGGATATATTCCCCCAGGAACGCCGACGTGAGCAGCACCACGGCGACGGCGCGCGATGCCAGCTTCGCCGTGGCGAGTCGTTGTTGTGGGTCTTCGTCGCTGGTCAGGGCAATGAAAATGGGGATGGCGCCGACGGGATTGAGGATCGCGAGCAGGGCGATGAGCGTTTGCAATGCGCTGTGCAGTTCAGCGGCCACAGGCATCTGCATCGCTCCCGTGTCGCCTGTGCTGGCACAAGGCCCTTGAAAATTGCGGCGTGAGGTCGTATTTAATAGGCATCTTTTAAAGCAACAACCCAATACGGAGTCGATACAATGCCAACTTACGAGTATGTATGCAAGGATTGCGGGCACCACTTGAGCGTCGAGCAGCGCATGAGTGATCCCCGCCTGACCGACTGCCCTCATTGCGGAAAGCCGGGGCTGGAGCGGCAACTGAGCGCAGGGGGCTTCGCCCTGAAGGGCTCCGGCTGGTACCAGACCGATTTCAAGGGTGGCAGCAAGGCCGGCGAGAGCAAGCCGGAAGCAGCCGCTGTGCCTTCCTGTCCCGCCGGGGGTTGTGCCTGTCATTGACGCGGCGCGCGCCGCAAGGCTAGATTGTGCGCGGGCCTCCCGGTCGGGTGGCCCTTTTCTTGTTGACTCATACGGGACGCAGCATGCGGACACACTATTGTAACGGCATTCACGAAGGCCTGATCGGCCAGACGGTCACCCTCTGCGGCTGGGCGCAACGGCGTCGCGACCACGGTGGCGTCATTTTCATAGACCTGCGGGACCGCGAAGGTCTGGTGCAGATCGTCGCCGATCCGGACCAGGTCGACGCCTTCGCGGCCGCCAACGAATGCCGCAGCGAGTTTGTGCTGCAGGTCGAGGGTGTTCTCCGTGCCCGTCCCGCGGGTACCGAGAATCCCCACATGCCCAGTGGCAAGGTCGAGCTGGCCGCAGCGCGCATCCGTATTCTCAACCGATCCGAGCCGGTCCCCTTCCCCCTGGATGAGGAAGACATCGCCGAGAACCTCCGGCTCAAGTACCGCTATCTCGACCTGCGCCGTCCGGAAATGCTCCATCGTCTGCGCCTGCGCCATCAGGTCACCCGCTTCGTGCGCGGCTATCTGGACAATGCCGGCTTTATCGACGTGGAAACCCCCGTCCTTACCCGCTCCACCCCCGAAGGCGCCCGTGACTATCTGGTGCCGTCGCGCACCCAGCCGGGACACTTTTTCGCGCTGCCCCAGAGCCCGCAGCTCTTCAAGCAGCTTCTGATGGTGGCGGGACTGGACCGCTATTACCAGATCACCAAGTGCTTCCGCGACGAAGACTTGCGAGCCGATCGTCAGCCGGAATTCACCCAGATCGATATCGAGGCCTCGTTTGTCGATGAAGAGGCCGTCATGGGGACTGCCGAGCCCATGATTCGCGGGCTGTTTGCCGAGGTGTTGGGCGTGCAGTTGCCCGATCCCTTCCCGCGGATGACCTACCGGGACGCCATGCACCGCTTCGGCGTCGATCGCCCCGATCTACGCAATCCGCTGGAACTGACAGAGCTCACCGATCTCATGCGCGCGGTGGACTTCAAAGTGTTCCGCGAAGCCGCCGAACGTCCGCATGGGCGGGTGGCCTGCCTGCGGGTGCCCGGTGGCGCCCAGCTCAGCCGGGCGCAGATCGATGCCTATACCCAGTTCACCGCCATCTACGGGGCCAGGGGCCTGGCCTGGATCAAGGTGAATGCCCTGGATCAGGGTAACGAAGGCCTGCAATCCCCCATCGTCAAGTTCCTGCCGGAAATGGTCCTGAGCGAAATCCTCCGGCGCAGCGGCGCAGCGGCGGGCGACATCCTCTTTTTCGGCGCGGATACCGCCAAAATCGTCAACGAGGCTCTCGGCAACCTGCGTAACCGTGTCGCCGCTGATCTGGGTTTGCTGGAGGGCGAATGGTGCCCGGTCTGGATCACCGACTTCCCCATGTTCGACTATGACGACAAGGAGGATCGCTGGACTTCCACCCATCATCCTTTTACCGCGCCGCAGACGGAACACCTGGAAACCCTCGGTCAGGATCCCGGCAATGCCTTGGCGCGGGCCTACGATCTGGTGCTCAATGGCAACGAGATCGGCGGCGGCAGCATCCGCATCCATCAGGAGGCGGTACAGGAAAAGGTCTTCGCCGCCCTCGGTATCGGGGCGGAAGAAGCCCGGGACAAATTCGGCTTCCTGCTCGATGCCCTGCATTATGGGGCGCCACCCCACGGTGGTCTGGCTTTCGGGCTGGATCGACTGGTGATGCTCCTGTGCGGCGCCGAGACCATTCGTGACGTGATCGCCTTTCCCAAGACGCAAAAGGCCGGTTGCCTGCTCACCGAAGCCCCCGGTACGGTCGCCGACAAGCAGCTTCAGGAACTCGGCATCCGCCTGCGCCCCGGTGTCGGGGGTGGCGTTCCCAATCCCTGAAAGGCGGGCGCTTGACGGCTGGCGGACGGCTTCGTAACGTGAACGGATATTTTTGCACGCGCAATGGCGCCTGAGAGGGTCGGTTATGGGTGTGGAAACGGTGAGGATTCAGGGGCTGCGGAGCAGTGACGCGGCGGAATTGGATGCGCGAATCCGGCGGGCCAAGGCTGCGCTGGGCAAGCGTGCGGTCATTCTCGGCCACCACTATCAGCGCGAAGAAGTCTATCGCCACGCCGACTTTCATGGCGACTCCTTGCAACTCTCCCGTGCTGCCGCCGAGCAGGAGGCCGAGTTCATCGTCTTCTGCGGCGTTCATTTCATGGCCGAAGTGGCCGATATCCTCAGCCGCCCGGAACAGGCGAGCATCCTGCCGGACCTCAATGCTGGCTGCTCCATGGCCGATATGGCCGACATGCCCCAGGTGCAGCGTGCCTGGGAGGAGCTGGCGACGGTGATCGATGTGGAGCAGGAGGTGACACCGGTCACTTACGTGAACTCTTCGGCCGCGCTCAAGGCCTTCTGCGGTGTCCACGGCGGTACCGTCTGCACCTCCTCCAATGCCCGCAAGGTGCTCGACTGGGCCTTCGGGCAACGCCCCAAGGCCCTGTTTTTCCCGGATCAGCATCTGGGACGCTGGACCGGGTACCAACTGGGCATTCCCCTGCGCGACATGCCGGTCTGGGACCCCAGCCTGCCGCTGGGCGGCCTCACGCCGGAAGAAATCCGTCGTGCCAGAATCCTGCTCTGGAAGGGGCATTGCTCGGTCCACCAGATGTTTCAGCCGGCCCACATCGAACGCTGGCGCCGCGAGCATCCCCAGGGGCAGGTGATCGCCCATCCGGAGGCGTCTTTTGAAGTCTGCCAGATGTCCGATGCCGTCGGTTCCACGGATTTCATCCTGCGCACGGTCAAGGCCTCGCCACCCGGCAGTGCGTGGCTGGTGGGCACGGAAATCAATCTGGTCACCCGCCTGGCCAGCGAGGTGCGCGCCGAAGACAAGACCGTGGAGTTCATGTCGCCCATGGTCTGCATGTGCTCCACCATGTTCCGCATCGACCCGGAACAACTGGCGTGCTCGCTGGAGAGTCTCCTCGCGGGCCAGGTGGTCAACCGCATCCAGGTGGACCCGGAGACCGCAGCGCAAGCCCGGCTGGCGCTGGAGCGCATGCTGGCGGTTTCCTGACGAACCCCATGGGGCAACCGTCTGCGGTGGCCGACCAGGCAACGGAATGGTCCTTTACCCAGCGTGGCCTACATGCCCTGCTTTATGGCTACACCCGCTTTTATCAGGGAGGCCGCTGGGAGCGCAGCAGCGTTCCCGAGACCGGACCGGCCATCCTCGCCTGCAACCATGTTTCCGTGCTCGACCCTTTATTCCTGGTGGCCAGCAATCAGCGGATCATTTCCTTTCTGGTCGCGCAGGAATATTACGACAAGGCCTGGGTGCGCCGCCTACTGGAGCAGACCTACAGCATCCCCGTACGCCGCGACCGTCGTGACGTGGCCGCCCTCCTGCAGGCGCGACGGATGCTGGAAGACGGACGGGTGCTGGGCATATTTCCCGAGGGCGGGATCAACCGCGAGGAAACCCAGAAAGGCCTTGCCTGGCTGGTGCGGGAAAGCGCCGCGCCGGTGGTGCCCGCCCATATCAGTGGCGCGCGACAAGGCCGCTCGGACTTCAGCACCTGGGTACACCGCCAGCGGCCTTTGCTGCGTTATGGGGTGCCTCTGCATTTTCATCCGGATGCTCACGCCGATGAGGTGCTCGGCGCCACCATGAGCGCCATCGCCACGCTCGCATGACGGCATCCCCGCCTTTGCGGTACCATGAGCGATATTTACTTTTGGCAGAATAGTCCAGTGATAGAACAGGGAGTGCGTCATGTCCGGGCATAGTAAGTGGTCCACCATCAAGTTCAAGAAGGCGCTGAAGGACGCCAAGCGTGGCAAGATTTTCACCCGCCTCATCCGCGAAATCACGGTGGCGGCGCGGGCGGGCGGCGGTGATCCGGCCAGCAACTCCCGCTTGCGTCTTGCCCTGGACAAGGCCTACGGGGCCAACATGACCAAAGACACCATCGAGCGGGCGATCAAGCGCGGCACCGGCGAACTGGAAGGCGTGGACTATGAAGAAGTCACCTATGAGGGCTATGGCCCCGGCGGTGTCGCGATCCTGATCGAGACCATGACCGACAACAAGGTGCGGACCGTCGCCGAAGTGCGCCACATATTTTCCAAGCGCGGCGGCAATATGGGTACCGCAGGCTCGGTGGCCTATCAGTTCAAAAAGCTTGGTCTGATTGTTTTCCCGGCGGATGCCGATGAAGACCGGATTCTCGAAGCGGCCCTGGAAGCGGGTGCGGAAGATGTCGTCAACGAAGGCGAGCGGATCGCCGTTTATACGGCTCCATCGGATCTGCACAGCGTGGTTCTGGCCCTGGAAGCGGCGGGGCTCAAGCCGGAAGAAAGTGAAATGACGATGATCCCGGAGAATACGATCGAGGTCAGCGGTGAGGAGGCGGAAAAACTGCTGCGGCTCATCGATTTCCTCGAAGAAAACGATGACGTGCAGAACGTCTATGCCAACTACGACATCAGTGACGAAGAAATGGCCCGCCTGGAAGCGACATCCTGAACCTGCGGCGGAATTCCCGGCGAGCGTGGCGGCCGTGGCGCTGAACGGAGGGGCAACGCCTGCCTTCCTGCCCCAGGCTGCGGTGCGGATCATCGGTATCGACCCGGGTTCTTTGCGCACCGGCTACGGCATTATCGAGTCCGACGCGGCCGGAGAACTCCGGCATGTGGCCCACGGCTGCCTGAATGTGTCCGGACAGCCGTTTCTGGAGCGCATCGGCGCCATCTACCGTGAACTGAAACAGATCATCGGCACGTATCATCCCGAGGAAGCCGCCATCGAACAGGTGTTCATGGCGCGCAATGCGGATTCCGCCCTCAAGCTGGGGCAGGCGCGCGGCGCCGCCCTCGTCGCCTTGTTGGAAGCCGGGTTGCCCGTAGAGGAATACACGGCGCTGCAGATCAAAAAAGCCGCCGTCGGCGGTGGCCACGCAGCCAAGGAACAGGTGCAGAGCATGGTCCGCTGGCTCCTCAAACTCAGCGAAAACCCGCAGGCGGACGCGGCGGATGCGCTGGCCTGCGCCATTTGTCATGCCCACCATGGCCGCACCCGGCAGCGCTGGCAGCCTGCGGTCAGCCGCTGAACCCGTTACGACCAGAGGGCCCTCCGTCATGATCACCTCCCTTACCGGCACCATCCTGCAGCGGCGTCCGCCCTGGCTCTGGCTCGATGTGCAGGGCGTCGGCTATGAACTGGAGATGCCCCTGTCCGGTTTTTACCAGATGCCCGCCGAAGGCGCGGCGCTGACCGTCCACACCCACCTCACGATCCGCGAAGACGCGCATCTGCTCTATGGTTTCATGACCGTGGCGGAACGCGACATGTTTCGGCTGCTGATCCGGGTGAACGGCATCGGCGGCAAGGTGGCGCTGGCGTGTCTGTCCGGTTTGCCCGCCGAGCGGCTCAGTCAGGCCGTGGCCGAGGGCAACACGGCGCAGCTCACCGCCATCCCTGGAATCGGCCCGAAAACCGCCGAGCGGCTGGTGGTGGAACTGCGCGACAAGATGGGCGGCATCGCGCCGGGGCCGATGGGGCGCGGCGGTGCCGGTGATCCCCGTCAGGAAGCCATTGCAGCGCTGCTGACTTTAGGTTATAAGCCTGCGCAGGCGAGCCAGGCGATAGCCGGTCTGGCGGACGGACTGGGTCTGGAAGACCTCATCCGTCAGTCGCTGCAGAATTTGTCACGTCACTGATTTTTTGGAACCCGCCGCTGCACGGACGGTCAGAGCAGGATGATGGATAGAGGCCCTCTCAACCCCCAGGAAGCCCACAATGATGCAGTAGACCATGCCCTGCGTCCGCGCCGGCTGGCGGAGTACCTCGGGCAGGCCAAACTGCGGGAGTCGCTGGGCCTGTATATCGATGCCGCCAGGGGACGCAGCGAGGCGCTGGATCATGTGCTGCTCTTCGGGCCGCCCGGACTCGGCAAAACCACCCTGGCCCACATCATCGCTCAGGAGATGGGCGCGGGCCTCAAGGTCACTTCCGGCCCGGTGCTCGACAAGCCCGGCGACCTGGCCGCCATCCTCACCAACCTGCAACCCCACGACGTACTCTTCGTCGACGAGATTCACCGTCTCAGCCCGGTGGTGGAAGAAATTCTCTACCCCGCGCTGGAGGACTACGAGCTGGACATCCTCATCGGCGAAGGGCCGGCGGCGCGCTCCATCAAAATCAGCCTGCCGCCCTTCACCCTGATCGGCGCCACCACCCGCGCCGGCCTGCTGACCTCGCCGCTGCGCGACCGCTTCGGCATCAGTTTTCACCTGGAGTTCTACAGCGACGCCGAGCTGACCCAGATCGTCACCCGCTCCGCCCGGATTCTCGGCACCCCCCAGGCTTTGGAAGGCGCGCAGGAAATCGCCCGACGCGCGCGCGGCACGCCGCGCATCGCCAACCGCCTGCTGCGTCGGGTGCGGGACTACGCCCAGGTACGGGGTAACGGCGAAATTGACATGGCGACGGCACAGGCGGCCCTGACCCTCATGGAGGTGGACCGGCATGGCTTCGATGGCCAGGATCGCAAGTTGCTCCAGGCCGTCATCTCCCGTTTCGCCGGCGGACCGGTGGGGGTGGAGAGTCTGGCGGCCGCCATCGGCGAGGAGCGCGGCACCATCGAAGATGTGCTGGAGCCCTTCCTGATCCAGCGCGGTTATCTGATCCGCACGCCGCGCGGGCGCTGCGCCACCGAGCTCAGCTATCTGGCCCTCGGCCTGCCTGCGCCCAGGGAGCCGGGGGGAGCGTCCGATGCCTGTTGATGCCTCCGTCAGCCGCTTCCAGATCCGCGTTTATTATGAAGATACGGATCATGGCGGGGTGGTGTATCATGCCAACTATTTACGTTTCATGGAGCGCGCACGTACCGAGATGCTGCGCGAACGGGGTTATGAACTGGATGTGCTGGAGCAGGATGCCGGGATCATTTTCGTGGTGCGCCGCGCCCGGCTGGATTTCCGCGCGCCGGCCCGCTTCAACGACCTGCTCCTCGTGGAAACCCGGATCGTGAGCAAGAGCCCCGTGCGCATGGGCTTTCAGCAAATCGTTTCGGTGGGGGACAGAACGCTCTGTAGCGGAGAGGTGGAAGTGGTCTGCCTGGATGCCGCCGGTTTTCGTCCCCACGTCATCCCTGCAGCCTTGTTGCAGGCCATCCCGCTTTCTGTTCAGCCGTGAGAATTTATGGATCCGCATAGCATCGCCAACACCGCGCAGTCCCTCTCCCTGGGTCATCTGGTCATGAACGCCAGTTGGGTCGTGCAGGGCATCCTCGCCATACTGATGATCGCGTCCGTCATCTCGTGGACCATCATCTTCCAGAAGTGGGCCATTTTTGCCGCCGCCCAGCGTGCCCTGGAGCGATTCGAGAAGCGCTTCTGGAGCGGTGGCGAGATGAGCCAGATTTACCAGCACGTTTCCGGTAACGCCAACCTGGAAACCGGGGCCGGCAGCATCTTCTGCGCCGGTTATGAAGAATTCCAGCGTCAGCGCAACAAGATTCGTCCCAGCGATGCCCTCGATGCAGCGCGGCGCGCCATGCGGGTGGCTCAGATGCGCGAGGTCGGGCGCCTGGAAAACAATCTCGCCTTTCTTGCCTCCGTATCTTCCGTAAGCCCTTTTATCGGCCTTTTCGGTACCGTCTGGGGCATCATGACCGCCTTCATGAATATCGGCATGGCGGGACAGGCCACCCTGGCGACGGTGGCGCCTCCCGTCGCCGAAGCCCTCATCGCCACCGCGGCGGGTCTGTTCGCCGCGATCCCGGCGACCGCAGCCTATAACCGCTATATCCACCAACTGGACAAGCTCGACGCGCAATACGAAGTCTTCATGGACGAGTTCACCAACATCCTGCACCGGCAGGTGCCCGAGACGAAACCATGAAGCGACGGCGTCTCATGGCGGAGATGAACGTCGTCCCCTACATCGACGTGTCTCTCGTGCTGCTGGTGATTTTCATGCTCTCGGCGCCATTGCTGACCCAGGGCGTCAACGTCAATCTGCCCAAGGGCGTGACCAAGCCGGTATCAGACAAAATCCCGCCGGTGCTGATTTCGGTGACGCGGCAGGGCGCCATCTCGGTGCAGTACAAGGGGCACCACAGCGCTGTCGCCCTGGATGACCTCGCGACGGCGGTGGGGCATATCGCCGCCGCCAGCCACGATCAGGTGCAGGTGCTGGTGGGCGGTGACGCCCATGTCGATTACGGCAAGGTCATGGCGGTCATGGCGCGTTTGCAGGAGGCGGGCATTTCCCATGTCGGTCTGCTGACCCGCCCGGAGGGACATTGAAAAAACGCAAGTCAGCCTGGCCGCTGGTGCTGGCTATCGTGCTCAACGGCGCGATACTGCTGGCTCTGTTCTGGAGCTATCACATCAATGTGCCCGAGGCCGGGGGTACCCCCATGCAGGCGCAACTGAGCGGCGGCATGCCGGCGGCGCCGGTACCTCAGCCCGTGCCCAAACCCGCGCCGGTACCGCAGCCGGCGCCCGCCCCAGTGCCAAAGCCGGCACCGGTGCCGAAACCCAAGCCAGCCGCTCCGCCGCAGCCCAGCGCCGCGCAGATTGCCGCGGAAAAAGCGGCGCAACAAAAGGCCGCAGAGCAGAAGGCCGCACAGATCACCGCCGAAAAACACGCCGCCGAAAAGCAGGCTGAGAAACTGGCCGCGCAACGGGCGGCCGAAAAAGCCGCCGCGGAAAAGGCGGCTGCACAAAAAGCTGCTGCGCAGAAAGCCGCCGCCGAAAAGGCCGCCGCCGAAAAACAGGCGGCGCAAAAAGCGGCCGCTGCACAGCGCGCGGCGGAGCTGAAGCGGCAACTCGCCCGGCAGCAGGCAAAGGCCGCGGAAGCCGCGCGGGCCAAGGCGCTGCAGCAGCAGATGGAGGCCGGGGCCAAGCTGCGGGCCGAGGCCAACATGGCCGCGGCCCGCGCCCAGCAGGCGGCGGAAAATCAGCGTATGCTCGGGATGTTGATCAACACGATCAAAACGCGGGTATCAGAGAAGTGGAGTACTAATTTTTCTCCCGCCTTGTCCTGCGTATTACAAATCCATCTCGGACCTCAGGGTCAACTCCTGGGTGCCCCGGTCGTAGTGCGTTCCAGCGGTAATCCCGGCTTCGACCGGTCTGTAATCGCAGCAGTGGAAGCAGCAGCGCCATTCGTACCACCCATCGGGCTGGCTTACAGCACCTTTAATCAGCCGATAAACCTTAAAATGAATGCGGAGGATCTCAATCATGGCTAAACGCTTTTGGACCCTGGCCATTTTTCTGCTGGCATGGGCCTTCGTTCTTCCCGCCCAGGCGGCGCTCACGGTGGAGATCACCAAGAATGTGGCCTCGGCACTGCCTATCGCCATTCCTTCCTTTGGTCCCGGCATAGCCGGGCAGCCATCCGTTGCCGAGGTGGTCCGTAATGACCTGCGCCACAGTGGGTTGTTCCGGGTCATCGACCCTGCGGGCTACCCCGCCGACCCCCGCGCCCCCGGCGGCGTGAAGGCCGCGGACTGGACAGCGGTAGGGGCCACCGGCCTGGCCGTGGGTTCCGTGGAACCGCGGAACGGCGGCTACGCGGTCAACGTCTACGTCTACAATGTCAGCACGGGGCAAGAACTCACCGCCCACCGTTTCACCTGTTCGGCCGCCGAGTTGCATATGACCGCGCATCACGTCGCGGATGTCATCTACCAGGCGTTCACCGGCAAACCCGGCCCCTTCGCCAGTCGGATCGCCTATGTCCGGCAGACGGGTGCAAACTACGAACTGCTGGTGGCAGAATCCGACGGCTGGAATCCGCACCCCATCGTGCGCGGCCGCATGCCGGTATTCTCCCCCGTCTGGTCGCCGGATAACCGGCGTCTGGCCTATGTCACCTACGCCAACGCCCGCGCCGTGATCTATGTCCAGGATCTGGCTACCGGACAGCGTCAGTCCATCGCCCCCGGTGGCGAGATCGTCAGTGCTCCGGCCTTCTCGCCCAACGGGACGGAACTGGCCTATGCCCGCTCCTCCGGTGGCCACACCGAGCTTTACGTGGCGAACCTGCAGACCGGGCAGCGCCGGCAATTGACCCATGATGACGCCATCAACACCTCTCCCACCTGGTCGCCGGACGGCAGTCGGATCATTTTCGTCTCTGATCGTGCCGGTGGCCCGCAAATCTACGCGATGAACGCGAGCGGCGGTGCGGCGCATCGTCTGAGCTACGACGGCAGCTACAATGCCAGCCCGGTCTATTCGCCCGCGGGCAACGCGATTGCTTTCATTCATCGCACCAACGGCGTCTATGCCCTCGCGGTGATGAACCCGGACGGCAGCGGCGTGCGCGTGCTGGATGCCCAGGGCAATTGCGATCATCCGAGCTTCGCCGGCAACGGCCAGATGATCCTCTACGGCACTCAGCGCGGCGGGCGCAAGGTGCTGGCCGAGGTCAGCCTGGACGGCAAGACCATGGCCATTCTGCACAGCAACGCGGGAGAAGACAGCCAACCGGCCTGGTCCCATTAAACGGAGCCGGTGATGGAGCGCGGTTCCGGCTGGAGCCGCGCTCAGGAATCCTGATAAGGCGTGGGGTCGGCGATGCCGGCCTGACGGAATCCTTCCCGGCGCAGGCGGCAACTGTCACAGCGACCACAGGACCGGCCTTCGGCATCCAACTGATAGCAAGAGCGGGTCATTCCGTAATCCACACCCAAACGGCTGCCGAGACGAATAATCTCGCTCTTGTTGAGAAACTGCAGCGGCGCATGGATACGTGGCCCGCGGGCTTCATCGCCGAGGCGGGTGGCCACCTGCGCCAGGGCCTCAAAAGCCTGGACGAACTCCGCCCGGCAGTCGGGATAACCGCTGTAATCCTGACTGTTCACCCCCAGGAAGATATCCCTGGCGCCCAGCACCTCCGCCAGCGCCAGGGCCAGCGACAGAAAGACGGTATTGCGCGCGGGCACATAGGTGATGGGGATGCCCGGCGCCAGGCCGGTCTCGGGAATGCTGAGTTGCGGATCGGTCAGCGCTGAGCCGCCAAAGGCCGCCAGATCGATACGCAGCACCCGGTGGCTGGCCGCCCCCATGGACTGCGCCAGCAGCGCCGCATAGCGCAGCTCTTCCTTATGCCGCTGCCCGTAGTCAAAAGAGAGGGCGTGGACCGCAAAGCCGTCCCGGCGCATGAGCGCCAGCACGGTGGCGGAATCCAGTCCGCCGGAGAGCAGTACAATGGCGGGTGTGGCGGGCGTCGGCATGGTCAGTGTCCGGGCAGGTCGCCCCAGATCAGTTTGTGCAACTGAATCTGCAGGCGTACCGGCAAATGGTCGGCGAGCATCCATTCGGCGAGATCGCGCAGGGCGAGCGTGCCATGGCTGGGAGAAAAGAGTATTTCGCAGCGTTCGGCCAATGCCTCCCGAGCGAGCACCTCCTTGGCCCAGTCGTAATCGGCACGGCTGCACAGCACAAATTTAATCTGGTCCTGCGGGTTGAGTAAGGGCAGGTTTTCCCAGAGATTGCGTTCGCACTCCCCGGAATCGGGGCTTTTGAGGTCGAGCACCTTCACCACCCGGGTATCCACCCCCGCCAGTGAAAGGGCGCCGCTGGTTTCCAGAAAGACTTCATGGCCCGCATCGCAAAGCTGCGTCATCAGCGGCAACACATCGGCCTGTGCCAATGGTTCGCCACCCGTCACCACCACCAGCCGGTTTCCCCCCGCGCGCACCTGTTCCAGAATCTCGGGGATCCGCCGCCACTCGCCGCCATGAAACGCATAGGCGGTATCGCAGTAACGGCAACGCAAAGGGCAGCCCGTGAGACGCACAAAGGTCGCCGGACGCCCGACGCTGCGGGTTTCCCCTTGCAGGCTGTGGAAGATTTCCGTGATGCGGAGCCGCCCCTCCATCACTTTCCGGCGGACAACGCCTGTAACTGCGCCTCGGCCTTCTGAGCCGACGGTGTGCTCGGATACTGGCTGATGATTTTGCTGAGAACGGTGCGGGCTTTGCCGGACTGGCCGATGGCCTGATAGATTTCCGCCATCCGCAGCATGGCCTCCGGCGCCTTACTGCTCTGGGAGAACTGCGCCTCCACGACATGGAGGCTCTTCAGGGCGGCATCGTTCTGGCCCAGCACGTACTGCGCTTGCCCTAGCCAGTAGTAGGCGTCGGGCACCAGACTGCTCTGCGGGTATTTCTGAATGAAGCCCTGCAATCCGGTGACGGCCGATCCGTACTTGCCCTGCCGCAGCAGATCGAAAGCCCGTTGATAATCGGCTTGCCCCAGACCCTGAACCGCAGGCGCGGAGGTATTGCTCGCCGCGGAGGCGACGGCCGCGGCCGGACTGATGATGGCGACACCGCTGCCCAGCGCGCTGCTGGTGCTGGCGGTTGCCGCCGTGCCCCCCGTAAGCTGCGCGGTCAGGGCCTGTACCTGAGCCGCCGTAGACTGCTGCTGGGTTTGTAGGGCGTGAGTTTTGGTGTCGAGTTCGCCGCGCAGGTCGCGCACTTCCTGCTCCAGATGCTGGGTGCGCCCGAGCAGGTCGGCCAGCGCGCTCTGGCTACCCTTGTTG
This sequence comes from Acidithiobacillus ferrooxidans ATCC 23270, assembly GCF_000021485.1. Lineage (NCBI taxonomy): Bacteria > Pseudomonadati > Pseudomonadota > Acidithiobacillia > Acidithiobacillales > Acidithiobacillaceae > Acidithiobacillus > Acidithiobacillus ferrooxidans. The sequence goes on from NC_011761.1 coordinate 70,885, forward strand.
GCCTGTTGAACCGCCACCAGACTGCTCAGTTCGCCCTGCATGACCGCCATCTGCTGTTGCAACTGCAGCACTTTCTCGCCGGTTGACTCGGCCTGTGCGAAGGGACTCAGGCATAGTAAGGAAAGGACGGGATAAAGATGCCAGCGTTTCATCAGCATGCGCTCCTTGGTGTTCAGCCGTTATAGCCACCGCTATAAACGAAGTCCACGCGGCGGTTTCTGGCCCAGCAGGCGGAGTCGTTGGTGGTACACAAGGGATTGTCCTTGCCGAAACTCACGGTGCTGATCCGTGCCGCGCTGACGCCCTGGGACTGCAGGAACTGCTTCACCGTCTCGGCGCGCTGTTCACCGAGGGCCAGGTTGTACTCCTGGGTGCCGCGATCATCGGTATTCCCCTCCAGGCGCACCTGGACATGGGGATGGGCCACCATGAACTGCGCGTTCTGGGCGGCGATCTGTTGCGCCTGTGCATCCATGGCACCGCTGTTGAATGCGAAATGTACCCGCAAGTTCTGGGGCAAAGCGGCCAGTTCAGCCGCACTCAGGCCGCTGCTGCCACCTCCGATGGGTCCGTTGGCATTGAGATTCTGGCCATTGATGCCCTCACCGGCAAGACCAGCCGTGGCCGCCGAGTTGGCTGGCGCCACCGCGCCAGCCGTCGTGGGCGCCCCGCTCCCCACATTGTGCGCACAGCCCGCCAGCACCAGCGCTCCAGCCGCGGCAACCACCACCTTCAGAAAATCAGAACGCATATCTTCAACCCCCAGCGAAAAATTTGGAGGAATTGTAGCCCGTAGCCAGAGGCAATAGCAATGCGGCGACTTGGCGCGGTGCTCTCAGTAGGCCCCCTCTCGCCGCAAGACCACTTTGACGGTGCGCAGCAGAAGTGTGGTCTTGATCATAAAACGCTAAATGTCCTACCTTCTGTAAGGCCATTTCCCTGGCTCGCCGCCATCGTCCCGCTCATCGCCCTGATCTCCGTCCTGGCGGGTACTCTCGAAGCGCGTCAGGCCTTTCTCTCCCTCCCAGGTAGCCAAGAAAGCAAGATGCTTGTATCTTTATGTTTTTTCCCTGAGGAATCGTGCCATGACTACGGTGGAGATGGTTGAAAAAGCCGTTCAGAGCTTGCCCCCTGCCGACCTCGCAGCATTCCGACGCTGGTTCGCTGAATTTGACGCCGCTGCCTGGGATACTCAGATTGAGGCCGATGCGACGACAGGTAAACTGGACGCATTGGCGACCGAGGCGCTCGCCGAGTACCGCAGCGGCACGGCACGCGAGATTTGAGGCACTTCACATCCAGTCGATTCTGGCATTGCTTTGACGATCTGCAAGAGGGATGACAAATGATGCGCCGCAAGTGGCGACACTCTCAATAAGCCCCCTCCCGCCGCAAGACCACCTTCACCGTCAGGAGCAGGATGACGATGTCGTACCAGAGCGTCCAGTTCTTGATATACCAGGCATCGAGGTAGGCGCGTTCGTCAAAGGTGGTCTCGGAACGGCCGCTGACCTGCCACAAACCGGTAATACCCGGATAAACCATATGATACAGGCAGATATTGTCGCCGTAACGGTCAAGCTCCCGAGCCAATAATGGGCGCGGGCCCACCAGACTCATGTCGCCACGCAACACATTGAACAACTGGGGCAACTCATCCAGGCTGCCACGCCGCAGAAACTTCCCGATCCGGGTCACCCGGGGATCGTTGCGCAGCTTGAAATTTCTTTCGTACTCGGCGGCCAGTTCGGGGTGACTATGCAGGTATTGTTTCAGGCGGTCCTCCGCATCCATCACCATGCTGCGGAATTTCAGGCAACCAAAGGTGCCACCCCCTCGTCCCACACGCTCCTGGATAAAAAATACCGGCCCGCCATCCTCCCTGCGTATACGCCAGGCGACGTAGAGGAGCAGCGGCGACAGCAGAACGACGAGCAACGACGCGGCCAGCAGGTCAAAAAGGCGTTTGGCGATGCGCGGACCCGGCCGGGCCAGGTTGTCCCGCACCCGCAGCATCAGCACCTCGTGGCCAAAAAAATGCATGGCCTCCATGCCAAACAGAGGCAGACCGCGCAAGGGCGGCACCACGGTAAGGTTGGGGTAGCTGAGCCCCAGGGAGCGCACCAGTTTTTCCTGCGCGTCCCACTGATCCATGTCCAGGGCCAGCACGACATGGGGTTTGCCCAGACGGGCCAGGGTAGCCAACGGATCGTCTCCCAGAGCTTCCATGGGCGCCTGGGTGGGAAGTTCGCCAGAAGCCGGATCGCACCCCCCCGGCGTCAGCACCCGTTGTACGGCATAGCCCAGCATGGGTTCGCTGTCCAGGGCGCGGATGGCCTCGGCGGCGTTCCGTCCGCAGCCAACGACCACCACGGGCCGCATCCACACGCCCAGGCGCTGCAAGATATGGTGTACCAGCCATCGGGCCAGGGGCAACAGCACCAGCGCCAGCACCCAGGTGGAAAAAAGCCATAGCCGTGACAGAGGCCATTTGCCGGAAAAGGCAATGGTGGCATTCAATGCCAGCAAGAGCGTGAACACGCCCAGCACTTCACCAGCCTCGTCCCAAAAAGCCTTGCGCCGGGCATAATGCCCCTTGACGGCGAAGGCGGTAATGCCCAGAGCCATCAGCAACAGGAACAGAAGCACATTGACTTGCGCAAGGCTCCCCCACCAGTAGAGCAGCACCCAGCCGGGACTCAGGTGGTAATAGAAGGCGTGGGAAAGGCGGCCAAGATAAAAGGCGGCCAAAAGCGCCAGCACATCGCCCAGCACCAGCGCATAAGGCACCCATTGCGGTCCACGCAAACAGGTACGGCCCGTTGCCGCCGATTTCACGAGTTCACCGATCAGAACTGCCCATTCGCCACTCCGTCGCTCCACATCATGACGCCGAAATTAGACTTGGGAAAGTACCTGCGCGTCAAGCCGCGCAGGGCCAACCGGTACAAGCTTGGACGTTTAGCTGCTACACTCAGCGGCTGTACGAATTTGTCAGAGGATACCGCATGCCGATAGAAGATAACGCCGGAGCCGGACAGCCCCAACGCGCAAATGCCGCTTATACCATTTCCGAGGACGAGATCAGCCTGCGCGACCTGTGGGAGATCATCGCCAAACGCAAATGGCTGGTATTTCTCAGCACGGTGGTCTGTTTGGGGCTGGCGGCCGCCTACGTGAGTCTGGCGCCCACGATCTATGAGAGCACGGCCGTGGTGCAGATCGGCAAGGTCGCCGGGCAGCCGGTGGACAACGGCCTGCAGTTGGCCAGCCGGCTGATGAACCAATACACCCCGGTCAATACCGAGGAGGCACAAAAGCAGATGCCCAAGCTGTACGCCGTGACGCCGGACAAGGCCGACGGCTCCATCCTGACCCTGGAGGCCCGGGGGCGCTCACCACAAGAGGCGCAGCAGTATCTGCAGGGGGTCATCCAGCGACTGCTGGCGGAGGATCAACAACGCTATCAGCAGATCGTGGGGACCCGCCAGGCGCAATTGACACGGTTGCAGGCGCAGTATCAGCGTATGCGCACCTCCCTGAACGCCAAAAGTGGTAAAGGGCAGGCCGATTCGACGTCGACTTTGCTGTTGCTGGAGCAGTCTCGGCGCACCGACGCGCTTACCAATATACAGGCAGCCATCGCCAATATGGAAAACGCACTGGCACCCAATAACACCAGTCCCACGGTGCAAACCCTGTCACCCCGTTATGACCCCATCCCCGTCGCGCCCAAACGCGGGCTGATTCTGGTGCTGGCCGGTCTGGGTGGCCTGATGCTGGGCGTGTTTCTGGCGCTCCTGCAAAACGCATTCCGCAAACAGCAGGCGTAACGGCCCGGCAGATGCCAAGGCTGTACGCCTTGACGCCACCCACCGGACCCCCTACGCTACCCATACGTTCACCGCATGAACAAGACTATGCTCGACGACGCCACACGCTACCATTTACTCAAGCTCCTCACGGAGCACCCCGAGAGCACCCAGCGCGAGTTGGCCGCCGCCATGGGCGTGAGCTTGGGTAAGACCAATTATTGTCTCAAGGCTCTTGTGGATAAGGGCTTGGTCAAGATGGGAAATTTTCGTAGCAACCCGAACAAGGACGTCTACGCCTACCTGCTGACGCCAGAAGGCATCCAGGAAAAAGCCCGGGTCACCGTCCGCTTCCTGCACCGGAAAATGGCGGAATACGACACTCTCCAGGCGGAGATCGCCGCCCTGCGCCGGGAAGTGGACGGCCTCAGCGCATCCGGCCTCGATGCCGGGAGGGGGGCGGCATGACCGCCGCCGAGCGCCTCGCGCGCTACGAACGCCCCTTCGCCGCCATCCCTCTTTCCCTCGCCGGGCTGTGGGTGGATTGAACCCATGCGCCTCAGCCCCGAACAAATCGCCCAGATCCGCCAGGGTGCGGCGGAAAGTTTTGGCCCCAAAGCAGGCAACCCAGGTGGCCATGGCACGGCAAAGCCCCTGACATGACCGCCCCCCACCCCCGTATCGCCCGCTCCACCCTCATCAATCTGGTGGGCGCTGCCATACCTGCCGCTCTGCTGTTAATCACTGTACCCATCTATCTTCACCTCATAGGTGAAGCCCGCTACGGCGTCCTTGCCATAGTCTGGCTGCTGCTTGGCTACTTTGGGGTATTTGATTTTGGATTCGGGCGGGCAGTCGCCAACCGCATCGCCGCCCTCCACGACGCTACGGCCGAAGAGCGACAGGGTATTTTTTGGACCGGATTAGCGATCAGTGCCGTTACCGGCCTCATTGGCGGAGCCATTCTCTATCTGCTTGGGGATTGGCTGTTTGCTCATGTTTTCCACATCTCCGGCTCTTTGCGAATCGAAGCGGAAAATGCAATGCCGTGGTTGGCACTTGCGTTGCCACTAGCCATTATTATCTCGCTGCTGGCAGGCGCCCTGGAAGGGCGACAAGCCTTTCTCGCGCTTAATGGAGCACAAATTTTTGGTACGGTGCTCTATCAGCTTTTCCCGTTAGTTGTAGCCTATGCGGGATGGATAACGCTACCTTATTTGATATCGGCCGCCATTGTCGGACGGCTATTGAGCGTCCTATTACTTTTCGCTCTTAGCTATCGCCATGTACCCCTGTCGCCACGCCCCCGCTTTGCCCTCCATCAGGTGAAATCCTTGCTGCACTACGGCGGCTGGATCACGGTCACCGGGCTGGTCGGCCCCCTGTTGACCGTTTTTGACCGCTTCCTCATTGGCGCCAAGGTGGGCATGGTGGCAGTCACCGCTTACACTGTGCCTTATAACCTTGTCATGCGGCTCTCCATTCTTCCTGGCAGCCTACAAACTGCATTGTTCCCCAGATTTGCCATGGTGGACCCCACCGAGGCAAAGGTGCTGGCGGCGCGTGCCATATTATCCATAGGGGCTATCATGACCCCGATAGTGGTGATAGGGTTGCTGCTCATCAAACCCTTTCTGATCCTTTGGGTGGGCGCAGCGCTGGCGGAAAAAACCGCCCCGGTCGGACAAATACTACTCGTCGGGATATGGATCAATACCCTGGCCATTATTCCCTTTACCTATCTCCAAGGCAGAGGGCGCCCCGATTTGCCCGCCAAGTTCCATGTCCTGGAGCTTCTTCCCTACGTTGCTATCCTGTGGGTGCTTATCGACCGGCTTGGCATACCGGGCGCCGCTTGGGCCTGGGATCTGCGTGTCCTTGCGGATACCCTGCTCTTGTTCTGGGCGGCGCAGACTACCTCCGGCTTGAACCGCACCATGGCTGGTATCCTGCCCATTACCGGGGCCTTCGTTATTGCCTTTGAAATGCCTTATGACTCTGCCCTGTATGTGGGGATTTCGCTACTGTTGGCAGGTGCAAGCATTGGCTGGTCCATTGCCAGCATTCCTCAAGATCAACGCACCACCCTCTCGCGTCGCCTTTTGGCGCGAACGCCTCCTGTCAACTCAACGGTCTCGCAGGAAAAACATGGATCATGAACAGATAGAAAGTCAGCCCTGGCCCCAGGAAGGTCTGGAGCGAGTAGAACGCTGCCCGATCTGCGGTGAGGTAGACCGAGCGCTGCTTCATGACGGGCTGACGGACAAGATATTTTTTTGCGCGCCGGGGCGGTGGTCACTATATCAATGCCCGACCTGTGGTGCCGCCTACCTGGACCCAAGGCCGACCCCTGCCACCATAGCCATGGCTTATAGTGACTACTACACCCATGAAGAAGGGGATGATGCCCCCAAGGGAAGATTCGCGCATTTAAAGCGCCGTTTGCGCAATGATTACCTCAATGCCCGCTATAATGCCGATCTCCAGCCTGCATGGAAGGTCGGGCGATGGATCACCCCCCTGTTGGGCCGAAAACGAAAGCAGATAGACGAAAGCGTTCGCCACCTGCCCGCCACTGGAAAACCGGGTGTGCTGGTAGACATTGGCTGTGGCAATGGTCAGTTCCTCGGCGTCGCCATGCAGCTGGGTTGGGAAGCTTGGGGCGTTGATCTCGATCCCAAAGCAGTGAAAACTGCGCAGAAGACGGGGGCCACCGTCATACAGGGCGGCTTTCCAGACACTGGCCTACCTTCTGCACACTTCGATATTGTGACGCTCAGCCATGTGATTGAACACGTTCATGACCCCCTAGCTGCGCTTCGGGAAGCATTTCGAGTACTTAAACCTGGTGGACACCTCTGGCTTGCCACGCCAAACATGGGGAGTTTCGGCCACGTGCGCTTCGGTGCCGATTGGAGAGGGCTTGAGCCGCCGCGGCACCTCGTCCTTTTTAACAATAATAGCCTAGAAATAGCGTTAGATGGCGCTGGATTTATAGATATTAAGCAAAAGCCCTGTCTGGCGCAGGCAGCATGGTTTTACCAAAGCAGTTTGCGTATCTCTCGTTGTCAAGATCCGTACGATGCTAGCGCAAGTGGCTTGCCCCTAACTCTGTGGATTGCAGCCAAGCTCGTTGATTTCAGAGTGGCGGTGTCACCCTTTCGCTGTGAGAGCATCGTGGTAACCGCGAAACGGCCAGAATCCGATTAACGCCGAAAGGATGGTAACAGTTCATGGTTATGGAAGAAACCAACAGCGCTAAAGGTGTTACAGTGGTCACTGTAACATATGGCGAACGTCGGCATTTTCTGGAGCCCATGTTGCGTGCAACATTAGCCCAAGGTGTAGAAAGGATCATCCTTGTCAACAACGGCACCAATTGGGATGTGGCAGGACTTGCGACAGAGATCGATCGTACGCGCATCGAGCTCGTTCAATCAAGTAAAAACATGGGCTCTGCCGCTGGTTTTTCCACTGGGATATCTAAAGCCCTGGAGCAAGGCGCCGAGATGATTTGGTTATTGGACGACGACAATAGGGCAACCGAGGGGTCCTTGAAGGTGCTACTCGGTGCCTATGCAAAGTTGCGGGAGACACACCCCCATGAGGAGTTCGCCGCCCTAGCTTTTCGGCCCGAGCATCAAGCTGACGTTACCATGGGAGCATCCCAGCGGCGGGTCAATCCACGGCGCTCCAGCTTTCTTGGTTTCCATATTTTTGACATTCCTCATAAATTTTGGCGGCGGACGCCGCTGGGCAAGCGGCGTCCGAACCAAGCGTTGCCCAAAATAATCCGGCTGGACACAGCCATTTATAGTGGTCTCCTCTTTCATCGTAGGCTAGTTGATCGTATTGGTTTACCTCGGACGGACTTCGTTCTCTATGGTGACGATAATGAATTCACTTACCGCATCACCCGGTATGGGGGTGGTACCTACCTGATCACCGGAGCGTTGCTGGAAGATATGGAATCATCTTGGAATGTTAAGCGCCGACATAGCAATTCCTTTTCTGGCCTGTTGAAAGGAGAAGGCGACTTTCGAGCCTATTATGGTATGCGCAATGGCGCTTTTTTCGATACTTATTGCAAAGATCATAATCCAATGATGTATGCCATCAATCTTAGGTTTTATCTTGCTATTCTTTTTCTATTCTCCCGTATATACAATCGCCATGAGCGTTATCGCTTGCTTTCCCAAGCGGTGAAAGACGGCCTCGCGAAGAGGCTTGGCCTCCATTCAGATTATCCGTTATGAAAATATTGCACCTGAATACCTTCGACGACCCGGTCGATGGTGGAGGCGCTGAAGTTGTTCTTTGGGAACTGATACGGGGACTCGCTAGTGCAGGCCACGATAATGTTCTTCTTGCGACCCGCGACCAACCTGGGCTGCAAAGGATCGAGCGCGATGGCATTCCCATCTGGCGTGCGGGGCTCCGCAATTGGTACTGGTCAGGGAACCATACACCCAAAGGAGCCGCTCTGCGGGCCATGTGGCATGCATTCGATAGCTACAATCTCTGGATGCAGGATTACCTGCTTCGGGTATTGCGGACAGAGCGGCCTGATGTGGTGACGGTACATGGCCTATCCGGATGGTCAGCCGCATCATGGAAAACGATCCAAAGCCAAGGCATCCCCATCGTGCAAGTCCTGCATGACCATTATCTATTATGCCCAAGGGCAACCATGTTCAAAAAGGGGCGTACTTGTGAAAAACAATGTACTAGTTGCCACTTGCTGCGCATTTGGCATCCCAACTTAAGCAATGCGCTCTCTGCGGTAGTAGGGGTAAGTCGCTATATTCTTGATCGCCATATGGCATTGGGCTACTTTCAGGACGTGGCTCTGCGTGAGGTGATTCACAATGTCCGCAGCCCCAGCGCCTTGGGCCTCGATGAGCCTACGCCAGTGCGTGAATCGCCTACGGGCTTGCGTATAGGCTTTATCGGCCAGCTAGTCCCTGCCAAGGGGGTAGAGGTCCTAATGGGAGCGTTCAAAACTGCCGTGTTACCGAATGCGGAACTCTGGATTGCGGGCAGAGGTAAACCAGATTATGAGGCGTCATTGCGTAAAAACGCTGCATCAACTCCTGTGCGCTTTCTCGGTCGCATGGCACCACGAGACTTTTATCCTCAGGTGGATATTGTTGTGGTACCTTCCTTGTGGCAGGAGCCCCTTGGCTTGGTCGTGGCGGAGGCTCTCGCATTTGGTAAGCCCGTCATCGCTTCAAAGCGTGGAGGCATTCCGGAGATGATCAAAGATGGTGAGAATGGTTTGTTATTCGAGCCGAATCGTCCGGAAGATCTACAGGAATCTTTACATCGTCTTGGCAGTGATCGGGCAATGCGCGTCCGTATGGGGAAAACGGCCAAAATATCGTCCGCCAATTTTCTCGACGTAACCCGATGGATCGACGGATATATAGATATTTATAGGCAACTTGATAAGCACGGAATATAAAAAGAGGTTTATTGCATGGATGATATTTTGGCGCATGAAGCAATCCCGAATTATTTTGGTCGCCGTATGCGCGGTATGTTATCAATGTCTACTATGGTCCTCTGGACAACAACGTTATTTTTACTATCATTGGTTTGCTATGGTCCATTTCGTTATTATATGGCGAAGTTTGGCCTTGCTGAATTTGTGTATATACCCAAGATTCTGTTGTTCATTATGATACCATTCATGATAAGTTATATTGGGCGCGCTAGTAAGGCTTTAATTATTGGGGGCGCGATTGTAACGCTGTTCGCTGGGTGGGGTATGGTAGAGCTTCCTTCTCTTGATCAATCATTATTTGGAGTGTGGGTGATCATACCGTTGCTATATGGTTTGTTGTCGGCGCACTATTTTTTTAATAATACGAACGCATACAAAAAGATATTTGTTATCTTATTTATTATAGCGTTGTCAGGGGTTCTTATTAACGTTTTCGTGCAATATCCGTGGGTTGGTGCAAGCTTTAAAATTGGTGGGGAGGAAGTGCAAATTTCTCGGAGATGGTGGGCGTTTGGGATCAGTAGGATTGGCGGATTTTCCGGCGCCTCTTTCGATGCAGCCATACAGATCATGTTTTTTTCTGTCTGGCTGATGTTCGTTATAAACAGCAACGCCATAAAAGTATTGGTGTGGATTGCTTCTGGTGTAGGTGTTACGCTGACAACAACAAAGGGTGTCCTTGGAGCATATTTGATATTAACTACATTTTTTATAAGCGGAAAAGTATTTGGCCATAAATTGTTGTGGCGCCAAATCTGGGTGCTGCTTTTGTTGGCTAATCTCAGCCTGTTAGTTTTTTTGCCGTTGTCAACTGTTATTATCCATTATAATCCAACATTTCATGGTTATTTTGACCGGTTTATCTTTGCGAGTTTCGGCGATAGGCTGAACTATACATGGCCAGCGTCATTCGGCCTTTTGCACCATGATGTAGGGTGGCTTTTCGGTCGGGGGATTGGCGGAATCGGCACCCCGCAAACCTATTTCGAGCCATCAAATGCGTTGCCCGCAGATAATTTATATGTTTATTTGGCGGTTGACCTTGGGCCGATTCTCGCCGCCGTAATATTGATTGCCATTTGCTTAAAGGCAGCCCGGTCCTTTTTGAGGACGAATGATGCATCTTTAATGTTTTCTATCCTTGTTTTTTTGATAGCATACGGTATGGTGGTAAATATCGTTGAAGCACCAATACTATCCCTTTTCTTTGGGGTAGTCATTGGTAGATTATTTCAGAAGGACCGAGAGGTATGATTAAACTTGTTCTACGTTAATTCCAGAATTTTAGGTCAATCCATAACCGGCGTGCAACGCTATCTGCTGGAGTTGCTGCAGCGAATGCCTGCTGGTGGCATACAACAGATTGCCCCCCGGCACCCTATCAGCGGCGCCCGTGCTCACCTCTGGGAGCAGGCGGTCCTGCCGCTGCGGACGCGAGGGCATCTGCTATGGAGTCCAAGCAACACCGGACCCCTGGCGGTCTCCCGGCAAGTAGTGACCATCCACGATGTAGTGCCGATTGATCACCCCGAGTGGCTTAACCCGCGCTTTTCGGCGTGGTACCGCTTCCTCACGCCGAAATTGGCGCGGCGGGTCGCGCGGGTGATTACCGATTCGGAATTTACCAAGGCGCGTCTTCTGGAAACCACCGGCGTCGCTGACAATAAGGTGACTGTCGTTCCGTTGGGAGTGGATGCCCGTTTTGGTCCGCAAGACGGGGATGATGTGGAGAGCGCCATTCAAAAACTGGAATTGCCGACCAGTCGTTATGTTTTGAGCCTTGGGTCCCTGGAGCCGCGCAAGAATCTTGGCCGCCTGCTGCGCGCCTGGGCAATCATTTATCGCCGCTTGCCGGAAGATGTTTGGTTGGTCGTGAGCGGGGCGAAAGGGAAAAGCCTGGTATTTCAGGACGTACCGGAGTTGAAGGCGCTGCCGCCTCGGGTCTTTCTTACCGGCCATGTCCCCGATGAACTTCTCCCCTCTTTATACGCGGGGGCGATCGCCTTCGCGTATCTTTCCGTCTACGAAGGCTTCGGGCTGCCCCCTCTGGAGGCGATGGCATCAGGCACCCCTACGCTGGTGGGTAACTGTGCGTCATTGCCGGAGGTGGTTGGCGATGCCGCCGTGCAAGTGGACCCCTATGACATCGACGCCATTGCGGATGGTCTTCAGCGGCTGATCGAAGATGCTTCCCTGCGCGCGGTGCTACGGGAGAAGGGACTGGAGCGGGCCGGGCAGTTTAAGTGGGATAAAACCGCCGAACAGACCTGGCGGGTGCTTGCGGAGGCTGCGGAAGACTGATGCGCATCGCCATAGTGCATGACTGGCTGGTGGTTTATGCCGGCGCGGAGCGGGTGCTGGAGCGATAATGTCGGCAAATAAAGTTGCAGTGATCATTCCAACGTGGAACGGTGGCGAAGTCTGGTTGCGCTGCCTCGATGCCTTACGCCAGCAGATTCCACCGCCAGGGTATGTGTTGGTTGTAGACTCTGGCTCGAAAGATGGAACGGATGCGGCCGCATTGAAAGATGGTTTTGATGTCCTGCTCTTGGCCAAGGGGACATTCGACCACGGAGGTACGCGGCAGATGGCTGCCGAACGGCTGGCGGCATTTAATGTGCTGGTTTATCTCACCCAGGATGCGGTGCTGGCAGATCCCAATGCCTTGGCGCAGTTGGTGGCGCCATTTGCTGATCCCCGAGTAGGCGCTACTTATGGGCGCCAGTTGCCTAGGCTGGGCTCCGGCGCTATAGAGGCCCATGCGCGGCTTTTCAATTATCCACCTCGGTCGACTAAGCGAACCATTGCAGACAAGGCACGTATGGGTATCAAGGCGGCTTTTACTTCCAATTCCTTTGCGGCTTATCGCACAGAAGCGCTCATGGCGGTTGGAGGCTTTCCCCAAAGCCTGATTCTGGGTGAAGACATGGTGGTGGCCGCTCGTATGCTACAGGCAGGGTGGACCATCGCATATGTGGCCGAGGCCCAGGTGAGGCACTCGCATGGCTATAGCGTGGCGCAGGAGTTTAAGCGCTATTTTGATATTGGCGTGATGCATCAGGACCAGGCGTGGATTCTTCGGGATTTTGGAAAGCCGGAAGGCGAGGGCGGCCGCTTCGTGCGTTCCGAGATTGCCTATCTCCTACGGCATGCGCCTTGGTTACTGCCGTCTGCTTTTATTCGCACCTTGGCCAAATATCTGGGATATAAGCTTGGCCAGCATTCGTCCTCGCTGGCCTTGCCCATCAAGCGAAAACTGAGCATGCACCAAGGTTTTTGGGATAAGCATGGGTAGGAGTGCGCGCGCCTTCGTCTTCGCGGCGGAGGAGGACTTCGGTATCACCCCCCTGGAGGCCCAGTCCTGCGGCACGCCCGTCATCGCCTTTGGCAAGGGCGGGGCGCTGGAGACCATCGTTCCCCTGCCGGAGGCGGAGTGCGCAGCGTCATCCCCTGCGCCCACCGGCGTATTCTTTTACGAACAATCCGTTGCCGCCATCATCGCCGCCGTGGAGCGCTTCGAGGGAGCGGGTGCGGCCATCACCCCGGAAGCCTGCCGCGAAAACGCCCTGCGCTTCGCTCCGGAGCGCTTCCGCACGGAGTTCACGACCTTCGTGGAGCGAGAGTGGGCGGTGTTTCGGGGTGGTAAACAGGGCTGATGTTCGGCTTGATGGATTGCGTAAGGTTCGCTGGCGCCGTTGCGGTGGTGTCTGTTGCGGTTGTGTCTTGACCGGCCACTGCCTGCACCCGATAATACGCAGCCCTGTCGGGTATCTTGCAGGGTCTTTGGGGATGTAGCTCAGTCGGTAGAGCAGCGGCCTTTTAAGCCGTGGGTCGCGGGTTCGAATCCCGCCGTCCCCACCAAATAAAACAGGTAGTTACAAGAGCATCCAGACGGACCACGGCGCACAATATCAATCTGGTCCCCATACAGTCCCCACTTGGCGGGTTTTTTCGTGCTGGTGCTGCCCCTATCCACCCGCCACGAATCCGATCAGTAATCCGTCTGTGACAGTACCAGACGAAGAAAAGCCCCTGCAACATGATGGTGAGGGGATGGCTGAACGTTTACGATCAGACCGCCATTCGGGTTATGACAGAAAGCATGAGAAATCTCACTGACAAGCCCGAGCTTTAGACAGCAGAATTTATGCCAAAGGTTCCGGAAGGCTAAATTGCTTGGTGAAATCAACGGCCCGCTCTGTTCGTTCATGAAGTTGCTCTGCGGGCTTCACGGGATCTCGGTACTGCCGGCTCAGTTCTCGAGCGCATCTGTTGTGCTTAAGCGACAACCAATCGCAACGTCGGGGCCCTGGGAAGTCGGCGATGTGCATATGTTGTTGCCGGACACATCTGTAATGTACACTTTGATGTACATCATCTGACGGGAGCACATTCATGCCGGAAACCACCTTCACCGATTTACGCAACCACGCCAAGACCTGGTTCGATCTGGTCGAGAGCGGCCAGACGGTGCGCGTATTGCGCAATGGCAAGCCAATCGCCGAAATCCACCCCATCCCGGCGCAACTGCCCTCGTGGAAGCAGCGTCCGGCACGCCCGCTGGCCATCGGCGGCAAGGAGATCAGCCGGCTCATCCTCGACGAGCGCGGAGACTGATGCGCGTCTATTTCGACTCATCGGCCTTTGCCAAGCGCTACATCGACGAGACCGGCACCGCGGACGTCCTGGCGTGGTGCGGACGGGCCAGCGAACTGGCGCTGTCGGTCATCGCGGTGCCTGAACTGATCTCCGCCTTCCGTCGCCTGCAACGGGAAGGACGCCTGACGGACGCGCAATACCAGATCATCAAGCGCGCCCTTATGCTCGACATCGCCGATGCGCTGATCTGCGATACGACGCCCCAGGTCATCCAGCATGCCGTCAAGGCGTTGGAAAACCACACGCTGCGCGGCATGGACGCCATCCACCTGGGCGCCGCCCTCGCCTGCACCGCCGAAGTATTCATCTCGGCCGACGCCCGCCAATGTCGCGCCGCCGAGGCCTTCGGTCTGCAAGTGGTATCGCTGTGAAACACCCGCCGCGCTCCGGAAACCGCCTGCCGGATTTTCGCCGCGCCGAGCGTCTGCCCTGGGCGCGCGCCATGCTCGATCACCTTGACGACCCCGCCGTGCTGCATTGGGACTACGCGGAAGGCGACGGCGACATCCACACCTATGTGTGGCTGCAAGCCTTGGACTACCTGATCGTGATGAAAAAGTACCACGACGGCAGACGACGGCTGATCATGGCATTCTGGCTGGAGTATGAGAACAAGCGGCGCAAGCTGGCGCAAAAACATGCGCAGCGTCTGTTGTAGCTACCCGGAAACGAAAAGGCCAACGCACATGGCGTTGGCCCAACTCCTTCAGCCTTGAAGTTTGTGGGCAAGGCGTGCGCCAGCGACTGTCAACAGATGGTTGACACCTATGGCACTGCGGTGTAATTTTTAACAGGACGGTAACAACCTCTCCGAGGGTTCCACTTGATACGAAGTTTTGTGCATAAGGGCCTCAAGCAGGTTTTCGAAACAGGTCAATCGGCGAAAGTCGGTGCGGATTTGGTAACCCGCTGCAAGCGCAGGCTCGATGCCATAAACGCTGCGACATCCCCGGAGGAGTTGAACGTGCCGGGTTTCGACTTCCATGCTTTGGAGGGGAAACCGAAGCGGTACACGGTTCATGTGAATGGACCCTATTGCATCACCTTCGAGTGGCGTGAAGGAGATGCCTGGCGCATTGATCTGGAGAATTACCATTAAGGAAGGGGGTGTCCAATGGACGAAATGACCGTTGAGCAAGTGGATCGGATACCGACGCATCCTGGCGAGATATTGCGGGAAGAGGTACTGCCCGCACTGGATATCTCTGTAGCAGAGTTTGCCCGTGGCCTGCGGGTCTCGCGCCAGACCGTTCACGGCATCCTGTCTGAGCGCAAGGGCATCACCCCGGAGATGGCCTTGCGTATCGGCAAATATCTGGGTAACGGGCCGGGGATATGGCTACGCATGCAGCAGGCTTACGATTTGACCGTTGCAGAACGTCGGTTGGCCGAAGAACTGGCGGCCATTCACAAGCCCGAGCAGGCCGCCTGACCAAAGTCGAACGCATGGTACGCCAGCGCATCGGCCAGCAGAAATTCCGCGAAGCCATGTTGACCTACTGGGGTGGCGCCTGCGCTGTCACCGGCCTGGCCTTGCCCGACGTGCTCCGCGCCAGCCATGCCAAACCTTGGGTACCCGAGTTTCCCCTTGGCGAAAGAAAACATTCTGGCCATTCATTGGCTTAAACAGCATCTTTGGCTCTTTTTACAGGAGGTCCAGGATGCCCACACTGAAGATGACCATGAAGGCGATTCAAGAAGTGTACCCACCTGATTCAGGGTGCATCACTCCACCTCGTCGGCGGGATATTCTGTCGCGTCGTCATCGTCGCCCGCCGCTTCCGGTATGCCTTCCGACTTCGTGTGGTACTCGGTCTGGAACACGACAAGCATCCAGCCGGCGTCGTCCGCCAACCGCTTCGCTGGCAATGTCGCCCATCTTGAGCTTCGACAGGAGGGTGATGTGCTCCGGGGCGTACTGCCCGACGGCTTCCAGAATCGCGGCCTTCGGTGCTTGCTGGAGCCCAAATATTACTGCAGAATGCCATTCTATTAAAAAACTACCGTTTTTGTTTAATAGCAAAGCATCTAATTAAAGGATTACCATGTTTCGAGAAGCGACAGGCCATTACGAAACCAGCACAGCCGGGGGAGAGACTGTCCGTTCCTTCATACCTGACGCGCTGCCTCCTGTGCCGCCGCTGGAACTGAATGGTACCCGACAGGCGGCGCTGGAGCGGGCCACTCTTGCCTTGGGGCGTCTTGACAGCATCGCCCTGCTGCTGCCAGATCCACAGCTTTTCCTCTATGCATATGTTCGGCGCGAAGCGGTGCTTTCCTCGCAGATCGAAGGAATCCAGTCCTCACTGTCTGACTTGCTGCTATTCGAGTTGGATGAAACCCCCGGCGTACCATTCGACGACGTCGTGGAAGTTTCCAACTACGTCGCCGCCCTGGAGTTTGGCATGGACCGGCTGCGTGAAGGCTTTCCTCTTTGCAACCGGCTGCTGCGTGAGATACATGTTCACCTGATGGCGCGGGGACGCGGCGCGGAAAAGGCTCCAGGCGAATTCCGCCGTACCCAGAACTGGATCGGCGGCACTCGGCTTGGCAATGCCCGCTTCGTGCCTCCGCCGCCGCAGGAGGTTGAGTCCTGCATGGCGGCGTTGGAGCGCTTCATCCATGACGATGGAACCACCCTTCCTGTATTGCTGAAAGCGGCGCTCGCTCATGTCCAGTTCGAGACCATCCACCCCTTTCTGGATGGCAACGGCCGCCTGGGCCGGTTATTGATCGCCATGCTGTTGCATGAAGGTGGCCTGTTGATTCAGCCCATGCTCTACCTTAGCCTCTACTTCAAGCAGCACCGCGATATGTACTATGAGCTGCTGGATGGTGTGCGTCGCCACGGCGATTGGGAAGCCTGGGTTGACTTCTTTCTCGAAGGTGTGGAATTAACGGCCACGGGCGCGGTGAACACCGCCCGCCGCCTGGTGGATCTGTTCCAGCAGGATAGCCATCGTGTACGGGCCGTCGGACGTGGGGCCGCAAATTTCCTGCGAGTACTCGAAGCACTACGCCAGCGCCCCCTGAACGACCTTGGTCAGATCAGTCGGCAAGCTGGCATCAGTTTCCCCACAGCTTCCAAGGCTATGATGGCGTTGGTTGAAATAGGCATCGCTCGCGAACTGACCGGTCGGCGCCGCAATCGTGTTTTTGTGTACGACGCCTACATGAATATTCTCAATGAAGGGGGAGAGGCATTATGATTCAGATCAGTCAGGAATTATTGAAGCCGCGTGCCAGCAGCCGCCATCTGGTCGTACCAGCGGTATTTACTCTTCCGTCCAATGCTTGGCGTGCCCGCCCACGCTCATATCGTAGCGCAGACAGCGACTTGGTCAGAGGTGAGCCTCCCAAGGATTGATGATGGCCACGCCGGTCGGCTCGAAGTCGGCTACATTCCGGGTCACCACGGTCATGCCATGCACAAGTGCGGTGGCTGCGATATACGCGTCTCGCTCGGGGCGAGGATTGGGCACATGGAGTTGGGCACAACGAAGTGCTACAACCCCTCATCGATCGGCAGCGTGCGTTCGGAAAATTCAGGAAGAACATGGTGGTCCATCCAAGTGCGCAGCCGCGCTCCTTGAACGGCGTCACGCCGCTCCACGCGGAGAATACCAACCTCAAGTTCCATGGTGGTCACGGCCGAGATGTAGAAACTCGTTGCGTCCGTGCCCGACAGCCATGCTGTAACGTTGGCATCGGCCCTGCCGTCGCCGGCCTTGCGCAGCTCGGAAATAACATTGGTATCAAGCACGAACATCATTCAAAGGCCGCTGGCCGGGGAAACTCGCGTGAACGGGGGATCTCCATTTCGATATCGGCAATGCCCGGCATGGACAACGCCTCAACGAGGTTCCTACGCTTGCCAGTAAGTCGCCGGTATTCCTCGATGCTCAACAGCACGTGTGCTGGTTTGCCGCGATCCGTGATGAACACTGGGCCGTTCTTGGCACGAGCAACGTCCTGATTAAGTTCTCGGCTGGATAGGGTCGTGATGGTCATGGCGACACCTCCTGGATGGGATAGTGTAGGTAAGTTGCTACACGCACGCCACATTTGCAAGCTCATCTACGACCGAACTGACGCTAACCCATCAGTTTCCCTTTGTTGGCATCGAGAAACGCGGCGGTGACTTTCGGTTCGCCCGCTTCCCTGGCGGCCTTCTCGATTTTGGCCTTGGCCATGTTGCGCACGAAAGAAGGCATCTTCTCCAGGCGTTGCAGTGCGTCTTCGTCCCAGGGCAGCGTCTGTTCGCTCATTCGTCGACTCCTTCATCAGGTGGGTACAGGTAGGGGATTGCGCTTGCGCGCACAGGTATTGAGGCCATTATCAAACAGTCTGCGCGGCAAGTCACGACGCCCCTGTGACATCAGGAAAACCAACGCAGGAATGCCGCGGCGGTGAGTGCCGTGACACCCAGGCCAAAATCGGCACCCAGAACCCGGCGCTGCCCCGCGCCCGACCATCCGCTTTCAAAGCCCAGGTAGGTCATTCCGAGGATGATACCCGCAACGGCACACGCCATCTTGAGGAACAGGGCCGTCAGGGCGATCCCGTGAATGTCGGGCAAACGGCCATCATAGGCATAGCTGGTAATCCCGAAAAGGGCGCCGGTTACCCCCTGGTTAACCCATCCCAAGGTGATTACCCACACCAGCGTTCTCTGCGTGCCGGGAGAACGGCGCGCCAGCAGCAGCGCCGCGGCGCCGCCGCCGACGATGGCCACCGCCCCCAGATTGTGCAGCGCCTGAATGCAGGCATAGAGCAGAAGTTGGGTGCTGAAGAAGAAGCCCGACATGGCTACTTGACCGTAACCAAAATGCACCGGTTGACCCCGATGAGGACGTGCGCCACCGTGGCCTCCTTGATGCAGATGTCATGGGTACCGGGCGCCAATGTGCCCAGGGAAAAGGTCCCCTTCAGTTCATGGCTTAATCCGGCCATGTGGTTGTCGACGTAGAAGTGGATGTGATTGCCGTTAGGGGCCAGGGTGACATCGTAGGACAGGACCACGGGAACGCCGGCAGCGATCTCGGCGCCATTGGCGGGGGCGAGGATCTGGATATACTTCAGGCCGGAAGGCGTGGTACCGCTGCCTTGGGGCATTTTTCCAACGGGGTTGCCGTTCATGGCGAGCTGCAAGGGAGGACTGGCCGCAGCTCCGAGCGAAACCATCATCGGGCATAGCGACACAGCGGCGACCAACAGGATACGGCGGATATCGGGGCTCATAAGGCACCTCCAGTGTATGGCCGGACACTACTCCTGATTGGAGTATAGCAGGTGGGAAAGAGAATGCTTCCGTCCTAGTCCGCAACGGACACCAAACGTGCTGCACTGCGGTTGGCCCATGCGATTTTCATCGGGATAGGCCTGTTCAGGGCCGTTCGATGGTCCTTATGACAGGATTTTCTGCCAGAGACGCCTCGTTTCCCGTGATCAGGCGGGTGCCCCGTTTGAACGTGAGATAGGCCCAGAACCAGTTGAACATCACCGAGATGCGGTTGCGCAAACCCACGAGAAGAGCTACATGAATCAGGCCCCATAGCCACCAGGCCGATGCGCCGCTCACGTTGACGCCGTTGAAGCTTGCCACTGCAGCTTTCCTGCCGATGGTGGCGAGGCTGCCCATGTGGCGGTATGCAAATGGCGGTTGCTCCGACTGTCCTTGTAGTTTTCGGCGAATCGTTCTTGCCACGTAGGCCCCGCCCTGCTTCGCCGCCGGTGCCAGGCCGGGCACCGGTTTTCCCTTCCAGGCATTGGCCAGCGCGGTGTCACCGATGACAAACACGTTTGGCAGACCGGCTACCGAGAGGTCCGGTTCGACTTTCACCCTGCCGCTGCGGTCGGCTGCAGCGTTGAGCCATCGCGCCGCCGGGGATGCCACGACCCCCGCCGCCCACAATACCGTGCGAGACGCCAGGCGTTCGCCGTTGATGCGCACTCCCTCCTGATCAATGTGCTCTACCCTGCTTTCCAGCATGACCTCGACGCCCAGCCGTTCGAGTGAGCGCTGCGCCTTTTCTGATAATACTCCGGGAAAAGTCGGCAGGATGCGCGCAGCCGACTGAATCAGAACCACGCGGGCGCTGGCCGGGTCGAAATAGTGGAACTCCTTCTCCATGCCGTGGCGCACCAGTTCGGCAATGTCGCCTGCCAGCTCGACCCCTGTTGGTCCGCCTCCCACAATCACAAAGGTGAGCAGGCCCAGACGCTCGGCGGGATCTTCGGCAGATTCCGCCTGTTCGAAGGCGGAGAGAATCCGTCGCCGTATTTCCACCGCATCGTCGATGGTCTTCAATCCCGGCGCATAAGGCTCCCACTCGTCCCGTCCGAAATAGCTGTGGGACGCGCCCGTAGCAAGCACCAGGTAATCGTATGACAGGCGTCGTTTGCCGATCAACACCGCCCGTTGCGTGGTATCGATCCCGGTCACCTGACCCAGCAGCACCTGTACGTTGAGGTGATCGCAAAACAGGCCACGCACCGTAGCGGCGATATCGGCAGGGGAAAGCGAAGCCGTGGCGACCTGATATAACAAGGGCTGGAACAAGTGGTAGTTATGGCGATCGATCAGGGTCACCCGCACCGGCGTTTTGGTCAACCGCGCCGCGCATGCCAGCCCACCGAAGCCGGCGCCCACGATCACCACGTGCGGCGCACCCTCCGGCGGACATGTCTGCCTGCCGCTGATCTGCGGGAGGATAGCCGAAATCCATTTGTCGAGCGACAGATCGCCCGGCCCATACAGGCCAACCAGTGCCAGCGTCATCATGAAATAGACATCCGCCGGATCAGCCGCGCCGGCTGCATGCATCCCGGCAACGGCCAGCATAAGCAGTAGTGCGGCGGGGCGGGCGGCCAGGCCGAAAGTCACGAGCAGCGCGCCCACCAGCGCCAGCGTGGGCGCCGGGGCAAAATGGGCCAGCGACTTTTCCGGAAGCAGCTTTGTCAGCCCGACGGGTATCGAGGTTTCCGTACTTGCCGCCAGCAGTGCCAACCCAAGCCACAGACGGATAAGCAATTGATAGTACGGCCTGAGATATCGCGTAACGGCGCCCGCCAGGCGGGTCAGCGCCGTGGCGAAGGGCAGCGCGGTATCCCCCAATCCTCGGGCGAGGAGATGGTCCAGCGACAGTGGCCCCGCACCACATATCACGAACCACCCGAACAGCACCGCCGAGTACAGGTTGATATCCAGAGCGAGGTAGTTGAACTGGACCACCAGCACGAGAATGAGCATGTACAGCGCGGCCCACCGGGTTGCCAACCCCAGCGCGAGCAACATCGGGATGATCATCTGTATCGCGGCGCCCAGATAGGTGGGGCTGAGCGGCTCCACCCACGGCACGGGATATGCCGCACCGGACAGGTAGGGCTCGATGCTCAGGCCGAAAATCCTTAATACGCCCGACACAAAAAAGACTTTCGCCAGCCACAGGCGGATCAGGAGGTCCACCACAGGTCCGCCCGAATGCTCCAGCAAGCGGTAGGTGGCAGCGAGGGCGCCTGTCGGAGCCGGCAGCCACCGGGTGGCGAGGTCGCGGAGGCTTCGCTCTGCCCTGTTCAATCTACCGGACCGCGATGGCCATAGGTTTGCCGGCGCATTGCAGGTAACCTGAACCCTTGGGGGCAACAGCAGTATGCCGTGTCCATTAAATATTCCATATGATTCATAAGTTGGTATTATAGGCGGTGGGGCACATCATGGGAACGACTTGTGCTTGTAATACCCAGACGGATGAGGAGCGCGTTATGCCGCAAAGCAGCGGATTATTGGTCATTGATCTTCAGTTTGGATTTTCCCCCAAGCCGGACCTGGTGGACCGTATCAGGGATGCGGCCCAGGATTATTCGGTTGTCGTGGCTACCCGTTTCTGCAATCTGCCCGACAGCCTGTTCCGGACCCGCATGAACGACGGCAACGATGGCGGTGCGGTGATCGACGTGGGGCACGCGGTGGTGATCGATAAACCGGGTTACGGATTGAATCACGCGGCGATCACCGTCTTGCGTGAGTTTACGGGAATCACCGAATGGGGGCTGGTCGGTAGCCGGACGGGCGCCTGCATAATGGCCTGCGGGTTTTCCCTGTGGGACGCGGGGATACCCTTTCACGTCATTCGCGATCTGTGTGCTTCCGAAAAGGAGCCCATGTGCGGAGCGGTCAGCACGATCCTGCAACAGAAGTTTGGCGTGTGACCGCCGCTATTTCTTGCCTATATACACATCCACCAGCTCGCCGGGAAACAGGTTCATGTGTGCCGGAATTTTGAACTTGAAGAGAATCGGCAGCACCCGTACGTCCACTTTTTCGGTTCTTTGATTGGACAGTTCGATCTTCGGCGTCACGTAGGGCTGTATCCGTACGAACTGCAGCGGTACGCTGACATTGCTGAGTCCGCGAATGAACATTTTCGCGGTAATGTCTGCGGGGGCCGGAAGCCGTGGCACCAGTATTTCATCCAGATAGGCGCGGACCTGCATATAGGCGGTCTTCTTGCCCATCACCACGACCGGATTCATCCCCTGCGTATAGGTGCCGTAGACTCCCTGGGGGGACGCGTAGCTGCCGACGGCGGTGCTGATGCGCAGGACATCGCCGGTGACCGGCGCCCGCACCACATATTCCCGCAACAGGGCGCTGCTGGACGCGTAGGTTTTTTGCGCCGCGTCATATATGGCTTGTTGATTCCGGATATCGTAACGCCAGGCGCCGGCCCTGGTCAGCGCATACTGCGCCTGTGCCACCTTAAGATTGTTCCGGGCAATCAGGACCGAGTTTTGCACGTTCTCCAGGGCAAGTTTGCTCACCGCCTGGGGATCGATGGCCCTTTCCCTTTGGGTGATTCCCAGTTGTGCCTGCTGGTATTTCAGGCTGGCCCGGGCATATTCGACCTGTTTTTCGGCAATGGTCAGGGTCTCTTTCCGGGGTTCCGCTTTCAATTCCTGCAACAGGGCCAGGGCGGCCTGGGCCTGGGCCTTGTTCTGGGCCACCAGTTCCTTTTGCACGGAGTCATCGATGGCGAAGATCGGCGCGCCCTTCGCCACCGTCTGCCCCTCCTGGACGAAGATGCCGGTCACCCTACCGGATACCTGGGGGTAGATGTTGATGTTTTCGCCATCGGCCGCGTAACTCTCGATGATGCCGTTGGCGAATATTCCGTTGACGTAGGGATTGTAGTTGGTGGCCAGAGGGGGTTGCGGTGGCGTTTGCCGGCTGTATATGTAGGCGCTGACCAGGCCGATGAGGATGCCAACGATGGCGAGCCCGAATAGTATCTTATTTCTCATGGTCCGCTCCTGCCTCGGGGACGATCCGGCCATCTTCCATACGGATGATCCGCGTCGCGTATTCATAAATTCTGCTGTCGTGAGTCACGATGATGATCGCACGCTGCATATTCAAAATATGCTCCTTGACGAAGGCGACGATTTTCCTGCCGGTGTCCCCATCCAGGGAAGCGGTAGGCTCATCGAAAATCAGCAGGTCCGGTTGGGCAACGATGGCGCGGGCGATGGCGACCCGTTGTTGCTCGCCCCCGCTGAGTTTGTAGGGCGGCAGGCTTTCTTTTTCCGCCAGACCGACGACCTGCAGCGTTTTGCGCGCCGCCGCCAGACTCTTGTCCCAGGGCTCGCGCCGGAGAATCAGCGGAATGGCCACGTTTTCCAGGGTGGTCAGGCGGGGAAAGAGATGGTAATCCTGAAAGACGAAACCGATGGTCTGCAGACGAAAGCCGGCCAGTGCGTCACTGCCCAGCTTCCAGATATCCGTATCCTTGACCACCACATCGCCGTCATCGGGGCGCAAGATGCCGGAGATGATGCTCAACAGCGTGGTTTTGCCGGAGCCGGAGGGGCCGACGATATACAGCATCTCGCCGAAATTCACCGCGAAGCTGACATCGCGCAGCGCGTAGGTCTGGTTCGGTGCCTCGCCAAAGGATTTGGTGATATCCCGCGCGGTCAGGATCATGCTAACCCCGGAAGACGTCAAAGGGGTCGATGCGGATGACCTTGCGAATGCCGATATAGCTCGAAAAGGCGGAAATGATCAGGACCATGATCAGGGCCAGAAACAGGTTTTCGTAAGTGACCATGGCGGCGTAGTTGGCGATCTCCACTTTGGAGATGGCGATCATGGTGGAAGACAGCAGCACGCCGAAGCCGAAACCCAGGAACCCCACGACCAGCGACTGAAAGACGATCATCTGGATCAGTTCGCCGCTTTTGGCGCCAATGGCCTTGAGAGCGCCGAAATGCTCCAGATTGTCCAGAACGAACATGTAAAAGGTCTCTCCGGCGATGGATAGTCCTACGAGAAAACTGATCAGAGTCATGATCAGGATGCTGGTGCCCATCCCGGTCTGAAATTCATAGAACCGGTCGTTGCGGGTGATGAATTGCCGATCGGTCAAGGCCAGATAGCCCAGTTGCTTTACCTGCTGCTCGATGGCGGCGATATCCCGGGTGCTTTTGGGCTGCACCAGGATGTAGGAAATCAGGTAGCGGGTGGAGGGCAGGTCCTGGGTGGCGCGGTTATAGGTGGTATACAGGGTCGGCAAACCGAACAGGCCGGACACCGGGGTGTGGGCCAGGGCTACGACAACCGCGCGATGATCATTGATCTCAAAGCTGGTGCCTATTTTGGGGCTGCCCAGTTTGGCGTAGTTGGCGTCCTTGACCATGATGAAAGCGTTGTTCCTGTAAATATCCAGAATATTGCCGGAGATGATCGTCGGTCGGCCGAACAGGCTGGCGTCGTCCAGACCGATGATGGTGGCGGACTGATAGGTGCCGTCATTGAGCTTGACGAGGCCCGCACCCACATAAAAGGGCACCGCAAACTTGACGCCGGGTATGCTGCGCACCGCGTCCAGCACATAGTTGGGCATGGGGATACTGTTTTGCGGGGTTCGGACGGCGGGGTCCATCACCCACATCCTGGCACCGACATTCACGATGTTGGCCGCGGATTGATAGAGTATCCCGGAAAACATGGAGGTCATCTGCATCATCAGAAAGACGGAGAAGGTGATGCCGATGACCAGGGTGGCGAATTTGCCTTTGTCGTTGAGCAGCAGTTTCAGGGCGATGCGGAGCAGGCCGTTCATGGCTGAATGCCTTTTGGTGCGTTGCCCCTGTGCGTGATGCTGATCGCACCCATAGTTCTCCAACCTCCGCCTGATTCCAGACAACCCCGATCCTGCCGGCCCGCCAGGTAGAGATGACGCTTCCTCGCAGCCATCGTGTCACGATGCGCGATCTGCTCGCGTAAAGAAGGATAGGGGTGCGCCACGGGATGCGCAAGGTGCATCGGGGACCATCGCCCGTGCATCGGTTCGGCGCTGTGGATTTGAAGCCGCCCCCGTGGGCGTTTACACTGCAGAGCAGCGCGGGGCCTGGTGTTCCGGCCGACAATCTTTTCCGGGTGGAGAGCTTCTAAATGAGCACAGAAAATGCGGATGGCAGAGAAATAAAGCGCTTCGTCCTGGCGATCACTACTGCGCGCACACGCAGAGGGCGGTACATGAAAACGGCAACGTTATTTGTCTCTCTTATTTCCAGCCTGCTGATTCCCATGGGGGTCCTCGTTATCTATTACCTGTGGAAGCATGGCAACCAGATTCTGGACGAACAGCGCGGGGCGATCCGTCAGGGTATGAACACCGGCGAGGCGTAGGCGTAGCCCGGTGCCGGAGGTGGCGGCATGCTGCGTCTACCAACCCGGAATGCTGTTCAATCCTCCGTAAACTCCCAACCCCCCCGCCAGAATCACCACGAACAGCACCAGCCAGAGATAGGGGCCGCGCAAGCGGTGTTCGGCGGGCAGCGCCTTGATGGACAGGGCCACCAGAAAGCCCAGCACCAGGGGCAGGAGCAGCGCATTCATCACTTCGACCCCGATGTCGAGGCTGACGAGGTCGGGGATGGTGATCACTGCCGCGGCGCCAGCCGCGATGATGGTGGTGTAGATCCCGTAAAACCAGGGCGCATCTTTGGGGTGATGCTCCAGGGAGTGGCGAAAGCCGGTGACTTCCCCCCAACCCCAGGCCCCGGCGAGGGAGGCGACGATGGCCGCCACCATACCTGCCCCAAGGATGCCCAGGGAAAACACAATCCGTCCCCAGGTGTTGCCGAGATAGGGAATGATGGCCTCCGAGAGCTGATGCACCGTATTGAGGGGTGCGTTGGGGTTGAGGCGGCCAATGGTGGCGGCTGTGGCGATCAGCACCGCCGCCATGATCGCCTGGGTAATGATCGCGCCGAACGCGGTATCCCAACGGGCATGGCGGTAATGTTCGGGGTGCAGACCCTTATCAGCCACTGCCGACTGCTGGTAGAACACCATCCACGGCATGATGACGGCACCGATATTGGCGGCGACCAGCATCATGTAGTGGTCGTTGGTGATGGGGGCGTGCAGCAGGCCATCCAGGATTTCATGGATGCTGGGATGACTGGCCCAGGCGATACCAAAAAAGACCAGCTCAAAGAGGCCCATGATCAAGGCGATGCGTTCGACGCGTCGATACGAACCGGTCCAGACGACGATCAGCAGGGTGGCTGCGGCCAGGGCAACCCCGACCCAGCGCGGCAAGCCATAGAGATGGCTGACGCCCGCGACTCCTGAAAATTCCGTCAGCAAGGCGCCGGTGGTGGCGATACTGAGACCGGCGACGGAGAGATAGGCCCAGCCTTTCCCGAAGGTTTCGCTAATCAGTTCACCGTGTCCTTTACCCGTAAAAATGCCGAGACGGACCGTCAGCTCCTGCACGATGTAGAGAATAGGCATGAGGACGAATTGCAGGAGCAGCAGCTTGAAGCCCCATTGTGCGCCACTCTGGGCGGCGGTGATGATGCTGCCGACGTCGGTATCGGCGAGCATGACCACCAGGCCGGGACCCAGTACCGCGAGGAAGATACCCCAGCGCGAGCGATGGGCCAGGGATTGGATATTGCGGGCAGCGGGCGCAGCAGACATGGAATGATCCGTATTTACATTGGTAGACGAGAATGATTCCCGTTTATTGATGCCTTGTCAAGCATCAGGCCGTCCGAAAAATACCCCTAAAAGGAGCTTGTGGCCAGCCCCGGCGCGACCGTTCCATGGTCGGGAAATGCAAGCTTCGCGATGAGCCCGCCGGTTCGGGCGTTGGCGAAACGCAGCGTACCGCCGTGCAAAGCCATGATGCGCCGGCAGATGCGCAGGCCGATGCCGGAACCGTGCCCGGACTGACGGGGCAGCGTGCCGCTGTTCATCGCTTCTATATCCCGTTCAGGTACGCCGGGGCCGTGGTCGCGTAGACGGATTTCGGTGCTGTCCGGATGGCGGATGATCTGGACGTCCAGACGCCCGCCACCATACCGTCTGGCGTTGTCGAACAGGTTGCGGAACACTCTTTCCAGCGCCAAAGGGCGGCAGCGCAGGGGCGGCAAGGCGGTCGCCTCGGCAGCATGTTCTACCTGTACCTCCAGACCGTAGCGTTCGCGACCCGTTTCGGCCATTTCCATTACCCAGTCGGTCACCTCTACCCGGATGACTTTTTCCTCGTCTCCGCTGCGTACCAGGGTCAGAAACTTGTCGATGGTCTCGTCCATTTCACTGACGTCCACCAGCATGGCCGCTTTCCCGGCCAGCAGATCGGGGTCCTGAAGATGCAGGGTCAGCAGCAGACGCGACAGGGGCGTCCGCAGTTCGTGGGAAATGCCGGTGAGCAGCAGAGTGCGTTCTTCGTGCAGGCGGTGCAAATCCTTGGCCATGCTGGTGATGGCCTGTTCCAGGTGGCGTACCTCCAGGGGGCCGCCAATGGGTGCGAGGGACTCCGGCATGTCGCCTCGGCCGATGCGCGGCGCTTCCGCCGCCAGGCGGGCCAAGGGGCGATTGATCTGGCGAACGATGATCCAGGCGCCGAGCAGGGTGCAAAGGGCGATGATCCCTAGGCGTATGAACATGAAGCCCCGGCCGCCGAACTCCATGGGGGAAACGCGCAGACCCAGCCAGGGCTGGTGGTAGTCCCCGCGAATCCACATCCAGGTGGTATGGGCATCGGCGGGGCCGACCCGGAGTGCTGCGCCGGGGGCAATCCGAGCCAGATAACGGGCGCTTTGGCGCAAAAAATAGTTGTTGGCGGGGGTGCCGGGCATAACCTGGGGTGATCGCCACTGCAGGGTGCCGATGGCGCTGTGATCGGCGCCGGCCGCAATCAGGGCGTGGTCAGTCTGCCAGAGAAATTCCGCGAAGCGTTCGGCTGCGGGATTCAGCACGTACTGATGAAACAGGACATAGACGGCGCCCTGGGTCCCCAGCAGTAAAACCGCGAGCAGGAGCAGTGTCCGACCCAGAGTGCTGCGCGGCCAGAAACTCCGCATGCTCAGGGTTCCGCGACGAACAGGTAACCATGACCCCAAACCGTGCGGATGTGCCGGGGTTGGCCGGGGCTGCCGTCGAGCAGGCGGCGCAGGCGGGAGATCTGCATGTCGATGCTGCGGTCATCGTTTTCGAGTTGACGGCCACGGGTCAGCCACATGAGTTTTTCGCGGGTCAGGGGCTGGCCTTCATGCTGAATGAGGGTTGCGAGGGTCTGGAACTCGGCACTGGTGAGGGACAGGGCTTTCCCGTCACGCAGGATCTCCTGCCGGCTCATATCCACGCTAAAAGGGCCACACTGAAAGGGGGCGGTCGCCATGCCGGGTGGTCGGTCGGCCCCGCGGACCCGGCGCAGAATCGCCTGGATGCGGGCCACCAGTTCGCGGGGATGAAAGGGCTTGGCGAGGTAGTCGTCGGCGCCCATCTCCAGTCCCAGAATACGGTCTACTTCATCACCCCGCGCGGTGAGCATGAGGATGGGGACATCATGATGCTGGCGCAGGCGCCGGCAGATTTGCAGGCCGTCTTCGTGGGGCAGGCCCAGATCGAGGACGATCAGATCCACGGGCGCTTCGGCAAGCAGGCTTTCGATCTGCCGACCATCGCTCATGCCTCGCACCCCAAAGCCAAAGCCCTGCAGATGCGACTCCACCAGACCGCGCAGGCGCAGATCGTCGTCCACCACCAGAATCTGTTTCCGTGTATCCATGAGCACACTCTAACCTGTTGTTCCCGGACGGACCAACATGAATTGTAACAAGACCTTTCGGTGCGCCACAAAGTGACACTCTGTTACGTTTCAGTCCCTCTACGGCAGAGATTGTTACAGGCATCCCCGTTACCATTTGATCGGTTGCGATGACGGTATTGCAGTCTCTGTTTGCGCTTCTGGAGCGCATCCATCTTCCCGGTTGATCGAGTGAATGAGGGTTTGCATGAAAAACGCCAGGTATCCGCATGGCCACAGGCGGCAGAAGGCGGGGCGATCCGCCCCGGGCATGGCCCGGCTGGGCGTCTTGCTCGGGATTGTCGCTGCGGCCGGCTGCGCGGTGGGGCCGCAGCCTGGTGCGCCCAATGTGCGGGCGCCTGCGGCCTATAACGCCCATCCCCTGGACTTGCATGGCGGGCCGCAGCGGATTCGGTGGACGCAGCAGGAATCTCAGGCCTGGTGGTCGCTCTTTCATTCGTCCGCCCTGAACGGCTACATCCGGCAGGCCATGGAGGCCAACCCGGATATACAGGCGGCGCGGGCAGCCCTGGCGCGTGAGCAGTCCTTGATCGCGGTGGCCCAGGGCGGACTGCTGCCCAGTGTCGGTGCCGGTGCCGGAATCAGTCGTGGACGGGCACAACGCACCGGCGCGAATGGCGGGGCAAGCTACCGCATTCCCGGCAACCTCTATAGCCTGCTGCTGGGCACCATAAACGTCAGCTACAACCCCGACGTGTTTGGTCGCCAGAAGGATCTGGTACATGCGGCCAGGGCCCGGGCTGCGATCAGTCGTGCCAGTCTGCATCAAAGTGAAGTCTTTCTGGCGGCGGCCGTGAGCCGGGCGGTAATCAACGGTGCTGCGGCGCGGGCTCAGCTCGACGCCGCCCGGCAGATCGCCACTGCCGATGCCCGTCTGTTGCGCCTGCTGCAGCAGGAATATCAGTTGGGTTATCAGAATCTGCAAAGTGTGGATCAACAGGAGGCCATCACCGCAGCCGCGCAGGCGCGCATTGCCCCCTTGCAGGCCGATGTGGCGGTGGCCCGCCACGGGCTGGCGGCTTTGCTGGGCCAGTCCCCCGATACGGATCTGCCCATGCCGACACTCGCCAGTCTGCAATTGCCGTCCAGCCTGCCCACCACCCTGCCTTCGGCTCTGGCCGCGCAGCGCCCGGATATCCAGGCCGCAGCGGCGGAGCTGAAGGTGGCTGCGGCGCAGGCCGATGTGGCCACCGCCGATCTGTATCCCCAGTTCAATATCACCGCCGACATCGGTAAGGCGGCCATGACCGGGGGGATGTTCTTCAACCCGATTTCGACCCTCTGGTCCCTGGGGGCGGGGATCGCGGCGCCGATTTATAACGGTGGCGCCCTCCATGCCCAACGTCGTGCGGCGCTTGACCAGTACAAAGCGGTCAGCGACCAGTATCGCGGCACCGTACTCGACGCCTTTCGTGAAGTGGCCGATGCCCTGCGTGCTTTGCAGGGCGCCGACACGTCCTATCAACATCGTCTGGCCGCACAGACTGCCGCCGGGGCCGCCCTGCGTCTGGCGGAAGCCCGCTACCGTGACGGCGCCACCGACTATGCCACGGTGCTCGATGCCGAAATCGCATATCAACAGGACACGGTCGCTGCCATCAGCGCACGTGGTCAGCGTTATCTGGACAGCGTGGCGCTCTTTGTGGCGCTGGGCGACGGCTGGCAGCCCGAAGCCGGTGATGCCCGCACGGCCAGCGACGCGCAACCCCATTCCGCCATTCACCAATCTCCGGGAGCCCCTGCATGAAGAAGGCCTTTTTCTTACTGGGTATCGTTGTCGTGCTGCTTTTTGGCGGTGTTTATGGCTGGTATCAATGGCGTCAGGGTCGGTTGCACACACGCCTGGCGGCGGCGGCCAACCCGGTGGTCACCGTTTCTGCCACGCGCGCGCAAAACGAGTCGATGGCGGGTGAGTTGACCGCCGTGGGCGAGATCGTGCCGCAACAGGGAGCGGTGCTCAGTCCTCAGACCGGGGGGGTGGTGCAGCATATCGGCTTTCACTCCGGTGCCACAGTGCAAAAGGGACAACTGCTCCTGTCTCTCGACCCCGGCGCTTTGCCTGGCCAGTTGCAGGCCGCCAAGGCCGAGGCCGACCTCGCGCAGGTGGATTATCAGCGCGCCGAGAAGGTCTTTGCCATCCACGGCATCTCTACCGCTGCACTGGATAAGGCTCGCTATGGTGCCAGCGTGGCCCAGGCCCGGGTGACGGCCTTGCAGGAGTCTCTGGCGGATACGCAGATCCGTGCCCCTTTCAGCGGAGTATTGGGGTTGCGTACCGTGAACCTGGGGGAATATGTCCATGCGGGTATGCCGGTGGTGCATATCGAAAACCTGCAGACGCTCTACGCCGATTTCACGGTACCTCAGCGTGATGTGCAGGCGGTGCGGGCGGGCGGGCCGATACAACTTGACGTGCATGACGGGATTATCCTGCGCCATTACAGTGCCAAAGTGCAGGCAGTTTCCAGTCATGTGGATGCGCAAAACCGGGCAGTCAGCGTTCGCGCCCTCGTCGATGCGCCACTGGGCTTGAAACCGGGCATGTTCGTCCGCGTCGTCCTGCAAAAGGAGGCACCCACGGCACGCCTGATGATTCCTACGGTGGCAGTAAGCTTCAATACCTATGGGGACTTTGTCTATGTGCTGACCCCGGGACCGGACCGTACCCTGATCGCCAAAGAGCAGCCGGTGACCACGGGCCTGCAGCGCGGTAACCAGGTGGTGGTCCGTTCCGGCCTCAAGGCGGGCGACCTGGTAGTCACCGCGGGGCAGGTCAAACTGCACAGTGGTGACCATGTGCGCATCAATAACGCTGTGCATCTCTGAGTCTTCCAAGGATTTCCATGCACTTCACCGAACCCTTTATCCGCCGCCCCATCCTTGCCATCTCCCTGAGTCTGGTGCTGTTTTTCTTCGGATTGCGTTCCCTCGGCCTGATGCCCATCACCGAATATCCGCCGACCAACAGCTCCATGATCACGGTGACCACCCATTACTTCGGTGCCACCCCGAAAACCGTCAATGCCTTTATTACGGCGCCACTGGAAAAAGCCGTCGGGCAAGCCCCCGGCATCAACTATATGACGGCGGTGAGTGAGGACGGCATCTCCATTCTCACCCTCTATATGCGCATGGGCGAAGATCCCAACGCGGCCTTGTCACAGGTGCAGAGCAAGGTCAATACGGTCCTCAATCAGCTCCCCAAGGGGGTGATGCAGCCGGTGGTGCAGGAAATGTCCGGCTCCGGCGCCTACCTGATGTTGTTGAGCTACCATGGTAAAGGTTTCAATCAGCAGCAGATCACCGACTATCTGACCCGGGTGGTGCAACCCGCCATCCAGTCCGTGCCGGGGGTGGGCCTGACTTCCATCTTGCCGCCGGGCACCGGACCCAACGGCAACACCTATGCCATGCGCATCTGGCTCGACCCGCAGGAGATGTCCGTGCTCGGCATTACCCCGGAACAGATCAGTACCGCCCTGAAGCAGAACGACTTTGTGGCTGCGGTGGGGCGCCTGCGCGGTCAGTACACGGCAGTCTCCCTGAGTGCCAATACCGCCTGCACAGCGCCGCGGAATTCCGCAATCTGGTGGTGGCGACGGTGCATGGGGTGCCGATTCGACTGGGACAGGTGGCCAAAGTCTCCCTGGGCGCTCAGACATATGACTCATCCGTCATGGTGGACGGCCAGCCGGCGGTCAATATCGGCATCCAGCAGGCTCCCGGCAGTAATGCCCTGAACGTGTCCCAGGGGATTCAAAAGGTGATGGCCCAGTTGGACTCGACCATGCCGCCGGGCATGAAGGGCTACACCATCTACAATGGCGCGCAGTTCGTCAAAAGCTCTTTGCAGGAAGTGGAAGTCAATATCGCCCTCGCGCTGCTGGTGGTCATCCTGGTGATCTATTTCTTCATGGGCTCGTGGCGGGCGCTGATCGTGCCGGTGCTCGCCATCCCGGTGGCGATGGTGGGGGCGGTCACCATCCTCCATGCCCTCGGTTACACGCTGAATTTGCTTACCTTGCTGGCCATGGTGCTGGCCATCGGGCTGGTGGTGGATGACGCCATCATCGTCGTCGAAAACGTCCACCGGCATATCGAAAACGGTGCCACGCCCCTGCACGCGGCGCTGCTCAGCGCCCGTGAACTGGCCAGCCCCATCCTGGTCATGGCGACGACGCTGGTGGCGGTTTTCGCCCCTATGGCCTTCATCGGCGGGTTGGTGGGGCATTTGTTCAGCGAATTCGCCTTTACCATTGTCGCCACGGTGCTGCTGTCCATGGTGGCCGCCCTGACCCTCGCCCCCATGCTCGCCTCGCGGGTCTTGAAGGCCGGGCACGAAGGGCGGATGGCGCATCTGGTGGATCAGCTTTTCGGCCGGCTCAAGGCTTTCTATGGGCGTGTCCTTTTTGCCAGTCTGCGGGTCTGGCCGGCGACGGTGACGCTGGCGCTGATCCTCACCGTCGGCATTTATTTCCTCTTTTCCATCAGCCAGAGCGAGCTGGCACCTCCCGCCAACCAGGGCATCGTCTATGTCAACGGCGTCGCCCAGCCGACGGCGACCCTGGAGTACATGAACGCCTATGACC
This sequence comes from Acidithiobacillus ferrooxidans ATCC 23270, assembly GCF_000021485.1. Lineage (NCBI taxonomy): Bacteria > Pseudomonadati > Pseudomonadota > Acidithiobacillia > Acidithiobacillales > Acidithiobacillaceae > Acidithiobacillus > Acidithiobacillus ferrooxidans. Next base: position 104,579 of record NC_011761.1, read on the forward strand.
GTTATCTGACCAAGACGGTTTTCAATAAAATCGACAGTCGCAGCCACAGCTTCGCGGTCAATGGGGTGGGTATCGGCGGCATGTTGTTGAACAACGAGGTGATGGCAGGTGTGGTGCTCAAACCCGAGCGCGGCAGTGTCACCACCCAGCAGGTCAAAGAAAAAGTGCAGAAACTGGCCGAGCAGGTGCCGGGCATGAAGCTCTCCGCCTTCGGCCTGCCGCCCTTGCCGGGAGCGGCGGTGGGGCTGCCGGTGCAGTTCGTGCTCACCAGTACCGGCGGCGGTTACCATCAACTGGACGCCGTCTCCGGCAAGCTGGTGCGGGAGGCCAGAGCCAGCGGCCTGTTCTCCTTCGTCTGTAAAAATCTTAAGTATAACAACCAGATCCAGGAGCTTCATATCAATCGCCAGATGGCTGCCTCCTTCGGTCTGAGCATGGCGGATATCGGGCAGAATCTGGAAACCCTGCTGGGCGGCAACTATGTCAATTATTTCGACATGGACGGCCTCAGCTACCGCGTCGTGCCCCAGGTGCCGCCCGCGTTGCGCGCCAATCCGGATTTCCTGAAGGCCTACACCATCAAGACCCCATCCGGCGCGCAGGTGCCACTGTCCACCTTTGTCTCCCTGAAGTCGCGACCGGCACCCACTTTCCTGCCGCAGTTCCAGCAGTTGCCCGCGGTCTTCATTCAGGCCAATCCGGCACCAGGGGTGTCATTGGGCCAAGCCCTGCAATTCCTGCGGAACCATGCCCAGAAAATCCTGCCCGCCGGGGACCAGATCCACTATGCCGGCGTGTCCCGTCAGTACATGCATCAGGGCAGTGCCCTGGTGGTCACCTTTGGTTTTGCGCTGTTGATGGTCCTGCTGCTGCTGGCGGCGCAGTTCAATAGCTTTCGCGACGCCCTGGTGGTGCTCACCGCGGTGCCCGTCGCCCTTTTCGGGGCCTTGCTGCCCATTGCGCTGGGCGCCTCCAGCGTCAATATTTATTCCGAAGTGGGTATGGTCATGCTCATCGGGTTGATCGCCAAACAGGGCATTCTCATCGTGCAATTTGCCCGTGTCATGCAGGAGGAAAAGCATTTCGACCGGCGCCATGCGGTGGCGGAAGCGGCAATCCTGCGCCTACGCCCTATCCTCATGACGGTGGCGGCGATGATTGCCGGCGCCATACCCCTGCTCTTCGCCAGTGGCGGGAATGCCGATGCGCGGTTCTCCATGGGACTGGTCATTGTCAGCGGTCTGGGCTTCGGGTCGCTGGTTTCGCTCTTTGTGATCCCGGCGTTTTATGTGTGGTTCGGGCAGGTGGTACGGCAGCCGGAGAGCGATTTGGTGGGGTAGTAAGGAGTACCGGTTTCCCGCGAAATCCTATGGCTGGGGCTGGGGCATCCCCACCGCGTGGCAAGGATGGGCGGTCTTGGTGGCCTATGGCGTGGGGATGGCGGCGATCATCTTGCTGGTGTCGCCTGAGGAACGGCCGGTAGAGTTCTTCTCTTATATCGGTATACTCACGGCGGCACTCCTGGTGGTCTGCTGGTTCAAGGGTGAACCGCCGAAGTGGCGGTGGGGCCGCAGATGAGGTCCTAACCGGCGCTCAACCTCGCTCCCTTCGGTCGCTGGACGCTGCGTGATAAAGCCGCGCAGCGCCGGCAGGTGCGTCGCGTGGCTATGCCGCAGGCCGAGGCTGTAGAGGGTGAGATAGAACACCCGGTAGCTCAGGGTGCGGGCATAGGCGTCGATGGTCTTGGGTTGCAGGCCTTAACAACCCCTCGGCATGGAGGGGATGAAGGTGCAGAATAACAGGTCTGGAAAAGATGCATGAAGGACGAATCGCCATGTTCTCCGATGTCCTCGACTTCTGGTTTCACGAGATCGCGCCGGCGCAGTGGTGGGCGGCCGATCCGGCGTTCGACGCGCTGATCCGCAGCCGCTTTGGCGCGCTGCATGCGCAGGCGGTGCGCTGCGAACTGTACGGCTGGCGTGACCGGCCCGAGGGGCGGCTGGCGGAAATCATCGTGCTCGACCAGTTCTCGCGGAACATGTTCCGCGGCGATCCGCGCGCCTTTGCCGCCGACACCCTGGCTCTCGCGCTGGCGCAGGAGGCGGTGGCCCGCGGTGCCGATCGGGCGCTGGCGGCCGAACAGCGCAACTTCGTCTACATGCCCTATATGCACAGCGAATCGCCGGCGATTCACGTCGTCGCCGAGCAACTGTTCAAGGCCAACGGCCTGGCGGACAACTACGACTACGAACTGCGGCACAAGGCCATCGTCGACCGCTTCGGGCGCTACCCGCACCGCAACGCCATTCTCGGCCGCGAATCGACCGACGAGGAACTTGCCTTTCTCGACCAACCGGGGTCGAGCTTCTAAGCGCCCCAGGGTCTGCTCGCCGGCCCGCCTCCCGTGGGGGTCGGGGAAACTGGGGCGCCCTGCATTTTCTTGAGAACGGAGGCCCCGGTGCCGGCACGCGCATCGAAGCGGCATGCTTCAGGCGTGGGCCTTGCACGGATGCCCCCGGGTTGCAGGGCCTGCCTGCGTCGGTGGCGTTTGGGGCGAGATCGCGACGCCGGTTTCGACTTCGACGTGGCCGACCCCGATGGCACTGTCAGCGCCATGGTTATATAGTGTCGTCGTCGCAGTCGTCGACGAGCAGGCAGCAATTGCCGCAAAGGAAAATCGTCCATGAAACGCTTTTTTCTCTGGTTCGGCGTCGGTTTTCTCGTTTTGATCGCGGCCCTCGCCCTTGCGTTCAAGTTCAGCCCATGGCCTTCGGTGTTCGTGTTTTCCCAGATGTTCGCCAAGGGAGATCAGGCGACCGACGCGGCGCTGGCGCGATACGTGCCGCCGGGCATCGCGGCGCGCACCGGCATTGCCTACGGCAAGGGGGCGGACGAGACCTTCGATCTCTACTTCCCGCAAGGCCGCAAAGGCGCCTTGCCGACCATCGTCTGGGTGCATGGCGGTGGCTGGATCGGTGGAAGCACAAGCGGCATCGCCAACTATCTGAAAATCCTCGCGGGCCACGGCTACACCACGGTTGGGGTCGAATACTCCACCGGCTTCGGTTCGGCCTATCCCAGGCCGGTGCAGCAGGTCAACGCTGCGCTGCGTTATCTGCTTGCGCACGCCACCGAGTTGCACGTCGACCCAGGGCGCATCATCCTCGCCGGCGATTCGGCCGGCGCGCAGATCGCCGCGCAGATCGCGCTGCTCGGCACCGACTCGGACTATGCGCGTGAGGTCGGCATCACGCCGTCGCTCAAGGCACACCAGATTGCCGCCACCCTGCTGCTCTCCGGCGCCTACGACCTGGACGCGGTGGACTACCACGGCAATTACGCCTGGTTCCTCAAGACCGTGCTCTGGGCCTATTCGGGAACGGAGAAGTTCCTGCATGACCGGCGCTTCCGGCTGATGTCCATTACGCCGCATGTCACCGCCGCCTTTCCGCCGAGTTTCATTTCCAGCGGCAACGGTGATCCGTTGGAGCCGCAGGCCGTCGCGTTGGCGAAGAAGCTCGGCAGTCTGAGTGTTCCGGTCGAGACCCTGTTCTTCCCGGCGAACCGCCAACCGGCGCTACCCCATGAGTATCAGTTCAATCTCGACAGCGCTGCCGGGCGCGAAGCGCTGCAAAAGATGCTCGATTTCCTCGCCTCGGTTCGCGCGGGCGAGGCGGCTGTTTCATCCACCAACGCGCAATGAGACCAACGAGGGAGGAATCATGTTGAAGCGACAACCATCACATTCACCCGCGCCCGAAGGGCGTTCGCCGGGGAGCCTGTTGGCACGGTGCGTGCTGCTGTTCGCATTGGCGCTGGCCGGCACCGGGCTGACGCAGGCGGCGACACTGGAGGGGACCGCGACCTACCGCGAACGCATGATGCTGCCGCCGAGCGCGGTATTCGAGGCGACGCTGCAGGATGTGTCGAAGACGGGCGCGGCACCGAAGACGCTGGGCCGCGCGATCCTCGATCCCGCCGGGCAACCGCCATTTCGTTTCGCCATTGACTACGACGCTGCGGCCATCCAGCCCGACGGGCACTATGTCGTGAACGCCATGGTGAGTGTGCCCGGTCGGATGCTGTTCGTTGCGCTGGCGCGCCATCTGGAGTTCACCGGCACGACTGCGCCGGTGCAACTGCTGCTGGTGCGCGCGCAGAGCAATCGTTTCTCGATATTCGCCAAGCAGTTGCCCGCGTCCTATGAGCGAGAGGTGCCGGGGGCGGACAGCCTGGTCCGCTGGCATCTCGATCTGCTTCCGGGCGGGCAGTACCAGTTGCGCACCACCTACGTGGACAAACCGACGCTCAAGCCGATCGATCGCATCGGCCGCTGGCAGTATGACAGCGCACTCGGGGTGCTCAAGCTGTTCCAGAGCGACAGGTCCACACTGCTGTTCGATGTGGAAGACGCGGGCGGCCTGCTGCGGCCGCTCGATGCGCGGGGCAAGCTCGCCACATCGCCTTACAACGTGCCGCTGCGGCGCTTGCCCCGACTGGCGCTCGTCGAGCCGGAGCTGAAACTGACCGGCATGTTCTCCTACATGGCCGATGCCGCTTCGATCACCCTGTGCGAAGACGGTCGGCGGATGCCGGTGGCGATGGAGGGAGACTTCAAAGCGCTGGAACGGGCGTATGTCGACGCGCCTCACAAGTCCGGGCAGGCCTTGTATGTGCGCCTGGATGGCCGGATCGCCTCGCGTCCTTCGGCGGAGGAAAGCCAGCCGCCGCGTGCCACCCTGGTCGTCGAGAAGTTCACCGACATCCAGCCCGGCCTGAGCTGCGGCATGGTGGCGACCCACATCGCGCTGCGCGGCACCTACTGGAAACTGGTGCAGCTCAATGGGCAGGCGATCAGCCTCCCGGGCGCCGTCAGGAAGCAGGAACCGCATCTGGTGTTTTCCGCGAAAGGCGACCGCGTGTCCGGCGCCGGCGGCTGCAACGCCGTGACCGGCAGTTTCAAGGTCGACGGCGACAAGCTGCATCTGCGCCAGATGGTCAGTACGCTGCGCGCCTGCCTGACCGGCATGGAATACGAACGCGAGTTCCTGCAAACGCTGGGCAAGGTGGAGCGCTACCGCATCGTCGGCGGGCATCTCGACCTGCTCGACGAGAAGGGTGCCGTCATCGCGCGCTTCGAGGCGGTTGCGCTGCGGTGAGAAAGGGATGAGCGCCAGCCGATGATTGCGAAGTCCGACATGGTGCGGATGACGCAGCGCCGAGTCCGAGGGTCGGGAGCCGAGGCGCGGAATCGGTCCGGAGTCAGCGAAAGCGGCGGCGGACCCGTTCAGTCCGCCTTTGCCGCCTTCCCGCGCAGCACCCACGCCACGAACCGCCGTCCGTACTCCGGCTGCATCCAGATCAGCCAGCTCACCACAAGCGCGTTGAGCACCGCCACGCTGAGCAGCACAGGCTGAATAATTCGTGGCGCCGCAGCCGGCGACTCCTCCGCGTAGCGGCTTCGTCCAACAATCGCCTCGAGTGTCCCTCAAGCTAAACGTGTGCGCCGGGCATGGCGCGTTACTTCTTTTACACGCTGGTTATACCGGGTTACGTAACGTCACAAAAAAATAAACCAAATCTGCCCATATTTTTGTAGCATATTGTTTATGAATGAATAAAATAGGCATGTTAGGCGGCATCGTTCTTGCTTGACTTTAATCAGACCGAAGCAAGCAAGTGGCTTGCGAAGCGTCATCATCGTGCCAGGTGAAGCGACATTCGTTTTCAAACAAGAGAGATGGAGAAAGATGACAGCATCATTGGTTAAAGCACCGATAGTTTGTTTGCCAAAACTAAAAACGCATCTTTAGGCCCGTAGCAGCGTGAATATAAAAAAAGATTTGTTGCTGTGGTTGCCCTCTTTACTGCTTTGCTGCGCGGCCTCATCGGCCTACGCTATGACTCATGCGCAGGGAGAAATGCTCAGCGCTCAGGCTCGTGCGGGGGATGCCAGTGCATTACGCACCCTTGAAAAGGCAGCTAAAAGCGGGGACAAAACCGCCGAAAACTGGCTAGGAATTTACTACGGTGTTCAGAAAAAATATCGCAAGGCGGTATTCTGGTCGCGCAAGGCAGCCATTCAAGGTGACCCGTTGGCCGAGTTTGTCATGGGCGAGGTGTACTACTACGGTAATGGCGTCCCGAAAAGCGACCGCACTGCATTGTATTGGTATAAATTGGCAGTAGCCCAAGGCTATCAGGGTGCGCAACCCATGCTGACCAAAGTACGGCAAGAGATTGCTGCGCAGGCGGAGTTGCGCGACCACACTCAGGTCGTCGCTCGAACAGATGAACAGCCACCCGCAGGGACAAGCAGTTCTACATCTGTGACGCCGATTTCTGACAACAAGGTTGTCAGTACCCCTGCGATCAAGTCGACAACACCAATGGCAGTAACTCGTCCTTCATCCGCCCTCCTGACAGCCAAAGAACAAAACCTTCTGGGCTACGCCTACTATAGTGGCCAGGGCAAACCCAAAAATTATGAAAAGGCGGTTTATTGGTACCGCAAGGCGGCTGCCCAAGGTGATGCGAGTGCTGAGAACAATCTGGGTGTGGCCTATAACTATGGTAATGGAGTGGACAAAAATTTTTCACGCGCTGTGTACTGGTATCGAAAAGCTGCTGATCAGGGGAATCCCAGTGCCCAAACGAATCTGGGAGTTGCCTATTACCAGGGCGACGGAGTGAAAAGTAGCACCACCGAGGCTCTCCACTGGTGGACGAAAGCTGCCAAGCAGGGCGATGCGCGTGCACGTAGCTATTTGAATGTGGTAAAACTGACGTCACGGGGGACTAAGTAACCTGAAAGCGGGAGTGTCAGAATTTCTGTGTGTGAGGCGGTTTGGGACGTTTCCTCACGGGGTTTGTCGAGATTCATTCGGTGAGGCGATCAGGATGTCGCTTCTGGCGGCCGCCGCATGGATGGCCTGGGGTATCTGGATGTATTTGAAGGAGTGTCACGAGCATATGGCATACCCACAACGCCATGAAACGTACGCACATGTATGCGCACGATGCCCACCACCAGCATCTCTACAATTTCCCGGTAGTTTCGGGAATCCGGCACGGTCATCCGCATGTTCCAGGCCTGCGTCAGTTGCATAAGCATCATGCATAACTGGTTTCAGAATTTCCCTCTCCTTGCAAGGCTTGACGACGGTCCGGAAAAAAATCTGCTGATCACTGCACGACCCATAACCTGGGGATCGGGTGAAATCGTATTTCATGCAGGCGCGCCCTGCCATCAGTACTTATTGGTGCTGGAGGGACAAATCCGAGTGCAGCAAACTTCTGCGACGGGACGAGAAATCGTATTGTACCGCATCGGACCCGGAGAATCCTGCATTCTGACGACGGCTTGCCTGTTCAGCCATCGTCCCTATCCGGCCATGGGCATCACCGAATCTGCGGTTAGAGCCGTCAGCCTTTCTCAATCTGTTTTTGAGCGTCTCGTCGCGCAATCTGGCATTTTTCGGGAGTTTGTTTTCAACGCCTACGGAAACCGTTTGACTGATTTGCTCGCACTGGTTGAAGAAGTCGTTTTTACCCGTCTCGATGTGCGGCTGGCAAAAAAACTTCTGGAGTTGGGAGGCGCCACGCCGTTCATCCACATCACTCATCAGGCATTGGCCACAGAACTCGGATCAGCCCGGGAGGTAATCAGTCGTGCTCTGAAAGAGTTTGAAATACGCGGCTGGATCCAGCGTAGTTCAGGACAGATCCAGATCATTCATCCTCAAGCGCTCCGTCAATTGGCGCATTCCGAATGTTGATCCCTGATTCATTGGGTGAGTAAGTCACAGACAATCTGCCACAAACAGCCTACGATACAGTTCGGATGAGCGCACAAAAGGAGTTCAAAATGTCTGCATCTTCACTGTTTAACGAAGGCATGCCCGACCGGTTGATACGGGTCATTGTCGGGATTATTGTCATTGCACTGGTATTTGTCGGACCCAAAACCCCCTGGGGATGGTTGGGGCTTGTTCCTTTAATCACCGGTCTGGTGGGTTGGTGCCCCGCATACACGCTTTTGGGTATCAGGACTTGTCCCTTGCGGAAATCATAACGGGGCCCCTTCAGGAGCCGGACCTCTACGGCGCGGGAATGGCCGTTGACTGGTCAAGTGGCTGATTCTTCGGCGTCGGATTCACTTGCGGCCGCAGCAGCCACTAGGCTTGATTGCCTCGATGGTGGCGGAAACCAGGTAGTCCGTCACCTTGCGGCCCGACGCCCGGTCCTTGATGAACTGAGGTGCCCTGACAATAGTAGACAGTCCCATTTCAGGACGATGCCGGAAGCCCTTATCGAGCGGTGTGTGCTATATTTTCATTCCTGCAAAAGGGCGGGAGCGGGTGTGATTGCGGTATGGATGAAATCAGCGGAAAGCATCAGGCAGGGTCTTGTGGCGGGGCAGGCGCGGCCTTTGATGCGATGGACTCTGACCAAAAAGTGGCTCTGGTGCGGGCCTTGCGCTGGCCGCTGTCGGCTTCAGCGGGCGCGCGATCCTGTTTGACGACGCCGGGCCGTCCTGTCCGGCCACTGCTCGTGGACCCCAAAAATTTACCGCGGCGTCGCGCGCTGACCACTGTGGCTGGTCGATTTGCCTTGCTCCATGCCCTCACCCATATTGAATTCAATGCCATCAATCTCGCGCTGGATGCGATTTGTCGCTTCCCCGGTCTACCCGACTCAAAGCCGGAGGAGGCTTGCCTTGATTGAGCGGATACTGGGCATTGAAAGCTCCTGCGATGAAACGGGGCTTGCTCTCTATGACCGCCAGCGTGGCCTCCTCGGCGAAGTGCTGTTCAGCCAGATTGCCCTGCACGCGCCCTACGGCGGTGTCGTGCCGGAACTGGCGTCGCGGGACCATGTGCGCCGCCTGCCCTTGCTGCTCGACGAGTTGCTGGCGCAAACCGGCGGGCAGCGCCCTGACGCCATCGCCGTCACCGCCGGGCCGGGACTTATCGGTGCCCTGCTGGTGGGGGTGAATTTCGCCCGCGGCCTCGCCATGGGCTGGGATATCCCGGTGATCCCCGTGCATCATCTGGAAGGTCACCTGCTGGCCCCGCTGCTCAATGAGGTGGACCCCTTTCCGGCGGTGGCCTTGCTGGTTTCCGGTGGGCATACGATGCTAGTGGAAGTCCGTGCTCCCGGCGACTATATTTTATTGGGAGAGACGCTGGATGACGCCGCCGGTGAGGCCTTCGACAAGGCGGCGAAGATGATGGGACTGGGCTATCCCGGTGGGCCTGCGCTGGCCGCCCTGGCGGAGGGGGGAGATGCCCAGGCTTTTCGCCTGCCGCGGCCACTGCTGGACCGGCCGGGACTGGACTTCAGCTTCAGCGGTCTGAAAACGGCCTTCCGTCTGGCCTCCATGCCCATCGCGCCCGACGACGGGCAGAAGCGGGCCGATCTGGCTGCCAGTTTTCAGGCCGCGGTGGTGGAGACGCTGTTCACGAAGTGCCAGCGTGCCCTGCGGCAGACCGGGCTGAGGCGTCTGATCGTGGCCGGCGGGGTCGGCGCCAATCGGGCGCTGCGAGCGGCCCTGAACGGCCTGGTGTCCGCAGGCGTCGAAGTCTTTATAGCCGATCTCGCGCACTGTACGGATAACGCGGCGATGATCGCTCTCGCCGGTGCCCTGCACACGGAGCGGGCCCAGGCAGCCACGGCGGACTTCCCGGTGCGGGCGCGCTGGTCCCTGACGGAGGAGGAAGCGTGATGAACGAGCCATTTTCTCTGGATATGATCGTCGACGAGCTGGCGGCACAGGATGTGGACTTTCAGGAGGGCCTGGACTGGCAGCAGACGGATCATCCGCGGGAAGCGGCCATCGCCTTCCGGCGCGCACTGGAACATGGCCCGAAGAGTGCGGTGATCTGGACCTTCTACGCCTGGGCACTGTCTGCTTCCGGCGACCCACACGGGGCCATCGCTGCCTGCCGCCGCGCCATCGCCTGCGATGCAGAGTGGGGGCAGGCGTGGAATGACCTCGGTGAGTATCTGATGGACGCTGGCCGTGAAGACGAGGCGCTCTTCGTGATCCGCCGCGCCCTGAAGGCCAAACGCTTCGACAGCCCGCATCTGGCGCAGATGAATCTGGCCCGCTACTACCTGCATAAAGGCAGCATGCGCCGTGCCCTGGCCGCAGCGCAGGAGGCGCAGCGGCTGGTTCCCGGTTTTCGCCCGGCGGCGCGACTGGCGGACTGGATCAGCGACCGGATGCAGGAGTGGAACATCCGGGATTGACCGGTCTCAGCGCCTTTTGAAGGGACGTTCGCTGCCGTCCAGCAAACGGCGGATATTGCCGCGGTGCCGCCAGAGGATCAGTAGCGCCAGCACCAGAACGAGTAGCCGCATGCTCGTCGCGGCGGAGACCGCAAAGACGATAGGCACCGCGCCGACCGCCGCCAGCAGCGCCGCCAGTGATGAAACCCGCGTCACGGCGAACACCAGTATCCATACACCCAATATCGACAGGCCCAGTACCGGCAGGAGCGCCAGCAGAATACCCAGCGCCGTGGCCACCCCCTTGCCGCCGCGAAACCCAAAAAACACTGGATAGAGATGGCCGAGAAAGGTGGCGAGGGCCACCGCGGCCAGCGCCCAGTCCTCCAGTCCGAGCAGGCGGGCGATGACGATGGGGACGATGCCCTTGGTCAGGTCGCCGAGCAAAGTCAGCAAGGCGGCCTTTTTGCCACCGATGCGCAGGATATTGGTGGCGCCGGGATTGCCCGATCCGGACTGGCGCGGGTCCCCCAGACCCAGCGCGCGCGCCACCAGAATGGCGCTGGCAATGGAACCGACGGCATACCCCCCGCCGATCAGGGCAACATCCAGAAGAAGTGACATGCAGTGCTTTGGCCGGGAAATTGGTTATTATAGGCCGAGCTGCGGCGGATTGCCGCTTTTTTCGGGATAACCATGGATATTCTTTTTGTACGTGAACTGAAGGTGGACACCCGCATCGGCATCTACGACTGGGAACGTCAGGTCAAACAGACGGTGCTCATCGATCTGGATATCGCTGGGGATGCGGGGGCCGCGGCGCGGACCGACAAGGTGGAGAACACCATCAACTACCAGACCATCTGCCAGCGCCTGGTCGCCCATATCGCCGCGTCGGAGGTGGAGCTGGTAGAGACCCTGGCCGAGCAGATCGCGGATATCGTTCGCGGTGAATTCGGCGCGACCTGGGTGCAGGTGACGGTGCACAAACCCGCCGCCGTGCGCGGAACACGGGATGTGGGGGTGCGGATCGAGCGGGGCAGTCGCCTGCCCTGAGCGACCAAAGGCCCTGGTCAGGCCGACACCACCATCCCATATAAATCATGGGCATCCGCCCGGGTGATCGCCACCTCCACCCAGTCTCCGACCTGCAACCCCGCCGCCTTGCCCAGATGCACCACACCATCGATCTCCGGGGCATCGCTGGCGGAGCGGGCGATGACTCTGCCGCCCCGGGCCATTGCATCCACCAGTACCCGCTGACGCTGGCCCACCCGGCGTTGTAGCCGCTGGCGGCTGATGGCTTCCTGCACGGCCATGAATGCGGCGCGGCGTTCCTCTTTGACCGGCTCCGGCACCGCTCCGGCGATCGCGTTGGCGGGCGCGCCTTCTACAGCGGAATAGGCGAAACAACCGACCCGATCCAGCTCTGCCGCCCGCAGAAAATCCAGTAACTCCGCAAAGTCCGCATCGGTCTCGCCGGGGAAGCCGACAATGAAGGTGCTGCGGATGATCAGGTCGGGCACCGCCTGGCGCCAGCCGAGAATCCGGTCGAGGGTTTTTTCGGCGGCGGCAGGGCGACGCATGGCCTTGAGGATGCGCGGACTGCCGTGCTGCAGGGGCACATCCAGATAGGGCAGAATTTTGCCTTCCGCCATCAGGGGCAGGAGTTCGTCGATGTGCGGGTAGGGGTATACGTAGTGCAGACGCACCCAGACGCCGAGTTCCCCCAGGGCCGCGCAGAGATCGGTGATGCGGGTCTTGAGCGGACGGCCGTTGTGAAAGGCGGTGCGGTATTTGCGGTCTACCCCGTAAGCGCCGGTGTCCTGAGAAATCACCAGCAGTTCTTTGGCGCCGCCCGCCACCAGCGCCTCGGCCTCGCGCAGAATATCGTCCGGCGCACGGCTGACCAGCTTGCCGCGCATGCTGGGAATGATGCAGAAACTGCAGGACTGATTGCAGCCCTCGGAGATTTTGAGGTAGGCGTAGTGGGGCGGCGTCAGGCGCAGGCCCTGGGGCGGCACCAGATCGGTGTAGGGATCGTGGGCCGGAGGGAGTGCCGCATGGATCGCGTCGAGCACGGCGCCAGCCTGGTTGGGGCCGGTGACGGCAAGCACCTTGGGATGGGCGCCGCGCACAAAGTCGCCGCCCTCGCGGGCACCCAGGCAACCGGTGACCACCACCTTGCCGTTCTCATCCAGCGCCTCGCCGATGGCCTCCAGGGATTCCTCCACCGCCGCGTCGATAAAGCCGCAGGTATTGACGACGACCACATCGGCGTTGGCGTAATCCCCCACCAGCAGATAGCCCTCGGCGCGCAACTGGGTGAGGATGCGCTCGCTGTCCACCGTGGCCTTGGGGCAACCGAGGCTGACGAAGCCGACTTTGGGCGGCGTATTCGCGCCCGCCTTCAAAAGGTATTGCTCACGTTGACCACGCCCGGAACGGCGCCGACGATACGCTCGACCACCTGTTTGAGATCGATGACGGCGTTGGGGCAGCCGGCGCAGGCGCCTTTCATGCGGACCCGCACGTCGCGTTCGATGATTTCCACCAGTTCGATATCGCCGCCATCGCGGTGGAGGATATGGCGTACCGTCTGCACCGCCTCTGCCACAGCCGCAGGGTCGGGCAGGGGGTCGTCGGGACCGTAGCGTTTCTGGCGGTCGAGTCCGCGTTCGGCCATGGCCTGGGCGTGGGCGATTTTGGCCGCGGCGAGGGGGTCTTCCGCCTCCAGGGCGTCCAGTTCTTCTTCGCTGTAAAAGCGGATGGGGGATTTTACGGTTGAGCGCATGGCCGTCAATATAACATGCGGCCGCCATCGACGACGAGATTGTGGCCGGTGACGTAAGGCGCGTCGAAAAGCAGATAGGCGATGGCGCCGGCAATATCCTCCGGGCTGCCGACGCGCTTGAGGGCGTTGCGTTCGATGAGTCCCTGCTGGTCGCCGTCGGGCGGGTCCTTGTCCTCGGCCCAGAGCACCACGCCGGGCGAGACGCTGTTGACGCGGATCTCCGGCCCCAGCTCTTTGGCGAGGGCGCGGGTGAGGGCCAGCAGACCCGCCTTCGTCACACTGTAAGGCAGATAACCGCGCAGGGGGATTTCGGCGTGGATGTCGCCGATGTTGACGACGGCGCCGCCGGTTTTTCGCAAATGCGGTGCGGCGACCTGGGTCAGAAAGAGTGGCGCGCGCAGATGCACGGCCTCCATCGCCGCCCAGTCTTCCGGCGTGATTTCGCCGAAAGGCGCAGGGGAGTACAACGAAGCGTTGTTGACGAGGCCGTCCAGGCAACCAAAATGCCCGATAGCGGCATCAATCAGGTGCGCTGGCGTTTCCGGGGCAGCCAGGTCGCCCGCGATCAACAAGGGTTCAGTTCCATGCCGCGCGCGCAACTCCTGCGCCAGGGCTTCGGCGTCTGCGGCGGATCGCTTATAATGCAGGGCGAGCTGGCAGCCTTCCGCGGCGAGCTGGCGGGCAATGGCGGCGCCTACCCTGCGGGCGGCGCCCGTGATGAGAACGACTTTTCCGGTAGCTTTCAAGAGGTGTCCATGCGCGTAGAGCGTCCCGATTTTTTAACCCATTCTCACGGGGCGCGCAAGACAAGTCTGCCCGCCCCGGACGCCGATGCGCTGGCCCACTCGTCCGCACTGCTGACCCATATCCGGCGGGAAATCGATGCCGCAGGCGGGATGATCCCCTTTCGTCGTTATATGGAGCTCGCCCTCTACACGCCGGGGCTGGGCTATTACATGGCGGGGCAGACCCGCTTCGGTGCGGCGGGCGACTTCGTCACGGCACCGGAAATGGGACGGGTGCTGGCCGCTGTGCTGGCCCGGACCCTGCAACCCGATCTGGGGCCGGATGGCATTCTGGAATTTGGCGGTGGGAGCGGCGCGCTGGCGGGCCAGATCCGGGACATTTTGCCGGACACCCCCTACACCCTGCTCGAACCCAGCCCCGATTTGCAGGCGCGGCAACGATCAGTCGTGACTGGTATTCAGCATCTGCAAACTCTGCCGGAGCACTGGCGCGGCGTGATGCTCGCCCACGAAGTGCTGGATGCCATGCCGGTGCAGGTGCTGGAGCTGGATGCCTCCGGGCAGTTGCACGAATGCGGCGTGCGCTGGAATGGCGAGGCACTGGATTGGGTGATGCTGCCTCCGCCGGTCGCTGCGCCTCTGGCGGCGCGGCTGGCGCCCTATGTAACGCATTGGCCCCGGCCCTATCGGACGGAAATCAATCTCACTGCCGAATCCTGGCTGCGCGAGGTCGCCGCCCGCCTGGACTCCGGCGCCATCCTTCTGATCGATTACGGGTACGAGGCCGCAGAGTTTTATCATCCCCAGCGGCAGATGGGCAGCCTGCGCGCCTATTATCGCCACCACTGGCTGGATGATCCCTTTTATCTGCCAGGCCTCTGCGACCTCACCGCCCATGTGGATTATACCGCGCTGATGACCGCTGCGGTGGAGGCCGGGCTGGAGGTGGCCTTTTATGGCCATCTCGCCCGTTTTCTGGTGGAACATGGGCTGGCCGAGGTGTATGGCACCCTTTGTGCGCAGGCGGGTGAGGACGGCCGCTTCGCCCTGAATAATGAGATCAAACGGCTCACCCTGCCGCAGGAAATGGGCGAAAGCTTCAAGGTATTGATTCTGAAAAAGCGGGAGAACACTTGACCAGCGAGACCATGCAATTCAGGGTCAGGGACCGTCAGTCCGCACGGAGGCCGCGCGCCTGGAGCCATCTGTCATCCTGGCTGCGCAGGGGCCTCCTTTGGATCAGTTGACGGTATATTCTGACTGATCGCTGTGGTGTTCCAGAACACCTTCCATCCATTGCCAGAAATGCCAGGTTACGAGGCACATCGTGGGCAGGGAAAGAAAAGTCATCATCATTCCCGCAAGGTGTTCGTCCAACAACGGGGTCAGCCCCCAGAGCATATGGGACGATTGCGCGGGATTCATGCTCATGGCGCTCCAGAACCAGATGCCACCCATCGCCATCATGGCCATTTCCATGATCCACACGTAAAGCGCCTTTTGCAAATGGTTACGCAGATTCGGCCACGATGGGAATACCTGAAGAGATTGCATCCAGACAATGATTCCTGAAACCAGATAAACGCCCGGCAGCAAGGCAAAAACCAACGGACTTTTTAAGCCCAGGGACATCTGATCGGACATGTCCCATATAACCAGTATCACGGCCAGAATGACTGCGGTAACGGAAGGGCGATGCATGAATCGCAACAGCTTCCAGAAGGCGCCGTTCGTTTTTTCATCAATCAGTTTAAAAGGAATTCCAAATACGATCAGTGGTGCCGCCAGTTCGAACTCTCCCATGAGTTTTAAGGTGTACAGCGTCATCGATTCAGGCACAAAGGCATTGAGCGGAGATTCCCAAAGAAACATCGTCATCAGGATTCCGGCAACAAATGTCCATACTTTCCACTTGGACCAGTTCGCGTCAGAGCCCCGATCTGCCATGTAGCGATCATATTGTAGAAAATAGTAGGCTATCACGCCGATGGCCCCGAGCCACGGAATGGGGTTGAGGTTCATCAGCAATAACGTGGTCAGCCCGACGGGTGCGCCTGCCAGCAGATATCCCGACGCATATAAGACAATCACCGCCAGCGATATCGGTAAGGCCGTTTTCCAACGCCGCATGAGACTACTCGCCCAAACCATATATCCCATTTGCAACTGTTTCATGTCGCCACCTCTTCCTTTCGGTGTGTACGGTGCACCTCAATACCATACGGCAATTTTACCTAAAAACAAGGCATGAATCGCGTCTTGGCGCTGCTCGCCCAACCCGTCCCCTGCAGTCATGCCGCCAGCGTAAATCCCAGCGCCGGCGTACCGCCGGCATGTTCCGGAATGCGGCAACATCTGATTCCTGCGACGTGAATAATCCTATGCCCACCAGAACTCCCGTAAAATGCGGCAAATTGTCGCACCCCGATATCAGGGGCATTGTGCTGTCTCTGGTGACAGCCGCTTGCCGGAATGGGTCGGGCTGTGCGTGTCCACACATGGTGGCCGGGGAAATGCAATACTTAGCTATTGGGACCGTCGCTCGTGGAGAGCTACCCCCCCTCCGCGTCCGACCTGGCAACAGCCCCTGATGCTGCCATTTCTTGCCGACCCGAGTCCCGGGCCTGGTAGGTAGAGTTGGCCGTTGCCCCTCAAATCACCCGCGAGTAACGCACCGGCTTTTGCGCGAGGTAGGCGTCGAAGGCCATGCAGATATGGCGGATCAGCAGCCGCCCCTGCGGAGTGACCGTCAGGGTGTGAGCGTCCATGTGCAGGAGTCCATCACTCGCCATGGCCTCCAGGGCGGGCAGGCTGGCTGCGAAATGCTGGTGGAAATCCAGGCCGAACTGCCGGTTCAGCGCGGCGAAATCCAGGCTGAAATCGCAGATCAGACGGGTGATGATGTGGCGGCGCAGCAGGTCCTCGTCGCCCAGGTGCAGGCCGCGCTCCACCGGTAGGTGGCCGCTCTCCAGGGTGGTGCCCCAGGTATCCAGATCCTTGATGTTCTGACTGTAGGTGGGACCGACCATGGCGATGGCGCTCATCCCGAAGGCCAACAGATCCGTCCCGGCATGGGTGGAGTAGCCCTGAAAATTGCGATACAGACTACCTTCCCGCTGTGCGATAGCCAATTCGTCATCGGGCAGGGCGAAGTGGTCCATGCCGATATAGAGATAACCGGCCTCCTGCAGGGTGGCGATGCTTTCGGCGAGGATGCGTAGCTTGGTGTCGGGACTGGGGATGTCCGCGTCGGGAATCCGCTTCTGGGGCGGGAACCGCTCCGGCAGGTGGGCATAATTGAAGACGGACAGGCGATCCGGACGCATGGCGAGAACCGCTTCCAGCGTCCGGGCAAAGCTTTCCGGGGTCTGCAGGGGCAGGCCGTAGATCAGATCGAGGCTGACGGAGCGAAAGCCAAGCTGGCGCGCCTCGCCGATGACACCCGCAGTGAGTGCAAAACTCTGTTCGCGATGCACGGCTTTCTGCACCGCCGTATCCAGATCCTGCACCCCGATGCTGATGCGGTTGAAGCCGAAGTCGCGGAGGAGGCGGAGCGTGCCGGGCTCCAGCGCGCGCGGGTCGATTTCGATGCCGTATTCACCTCGATCATCCGGGAGCAAAAGGAAGTGTTTGCGGATGCTGTCCAGGAGGACGGTCATGTCATGCCGGCGGAGGAAAGTGGGAGTGCCGCCGCCGAAATGCAGTTGGTCCACGGGACGGTTGCCGTCGATGTGGGCGCGCGTCAGGGCCATTTCCTGGTCCAGATGGGCGACATAGGGTGTTCCCCATTCGTGGTGGCGGGTGACCACCTTGGTGCAGGCGCAGTAAAAACACAGATGCTCGCAAAAGGGGATATGGAAGTATAGAGAGAGTGGGCGACCGCTGGTATTGGAGCGGTCGAGCGCGCCTTGCAGCGATCTTTCATCGAAATCTTCGCGGAAATGGGGGGCTGTGGGGTACGAGGTGTAGCGCGGCCCCGGCTGGTCGTAACGGCGGATGAGTTCCGGGTCGAAAATCAGGCTTTGGGTGGGCGTTATGGTCATCGGTTTTCGGCTCCGTCGAAACGCGGTTGCAGGGCGATCATAAGCCTGAAATATCCTTTACCCCAAGCAGGTTGGCCGCCACGCTGGCGCGGATTTCGGCGAGGAAAGCCTGCATGTGCGGCTGCTCCGCCTGCTCCGCCGTGGTGGCCGCTTGCAGCGTTTGCCAGAGACCCTGCGATCCTAGAGGAATGGCGCGGACATAGTTTTTTTCGCCGTAACTTCCCACCGCCCAGGCTGGTAACGCGGCGATGCCCTGCCCGGAGGCGACGAGCTGAAGAATGATGACGGTGAGCTCCGCGTGGCGCCGCCGCCAGGGCTGGATACCCGCGGGCTGGAGAAACTCGCGAAAAAGATCGAGGCGGCGATCCTCTACCGGGTAGGTGATCAGGGTTTCTTCCAGAAAGTCCGCGGGGGTCAGAAAGCTGCGTTCCGCCAGAGGGTGCCGCGGATTGACCAGTGCGACGACTTCATAAGCGAAGAGCGGGTGCACGACAATATCGCAGCCCATGGCGTCCGGGGCGGTCAACACCATGAGGTCGGCCTGATGGCTCTGGAGCAGGGGTAAGGGATCCTGCTGAAAACCCGAAACCAGATCCATTTCCACGTCCGGCCAGTTCTCGCGAAAGTGGTTCATGGCGGGCGTCAGCCAGTCGAAGCAGGTATGGCATTCGACGGCGATACGCAGGCGGCCGCTGTTGCCTGCTGCCCGCCGTCGCAGTTCCTCCTGCATCTGCCGGATACGCGGCAGCACTTCCCGGGCCACGGCGAGCAAGGCCTCTCCGGCGGGGCTCATGCGTAACTGCGCGCCACGTTCCCGATCCAGGAGATTGACACCATATTCTGCTTCCAGCCCGCGCAACTGGTGGGAGAGCGCGGATTGGGTGAGGTGCAGGCGTTGCGCCGCCGCGGCGAGGCTGCCGAACTGGGCGACTGCCTCCATAGTGCGCAGGTGACGGATTTCCAGTGGCATGAGGATCCCAGTGAGCAACAGATCAGGTTGCAGTTTCCCACGAACATTGGGTAATGCAAAGACTTTTGGGGATGATGGGGATTTCGACGCGCGGCACCCCGTTCGCCGAAGGTGATCGATGACTGTATTTATAGAAAGATAACGTCATAAAAAGTTCATGAAAATGTCATAATAGTGTCATGTTGGCCCTTTACCATGGATGGCATCATTTCAAAAACACCAAAGGGGGGTTGTTGTGTTTATCAAAAACCGCATTGTCATCGCGACGGTCGCCGTCCTGTGTGGCGTCAGTGTCTCAGCCCAAGCCGAAACGCTGACCGATTTCTTTAAGCAGAGCAAGATCGATGGCCAGATCCGCTCTTATTACTTCAGCCGGGATTATGGCGCAACCGGACCCAATACCTACAATCAGGACGTCTTTAGTCTGGGGGGCATGCTGAATATCAAGACGGCACCTTTTCTGGGCGGCTTTGGTGTAGGCGTCAGTTTCTTTGCCGCGCACGGACTCGGAGCGAATGATACCAGTGGCGGGCCGGCCTACCCACATCTGGATGCGACGGTGATGGGTCCGCAGTCCATCGATGCCCTGGGGCAGGCTTACCTCCAATATGAGATTCCAAAAACGCTGTTGATCCGGGCGGGCGATCAGGAGTTGGATACGCCCTGGATGAACGGCTCAGATTCGCGCATGTTGCCCGCCACATATCAGGGTGTGTTTGCCGACATTTCACCCTATCACGATTTACACCTGTATGGCATGCGTATTTTCCGCTGGAAGAGTCGCACATCGAATAGTTATTACAATGACAACCTGTTTTATTCCGCTAATTACGAGGGGGATGAACTGTACGGTGGTGGTACACAGTTGCCGACCACCGCTCCCTCCACCAGTGGTACCCTGGCTTTTGGCGCCTCGTATTCCCTGATGGGCGCCAAGGCGACTGCCTGGTACTATGATTTTTATCAATTCGCCAAGATGTTTTATGCGACAGCGGATTATACACTGAAAACCGGGACCGGGGTTGATCCATTTGTGGGTGCCCAGTACCTGCGTGAGTGGGGTGCTTCCCTGCTATCCCGGCAAGGGGTTGACGCCACGGCCTGGGGCGTCATTGGTGGCGTGAACTACAAAACCGGTATGGGTGACGGAACCTTCAGTGTAGCCTATAACGCACTTGCGCCACAGACTGGCGGATTTTTGAACGGTGGAATAGTGTCGCCCTATACCGTGGGCTATGCCACCGATCCACTATATACGACGGCGATGATTCGTGGTCTTGCGGATAATCTGGGGCCTGGGCATGGTTACAAGATCAAGGTTGCACAACATCTTGACTTGATGGGCCAGAAATTCCTGGCCATCGCGGCCTTTGCGCACTTCACCACCTATTATAATGGTAGCAGCAGTTATCCTTATTTTGACCTGACCTATTTTCCGGGTGGCGCATTCAAGGGGCTTTCCATTCGTGACCGGGTGGAACTCGCTACCGGAACGAGCGCGCAATTTGGTAATGGCGCCGGTTTCAACAAGGGGCATTCCTTCATCTATAACCGGGTGATGCTGACCTACGCATTTTAGTTTTCCTCCCGTTTGGTTCCTCCTCTCCTCGCCTCGACCCGCAAGTCGGGGCTTTTTTGTATTCGTTCGCGGCCTATATCCCGAAGATCTGGCGGAGAACGTATTCCGGCCTGAGATCTTCCATACAGCGGTGATGTCGGAGTGGACACTCGCGCTTTCCGCATGGACTGCAGGGCAGGTCGATGCGTAGAGCCTGCGCCCCGGCGGAGAGGGGGGGGGTCATGCTGAGGGGTGTGGAGCCATAGAGCGCGATGACCCGGCTGCCGACAGCCCCTGCCACGTGCATCAGACCAGAGTCGTTGCTGACCGTCAGGGGGGCGAGCGACAGCAGGTCCAGAGCTTCCAACAGAGTGGTCCGGCCCCCCAGGTCAAGGGCTTCCGGGACGACCGCCGCTATGGCCCGAGTGATTTCTGCATCCTTGGGGCTGCCGAAAATCCACACGGCATAGCCGCGTTCGATAAGGGCTTGGGCCAGGGTACTCCAGTGGTGCACCGGCCAGCGCTTGGCCGGACCATATTCGGCACCGGGTGCCAGGGCGACCAAGGGCTGTTGTGGTGGGCTTATGCCCAGCCGCTGCAGGGTCGCGGCAAGGGCCGCCCGGTTTACCTGTAAACGGGGGGCGGGCAGTTGCGTGGGTTGTGGAAGGCGTAGCGGCAGTCCGAGGGCAACGAAGCGGTCCACGGTGCGCAGCAGTTTCTTTTTGTTCAAGCGACGGCGGTCGTTCAGGAGCAAACGGCGCCCCGCGCCGCTGAAACCGGTGCGGGTCGGGATATGTGCCCAATAAGGGACCAGCGCGGATTTGAAGCTGTTGGGCAGGCAGATGGACCAGTCATAGTTCTGTGCGCGCAGTTCCGCTGCGGTCCGGCGCCGCAGACGCAACCCCAGTTGACCGTGGTCGATGCACAGGGGCATGGCCCGCCGCACCTCCAGCATGCGTTCCGCCACCGGAATGCTGGCGGGCGGCGCCAGGACATCCACCTGCAGGCGTGGCCAGCGACGGCGCAGTACCTGCAACAATACCTGCGCCATGACCATATCCCCCACCCAGGCCGGACCGATCAGCAGCAGGCGGGCGGGATCGTAGCTGTGGGCAATGCGGGTGTTGTGCGGAACAAAGGCTTCATGTTCGTTACAGGGCGGTTCTGCTGTACCGGCATCGTGTGCATCGGGATCGTCCTGCAACTTTGGTCGTTGCTCGGCCATATTACTTGCCCATGAGCATGATCAGCGCTTCGACCGATATCAGGATGATGATGATCCATTCCAGAATCGTCTCCCGGTGGTGCCGGCTGGCCACGATCATGACTTCCAGCCCCTCATGAATGGCGTCGAGTTTTTCATCCAGGGCGCGGAACCGGCTGGTGAGCTCCAGGTCGGCGGAGAGTTCGCGGGAGAGCAGTTCCAGCCCTGGGGTTTCCCAGACGATATCGGGGTTGTCCAGCACCGCCAGACGGGAAAGGATTTCGGTGCGGGTGGCGGAAGTCGAGGCGAGAAAGCGCAGATGTCCGCCACGCCATCCCGGCAAACGCCCGGTGCGGGCCACTTCCGAGAGCAGGTTCAAGGTGGTTTCCAGCAGATTTTCGACGGCCTCTTCGTGGAGTTCCAGGGCTAGGCTCTGGGCCAGACGCAGGGCGACCAGGAGGATGCGTTCTTCATCGAGATTCTTGAGGGTGACGCCGTCACGGCCCACGCCATCACGTTCGCCGACCAGGATCGCGAGCTCTTCCACCCTGGGGCTGGCGATGGGGGTGAACTGCGCCTGCACGGTGGCGATGACTCTGGCCTGCAATGCCGGTCCTGCGCCAAAAAAGCAGATGACACCGGATCGGAAGAGCACCACCCAGGCGTCACCGTCGCGGAGCAGGCGATGGGCGGGCGTATCCTCTGCTATCTCTATCCCGAAATCTTCGCGCCAGCTTTTGAGAGAGATATGGCGTACCGGCTGGATGGCGTGCAGGATGCTGGTCATGGCTCAGGTCTCGGGGAGCAGTTTGCCGGGGTTGAGAATGGCATCAGGGTCGAAGATCCGCTTGATGGCGCGCTGGATGCTCAGGCTTTCCGGGCTCAGTTCCAGGGGGACATAGGCGCGCTTGCTGCTGCCGATGCCGTGTTCGCCGGAGAGGGTTCCATCCAGTGTCAGTACGGCCTGAAAGAGCTTTTGCAGGCCGTGCCTGGCACGGCGCATTTCATTGCCATCTTGGGGATGGACCAGAAAGTTGACGTGCAGGTTGCCGTTTCCGGCGTGCCCGAAGCTGACGATATGCAGGGACTGTTCTGCTGCGATCCCTTCTATGGCCTCCAGCAATTCGCGCAGGCGGCTGACCGGCACGACCACGTCCTCGTTGATTTTGAGGGGTGCCATGGCCTTGGTGGCGGGGGACAGGGATTTGCGCGCCGCCCACAGATCGGCGACGGCCGCCGCGTCCGTCGCCTCCAGGATTTCCAGGCTTCCCTCGCCCGCCAGAGCGGCGCGGATGGCCTGCACCTGGTCGGGGATGGTGATCGCCTCGCCATCCACCTCGACCATCAGCAGGGCGTTGCTGCCTTCGGGCAGATCCCTGGCGGCGCCCATGGCGCGCACTGCGGCCAGGGCGTAGGGGTCCATGAGTTCCAGGGCGCTGGGCGTATGGTGTTGTGCCATCACCCGCTGCACCGCCGCGCAGGCGTTGGCCGTATTGTCATAGACGGCGCGCAGGGTGGCCTGGGCCGAGGGGAGGGGGAGCAGGCGCAGGGTGGCCTCGGTGATGAGGGCAAGGGTGCCCTCGCTGCCTACCAGCAGACGGGTCAGGTCATAGCCGACCACACCTTTGCTGGTATGAACACCGCAGCACAGCGTTTCGCCGGTGCCGGTGACAGCACGCAGGCCCAGTACGTAATCGCGGGTGACGCCATATTTTACGGCGTGCGGCCCGCCGGCATTCATGGCCAGATTGCCACCGATGCGGCAGTAGGGGTTGCTGCCGGGATCGGGGGGATAAAACAGTCCGTCGGCCTGCACATAGGCACTGATCGCGGCAGTGACACATCCGGCCTCTACGGTGATGGTACGGTCCACCGCGCTGTAATCGCAGATTTTTTGCATGCACTCAAAGCTGACGACGGCGCTGCCGGGTACCGGCTGTGCCCCGCCGACATTCCCGGAACCTGCTCCGCGCGGAACAAGGGGCAGACGATGGCGGCGGGCAATGCTGACAATCGCCTGCACCTCCTCATGGCTGTGCGGGAAGAGCACCATCACGGGTATGCAACTCCCCGGAGTATCGTCGCGGCTATAGATGGCGAGGGTTTCCGCATCGTCGCGCACCCGCTCGGCATCGAGAGCGGCGCGCAGGGCGGGAATGATGGTGCTGATGCTCATGGCTGGCTCCCTCGGATTTTTTGCAGGAGCGCGGTGGTGCTCCGTTCGTGGCGAAAAGGAATGCTGAGTACCCGGCCGCCTCCGGCCTGCACCCAATCGGCACCGACGATGCGCTCTATCGGCCAGTCGCCACCTTTGATCAGTACGTCGGGTTGGAGATGTTGGATCAACTTCAGCGGGGTGTCGTCGTCAAACACCGTGACGAAATCCACCGCCTGTAATCCGGCGAGCACCGCCATACGGTCTTCCTCGCTGTTGACCGGGCGATCCGCGCCTTTGCCGAGGCGGCGCACCGAGGCATCACTGTTGACGCCTACCACCAGGCAGGCGCCTTCGGCGCGGGCTTCGGCGAGATACTGCACATGGCCCCGGTGCAATACATCGAAGACGCCGTTGGTAAAGACCAGGGGGCGACGGAAGGTGCAGGCTTCATCCAACGCCTCCCAGTCGCGGAGCACCTGGCCGGTGTGGAATACGGATGCGGGGGCATCGCCCACAAAGCTGGCATCCACACCACTGCAGAGGGCATGAATGAGGACGAGATGGACTTCCTGAATGCGTGCCGTGTTCTGCTCGGGCACCCGCAGTTCAATGTCCACGGGGCGCAGCAGTAGCGCGAGCTGCCCGCCTTCTTTGCCGGTAAGCGCCAGCACCCACATGCCGCGCTGTTGAGCGGTCCGGGCCGCGGCGATGACGTTGGTGGAGTTGCCGGAGGTGCTGAATGCGACCAGGCAGTCACCAGGACGGCCCAAGGCCTCGATCTGGCGGGCGAAAATCTGTTCATAGCAGACATCATTGGCGATGGCGGTGACCACACTGCTGTCGGTGCTGAGGGCGATGGCGGGCAGGGCGCGGCGTGTTGTCTCAAAGCGGTTGACCAGTTCCGAAGCGAGGTGCTGGGCATCTCCGGAAGAACCGCCGTTACCGCAACTGAGCACCTGCCCGCCCGCCTGCAGGGTGGCGATCAGGCGCCGACTGGCTTGCGCAAAAGGCGCTGCAAGGGCTGCGGCGGAGTGCCCCATACAGGTGATACTGTTGTGCAGGGCAGAACCTATCCAGTCATTGCCGGTCATGGGCTGGGTACTCTGAAGGCATCACGAATCCAGTCTGCCGGGGCATCACCGTCAAGGGCGACCACATCAAAGCGGCAGGGGCGTAACCCATGCTGCGGGTTACGCAGCAGAAAATATTCTGCGGCGCGAATCAACCGTTTTTGCTTGCGGCCGGTGATGCTGGCCGCCGCCCCCCCTTGCCGGTCATGGGCACGTTGGCGTACCTCCACGAAGACCAAGGTATCACCATCGAGGGTGATGATGTCAATTTCTCCCATCCGGCAACGATAGTTGCGCGTCAGGGGGTGTAGCCCGTGCCCGGCGAGCAGAGCGATCGCACTGTCCTCACCCTGCTGACCTGAGATCTGTCGTGGCGACGGCATGATTCAGGCGCCCGGCCCAGGCACTCCCGATAAAGGGACGACCTGTCCGTTCTCCACTTCCATCCATTCCATGTCCCGCACGATGCGGCCGTCGGCAGCAAAGCGGAGGACGCCTGTAGCGCCGTTCAGGCTGCCAGTCATATCCTGGTCCAGAACGCGCTCCGCCATTCGATAGGCATCCAGCCCGAAGGCCGCCATGCGCCACTGGGCGTCACTGGCGTTGGGGAGATTGGTACGCAACAGTAGTGATGCTTGCGGCCAGCTTTGCCCAGGGTTGATGATCCAGGGCATATCGACCGATTCAATGCCGGAGAGCCCCTGCGCGTCGCTGGGCAAGACTGCGCCGTGCAGCAACGCCGGACTGAAGACAGGCACAGTGGGATTGATCAGCCGGATGGCTGTGACCGCAGAGTTGGCGTTTTTCGCATCGGTAACCAAAAAGATAAAACTGTGTCGCCCGGGTGACACGCTCAACAGTTGTTGCACCTTGCTGGTGAGTGAACGACCGGGCAGGTAGGTGGTGACGCCACTGACGTCGCCGCCGAGATGCTTCCAGGCGGTGATAAAGTCCGCCTGAATGGCGGCTCCGCTGGAGTCCTGGGGATATAGCACGTAGGCATGACGATAACCCGCTGCGTAGCTCTGGGTGGCGATCTGCCGGGCCGCGACGTCCCGACTCAGGCTTAGGGTATAGAGTCCGGGCTGCCGCACATCAGATGCCGTGCCGAGGGCTATGACCGGCGGATCACTGGGCTTTCTGACGGCGGCTACCGCGTTGATATCCTGCGGCAGCCAGGGGCCGACAAAGATTTTGCAGCCTTCCCTGATCCCACGCTCAAAGAGCACGGCGGTGTAACTGGGGTTGCCGGTACTCCGCAGAACGCGCACTGCGGGTCCAGACCGTAATTGCGCTGCTGTTTCCATCCCGGCGGCAATGGCCTGGGAGAGCGGCCCATAGGACCCGCCGGAAGGTAACAAAGCGCATATGCCGCCGGGCGCGCGGTTGAGGGCGGAAGCGCCGGCGACCGTCGTGTCGTCGTCCGAGAAGTTTATGGGGGGGTGCCCCGGATGTGCCGCCAGCCAGGCACGGATCGCCGTCTGCCGCTGTTGGGGATCGGGATTCTGGCGAGTGATCAGGGCGAGGGCGATCCACTCCTGTACGAGGGGATTACCGCTACGTCCCTGCCAGTTCTGAAGTTTTGCTACCGACTGCTGGTCGAGGAGGGCATGAATGCGGCGGTGATTCTCCGCGATCGCATCGCCGCTCAGCAGGCCATCCCGTTCGATCAGAAAATTCAGTGCGGTGAGTTCATGGCCTTCCTGCGTATAGAGCGTGGCTAGAGTGCCCATGGCCCGGGCACGCACTTCCTGGGGTGTGCCGGTGATGGTCAGGATTTCTTCGAGGTTGCCCTTGGCGCTGGGGGTCTGCCCCTGATCCATGAGTCCCTGGGCGCGGACCCAGAGCGCTGCGCCACGCAGGCTGGCGTTGTCGTGCTGCAAGCGCAGTACTTCATTGGCCAGTAATATCGCAACCTGCGGCTTTTGCCCCTTCAGGGAAGCCTGTGCCGCTTTCATCAGGTAGTCGAGCTGGGCTCGCCCCCGCACAGCGGCGGCGGCGTGAATATAGTCCTTGGCCGCTTCCTGGTAGTGCCCTGTGATCATGAGCTGGTCGGCGCGCTCTGCCAGCGGTGTCTGAGAAACGGCCGTGGTCGTTTCGACAGGCGGCGGATTCGACGAAGGTGGCGCCTTATGTGGCATACTCGCGCAAGCGCTCAGGCCCGTGGCCAGGGCCAGAGTCATCAGCAGGCGGAAAGAGGCCTTCAAGGTTGCGGGAGTTGTCATGAGCAGAGTGTATGGAGAAAGGCGAAGGTGTTCAATGACCGATGCGCGGCCTCGGCCGGGAATGCGCTTATGAATGATCATGCCGAGGCAGTGGAAGGGGCCGTCGGGCAACTGACCATTATCGCCACTCCTATCGGTAACCTCGACGATCTCTCGCCGCGCGCGCAACGTGCGATTGGGGCTGCCGCCCTGATTCTGGTGGAAGACCGCCGTCACGCCCAGCGGCTCTTTCAGCATCTGGGTGTGCAGCCCAAAACGCTGGCTCTGCACGAGCATAATGAACGTGCCCTTGCCCCGCAGATTGCCCGGCGTGTTGCCGCCGGGGAGCATATTGCGTTGTTGTCAGATGCAGGAATGCCGTTGATCTCCGATCCCGGCTTTCCACTGCTGGCTCTGCTCCGTGAGCAACAGTTGCCGGTGACCATCATACCCGGGCCTAACGCCGCCCTGGCCGCGTTGGCCCTGTCCGGTCTGCCCAGCGACCGCTTTAGCTTCGAGGGTTTTCTGCCTGCCAAAGGGGGGGCGCGAAGGGCCCGGATACTGGCCTTGCAGCGGGAGCCGCGCAGCATGATTTTTTATGAGGCGCCACATCGGATCAGCGAGACACTGGCGGATATGGCGGAATTATGGGGCGCGGATCGTGGGGCGGCTCTATGTCGGGAGCTGACCAAAATATATGAGGAATGTTTGCGGGACTCCCTGGGGGGGCTGGCGGCGCTACTCCGGGCACATCCTGACAAAGTGCGCGGCGAAATGACACTGGTGGTAGGCGGCGCACCGGAACAGACTCTGGAGGAAGCCGACGCCGATCGTTTACTCGGCCCGCTGCTGGCCGAGTTGCCGCTGGCGCAGGCCGTGCGTATCGCGGCCAGTCAGAGCAGCATGGCGCATCGTTTCCTTTATGGGCGGGCCCTGGCCTTGACTTCCGGGCGGGACCCCGTTTAAATACGCGCTCTTGGCCCAGGTAGCTCAGTCGGTAGAGCAGAGGACTGAAAATCCTCGTGTCGGCGGTTCGATTCCGTCCCTGGGCACCATATAAATCAATGGCGTATACAATAAATACCCATCAGAAAAACCATTGGCACAGGCGGGCGGCACAGTAAAACCCTGCTGGATCGGTGGACAAAAAATCCTCGTGTCGTAGCAAAACCCCTGTAGCCGTCGGATGTGTATGCGCTTGAGTTTGGCACAGCCCCATATCACCTTGTTTGGAATCCGTCAGAACAAGACGGGTGAATGGCGAGCATCAATCGTCGTGGCAAGTATTGGCGGGTGCAGATCCGCAAACGGCGCCGGTGGCACCTGCGCGGCCTGTCTAGATTTGCCAGTCCTTGGGATAGTTCAGAAAGAATGGCCAGTTTGGATCGGTTGGGGGGTGAGGTATAAGGCAATGTCCATACTGACAATGATCACGCTCAACGTAATATCGTAACAAGACACGACCAGAGCCCTTGTCATTGTGCGCGTTCCTGGATCAGGAAATCAGCAAGCAGGCCACCATTGGCACCAGATTGAATATCAGGATTCCAATCTTGTAGACAGCCATCCCGGCGTAATGTATGGCATCGAAGTGCTCCGGGGAAAGCTGAAACCAACGATGATGCAGTTGATATAGCCAATCATGCGCGCCGGTAAATGCCGCGAACCAGACAATCAGCACGACATAGTTGATAACCGTACACCAAACCAGAATCTCTTGAACCTGTTCCAGAACTGTCATGATTGCCTCCGGTGTTGGCCATATGGGAAGTATTTGGGTAACCGGTTTTTCATTATGGTCGCGAACCAGCCATCACGCGTTCTCCACCGCCAAGGTCGGAGCGCCGATCAGCCTTGCTCAGGCCCGGACGGTCAGTTTTAAATGCGCGCCAACAAGCAGGGAGCCGACACCCTGTGTATCGCCGCTACGGATGGCGGGGCGGTTCATTCTGATGCCCAGAGATCCTCGTTTCGGTGCCCACCATCATGCTTTAGGCTTGGAGTGTTCTGCTCTATTGCAGAAGGAAGGTGGCTTCATCGTCTCGTGTCATCAGCTCGAAGAATAAATGCCGCAGGCGCAACAGCCAGGGTTTGAATCGCCCGGTGGGCGGAGTCGGGAAGCGTGCCATAATCTCATAGACGGCGATTTCGTTGATCATCGGCAGACCGTCCGGCTCGTCTTCCTCGTCCGGGACATCGGTTCCCGATGAAAGGGCGGCCTGATCCTCCGGGGTTACAAAGCTCAGAGCGTATCCGGGATCCGGAATCTGCAAAGCCTCCATCACGTCATCCCGTGCTATCCACACATGGATGCCGTCCGATGAGGTGGTGCGCATCTCCATTCCCTCGAAATCGACGCGCCAAATATGGACGGGTGTATTTCCTTGCTGCTTGTTCATGAGCTTTGGAACCTGCCGGGTGAATGAGGTGATCCTACCCCGAAATCTGTGATCTGTCAGCGCCGTGGTCCTGGTGCCTGATGCAATATCTGATCGGCGATGCGCCAAGGCGGGCATCTGCATCCAGGGCCTCGGTACAGTCCGCCTGGACGTTACGCGCGGCCTGAATAAAGTTGCTTGAATTGTTGGGATAATTTCTGCGCGGTGGCGTGCAAAGAGATACTGTGTGAGGGCTTCAGTGCGCGAACGCGATCACTTATTTCGCTCGCCAATCGGGGGAAGTCCGTACCTTTGTATGCAAATACGATTTTGTTGCCAGACTCTTCTGCGTCTATAACAATGACCTGATTGTCGAAGCTTGTCTGGATGCGGGCGACATAGGCATCGCATTGCCAGTCACTGCTGAGCATGTTGATCACCAGTACCCCATTCTTTCGCAGCTTGGCATAACAGTCGTTGTAGAACCTTGCGCTGCATAGTTGCCTGGGTTGGCCATCATGGTTGAAACCATCGACCAGTAGCACATCGACCGGCTTGGTGTGGTTGCTGACATATACTGCGCCATCCCCACTCAACACCTGGAAATTGGCACCATCTGGTGGGATGCCGAAGCGGTCGCGCAACTCAATGACCTTGGAATTAATCTCCACGGCAGTGAAGTGGGCATCCGGAATGTGGCGCAGACAATATTTTGCCAGTGAACCTCCACCCAGGCCGATCATGGCAATCCGTTTGGGTTTTGGCTGTAGAATCAGAAAACCCATCATGGTGCGGGTATAACCCAGGACCAGCTTATCTGGCGCAGATTTATGCATGGTACTTTGAGTCGCCGAAAGATCGAAGCGTAATGTTATAGACCGAAAATCTTCTTGCGCGAATGGTTGCGCCAGCACAGGTTGACTGGGTAGATCCGGAGAGTTGGTCAAAGAACCGGCAGATTCGTTCATATTTTTAGTGCATCCTTTTACTGCGCTGTCATCTTTTCACGATTTGGTTTTTTATGGGTCCCATTATTCATGCGCCGTGCGGTGGAAATCAACAAAAGGCTCTTTGTCGCGGTGTTATATTTGCTCCCAGGGTAGTCCATCAAAGCGCCAGCCATTCAGGCTGCTGCGGCGATGCTGATCGTTCAGATCCCCTTCAAAGCCATGCGCCACATTGTAAACGGCGCTGAAACCATTGGCCTGTAAGTACTGTCCAGCCTCCAGCGAGCGATGGCCGCTACGGCAGATCAGTAAGACGGGTCGGTTGAGAGATGTGGCGCGTCGTACCCGACACAGAAAGTCCGGGTTGATTTCCCAGTCAGGATCGTCTCGCCAGGGGATGGTTAACGCTTCTTTCGGGTGCCCGACGAACAGAAACTCCATTTCACTTCTGACGTCAATAAGCACCGCCTGCGGGTTTTTCTGCAGGAAGTGGAAGGCGTCCTGCGGGGCGAGGTTTATTACCGACTTTGTCATACTGCTCTCCTGACCAAAGCTGACCGGAAATTATATCTGTAACACGCCCGCAGCCAACAATATCCATGCAGAAATGAGCGACAGCCCACCGACGGGCGTGACGGCGCCAAGCCAACCCTTGCCGGTGATCGCCAGAAGGTAAAGACTGCCCGAAAATAACGCCGTCCCGGTCAGCATAAGCCAGCCTGACCATTGCGTAAGGCCGGATTCCGGCAGTTGCAGCGCCACCACTCCCACCAGCATCAGTCCCAGGGCATGGTAGAGGTGATACTGGCTACCGGTATGGTAAATGCTCATCATTTTGGGTGATAAGCGGTCTTTCAGGGCGTGGGCGCCGAAGGCCCCCAGCACTACCGCAGTCCCCGCGTTGGCGGCGCCCAGGGCAAGGAACCATTTGTCCGTCTGCGATATCATAACTGTTCTCCGCTGCATTATGGTATTCGGACCGCGTGTTCCCGCTTTGTAGACGGGCGGCTGTCGAGCAGGATAGCAGAAATTCGCTCCTCTGGGTGGACAACCGGGTGAGGCAGGAATGTCTGGACCAGTGCTTTGCGCCGTGGTTACACTCTGGCCACCCTTTCTCGGCCGGGAGTAGACATCGCATGTATCACGACGAACACCATCACCATGAGAAGATCGGCTGGCTCCGGGCCGGTGTGCTGGGCGCCAACGATGGTCTGCTCTCGACAGCAAGCCTCCTTGCCGGTATCGCTGCCGGACAGGCAAGCCATGAACAAATTCTGCTCGCCGGTGTTGCGGCGCTGGTCGCCGGCGCTTTTGCCATGGCGGCTGGCGAGTATGTATCCGTGAGCTCACAGGCCGATACCCAGGCCGCAGATCTCGAAACGGAAAGACGCGAACTGGAAAAAAACCCTGGAAAAGAACTGCTCGAACTCAGGGGCATCTATGTGGCGCGTGGCCTTAGCGAGGCGCTGGCCCAGCAGGTCGCCACCCAGCTTATGGAGCATGATGCCCTTGCTGCACATGCCCATGATGAACTGGGCATGACGAAAATGGCGGCGGCGCGGCCCGCCGAAGCGGCACTGGCTTCCGCCACTGCCTTTGCATGTGGAGCCCTGTTCCCGGTGCTGATCGCCGCCTTCGTCCCCCACGGCAGGGTACTACCGGCCCTGTATACGGCCAGCATCCTCCTGCTGGTGTTCCTTGGTGCGGTCGCAGCCCGGGCGGGTGGCGCCCCCATGGTGAAGGGCGCCACCCGCGTGGTCTTCTGGGGTGTTCTCTCGATGGTCGCCACCACGCTGATCGGCCATCTGCTCGGCCAGACGGGTATCTGACCGGTAACGCGCCCAACTGGATCGGTCGCGTCAAGAGCCAGGTGCGCCCGCCGAATCAGAGGATTACGACTTTCGTGCATCGTCATGGACTTCATCCATCTACGGACAGGTTATATCAATATATCCAGTTTATAGGTATCATCGCCCCAGATCCGTAAGCCTGTCATTATTTGCTTATGGATCTTCGTGCGGCACGGCGTCAAAGCGAGATGCCGCGTCACCTTTCGCATGTTTTTAATGGAGAATCCTTAATGTGCTCAATAAGTCGGAAAATGGCGGCAGAGTTCATCGGTACCTTCGGGCTCATATTTTTTGGTGGCGGTGCCGCGGCAATGGGTTATCCTCTAATCGATGTGGCCCTGGCCAACGGACTGGCCATTATGATCGCTGCGTATGTGTTTGGTGATATCAGTGGTGGCGTGGTCAACCCCGCGGTCACCCTTGGCGGGGCCATTGCAGGAAAGATAGGCTGGAAGGATGCCGGCCTGTATATGGTCGCCCAGGTTGGGGGCGGCATCGCGGCCGGTTATGTGCTTCTGGTGGTTCTTGGTGGATCGACAGGACATCTTGGGGCCACTACCATCAATACCAGCCTTGTATCGGTCTCTGGCGGTTTTATACTGGAAGCCTTGGGAACATTTTTCCTGACCACTACCGCGTTGTATACGGCCATGAGCGGTCGTACCGGTAACGCTGCTCCTCTCGCTATCGGTTTTACCTTGGTCATGGCGGTGACATTTATGGGGCCGCTGACGGGAGCAAGCCTGAATCCCGCGCGGACATTGGGTCCGGCCGTCGCTGGTGTCTACTTCCCGCACATATGGGTGTATCTCGTTGCGACGCCGGTGGGCGGGCTGATCGCCGGATTGCTCTACAATTTCATGCAGGAGCACAAGGCTGTTTCCTGACTCGTCCGTTTTGCCAGGTAGCACCGTAGTAGCGGCGGCGCCATGATTTTGTGGCGCCGCCGCCATTTTTCCCAGGGCCAGGCTTCTTCATCGTCCCCATCCCGCCACGATCCGCAGGTTCTGGTTCTATAGTTTAGGTATTGCAGGCCACCTTCTGGAGTCTCTTCATGAGTATAGAATCCATCACGCTGGTGCGGCATGGCGCGACCGAGTGGGCGGATAGCGGCAAACACACTTCGGTGACCGACGTGGCTTTGACGGCGGAGGGACGAAAAGACGCGCAGGCGCTCTGGAACCACTTTGTGGAACAGGGGCATTTTGATGGGATCTACTCCAGTCCTATGCTGCGCGCCCATCACACGGCCATTCTCGCGGGTTTTGCGGTTCCTGAACTGCATCGGGGACTCTGTGAGTGGCGCTACGGCCGCTATGAGGGAATGACGACGGCGGAAATTCGCCGGGAAAATCCGGAATGGAGCGTTTTCCGTTGTGGCGGACCGGGTGGCGAAAGCCCGGAAGCCGTCAGTAGCCGTTGTGAGGAACTGCTGAAGGAGTGGGATGAAAAAGGCCACCGACACGTGCTGTGCTTTGCCCATGGCCACATTCTGCGGGCGCTGGCCGTCCACTGGCTAGGATTGGATCTCCGTTTCGCTGACCACCTGCACCTGGACCCGGGCAGTATTTCCCGTCTGGGTTGGGAGCACGAAGTTCCCGCCCTGCACTTATGGAATTACTGCCCTCAGCGCCCGGTCTTCGGGCCACGTCCTGGCTGATTCGGCGTTGTTTCCGGTGCTGGTGGCTGTTCAGGGCAGCAGAAAGGCCGGAGCGACCTGGGCGGCCTGCTGCATGGCAGCGTGGTAGTAACGGGTGCCAGTAAAGGCCCTGGCGGCATCGATACGGAAGGCATCCATGGCGAGACCTTTGCGTCCCAATGTTGCGCTCCACCAGCCGGAGGGATAACAGAACTGCGGGAAATACAGGCTGTTCACTGCGTCGAAGCCCGCTTCCGTCATGCGACTTTGGCATTGGCGGATGAGATCGGCGTGCAGGAGCGGCGACTCGGACTGGGCGACCAGCACGCCCTGATCGGCCAGCGCATGGTGACAGGCTGCGTAAAAGTCCGTGGCGAACAGTCCAGCCGCCGGTCCGACCGGGTCGGTGGAGTCAATGATGATCACATCGTAGCGTCCCGCTTCCGCCTCTTTGATCCAGGTAATTCCATCGGTAAAATGGAAACGGGCTCGGGGATCCTGGTTGTTCTCGCAGAGTTCCGGGAAAAAACGCTCGGCGACGCGGGTAACCCGCTCATCCAGTTCCACCTGCACGGCTTCTTCCACTTCCCGATGGCGCAGCACCTCGCGCAGGGTGCCGCAGTCACCGCCGCCGATGATCAGCACCCGTTTCGGTGCCGGGTGGGTAAAGAGGGCCGGATGGCTCATCATTTCGTGATAGAGGAAATTGTCGCGGTCAGTGACCATGACCAGACCGTCCAGGGTCATGAGGGTGCCGAACTGTTCGGTCTCGAAGATTTCTATATTTTGATAAGGGCTTTGCTCACGATGCAGCACTTCGCGGATTTTCAGGCTCAATGCCGCGCCGTGCTCTTCATAGCGCTCGGTATACCACAGTTCTGTGCTCATAACCGCCTCTCTCAACGGGGATGGTGGGGTGTCCGCAGGAATTCTGCGGAAGATACGGGCAAAAGAAAAGGGTGGACCGCTGATTCCGGTCCACCCGTTACCGCTGTGAGTCATCTCAAGCGCAGAGAGCCGGCTTGACGCGCAACTCATGGGCAGGAACGCCCATCATATCCACTTGCCCGCGCTTCATCTCCATGGTGGAGACTTGCCCGGCGCCAAAGGCTTCCTTGAGATAATTCAAGGCATCCTCGGGCTGGATGATATCGCCGCAGGTGAAAACATCCACCGCTGCGTAACCATATTCCGGCCAGGTATGAATGGCCAGATGCGACTCGGCGACGATAACGGCGCCGCTTACCCCGTAGGGTGAGAAGTGGTGAAAAGTTTGCGTCACGATGGTGCAGTTGGCACGCCGGGCGGCCTCGAGCATGGCATCCGTAACAAAATCAACATCAGACAAGGTACTGCCGTCACAGTGATAAAAATCTGCAACGATTTGATGTCCCAATGAGCGCATAGGTGCCCCCCTTACCAAAGTTAAAAAAGGTTAAGAAGTAGCTCCCGTGCACCCCCAGACAGTACTTGGTTTTATGCCCTACCTTGCTGGAACGATGCATTGCTCCAAGTCTCTTAAGGACTGACCCCCTTAGTAACTGCTTTCGGTGCCGTGGAAACAGAACGCGAACTATACGCTTATATGCCGGGGATGCAAGGGTTTTCTGCGCACGGCGACGTGCGGATTTTCTAGGGTTTCCCGCTATTTCAATCGCAATCTGGCCCCATCCTGACCGTTCGGTTTATACTGCGCCTCATGACTGCGAACACAGAGAGTGCCCATGGCCGCTGAGGCTCTTGTCGAACTGGAAAACGTGCACTTTGCCCGGGGCCCGCACACGGTCCTGGACGGCGTGGGTCTGCGTATCACCCAGGGGGCCATCGTATCTATCATGGGGGCGAGCGGCGGTGGCAAGACGACCCTGCTCAACCTGATGGCCGGTACCCTCGCGCCACAGGCCGGGCGAATACGAGTGGCGGGTCAGGATCTGCAGGCTCTGAACTTTGAGGACCTGTACCGTCTGCGTCGACGTATGGGCATGCTTTTTCAGCACAGCGCCCTGTTTACGGATTTCAGCGCCTTTGAGAATGTCGCCTTTCCCCTGCGCCGCCACTTCCGGCTGGACGAGAGCGTTCTGCGCAAGCTGGTGCTGATGAAACTGGAGGCGGTGGGGTTGCGCGGAGCGGCCGGATTGATGCCCGCCGAGCTCTCCGGTGGCATGGGTCGGCGGGTGGCGCTGGCTCGTGCCATGGTGATGGACCCGATGCTGATTTTTTACGATGAGCCGTTTACCGGCCTGGACCCCATCAGTGTGGGGATTATTGCGACCCTGATCCGCCGCCTCAATGACGCCCTTGGCGCGACGAGCATCCTCGTCAGCCACGATGTGCAGGAGACTTTTTCCATCGCGGATTACGGTTACATCCTCGCGGGCGGCAAAATCATTGCCGAAGGTACGCCAGATGCCCTGCGGACCAGTGATTCGGAACTGGCACGGCAGTTTCTCGGGGGTAAGCCCGATGGGCCGGTTCCCTTCCACTACCCGGCGAAAGATGACTATGCTACTGCCCTGACCGGGGTATGGGCAGCGGGCGAGGCGATTTAAACATGGCTTTTATGGAATTCATACCCAATCTGGGGCGGCGGACCCTGCGCACGGTACCCAATCTGGGCACCGCGTCACGCTTTTTGCTGCTGAGCCTGTTTGCGGTAGCGAACCGTCATTTTAGCATTCAGCAACTGCTCAAACAGGTATACGGCTTTGGGGTGCGGTCGCTGCTGCTGATGATGGTCGCCGCATTTTTCACAGGTATGGTGCTGGGTTTTCAGGGGTATTATGCGCTGGTGCGTTTCGGTGCGACCTCCGCGCTGGGCACCCTGGTCGCCCTGTCGCTCCTGCGCGAACTGGGGCCCGTACTCACGGCGTTGCTCTTCGCGGGGCGGGCGGGCTCGGCGCTGACCGCCGAAATCAGTTCCATGAAGGCGACCGAGCAACTGAGTGCCATGGAAATGATGGCGGTCAATCCGCTCGCCTGGGTCGTGGCACCCCGGCTTTGGGCCGGGATCCTCGTCGTGCCGATCCTCTGCGTTATTTTTGACCTGGTCGGCATTTTTGGCGGATACCTCATTTCGGTGCCGGTGCTGGGTGTGGACGGTGGCACTTTCTGGGCGCAGATGCAGTCCAACGTAGCGTTTTCCGGAGATATCCTGACCGGACTGTTCAAGGCCCTCTGCTTCGGACTGGTGGTGACCTGGATTGCCGCCTGGCAGGGTTACGCCGCTCAGCCCACCGCGGAGGGCGTGGGTAATGCCACAACCATCAGCGTGGTGACGGCGTCACTGGCGGTGCTTGGGCTGGATTTCATTCTCACGGCTTTTTTATTCACCTGAGGGGTAGAGGACGCATGGAAAAACGGGCGATAGACTGGTGGGTGGGCATCTTCGTGCTCCTCGGTATCGCTGCTCTGGTAGTATTGGCGCTGCGCGTGGGCAACCTCTCTGGCTTCGCCTACAACGACGGTTATGTGCTGCATGCGGATTTCTCCAATGTCGGCAGCCTGAAACCGCGCAGCCCGGTGAAACTGGGCGGCGTTACCATTGGCGAGGTGACCCACATCGGCATGAACCCCAAGACCTTCATGGCGAAGGTGACGATGCGGATCGAACCGCAGGTGAAGTTGCCGACGGATACGGGGGCGTCCATCTACACCGAGGGGCTTCTGGGCGAACAGTATGTCTCTATTCAGCCGGGCGGCATGCCTCAGGATCTACAGCCGGGTGGTACCATTACCATGACGCAAAGCGCTGTCAATATCGATCAGCTTATCGGCCAGATGGTCTTCAGTAAGGCCTCGGGCAAGTAAATAGGGAGGATTCTGTATGCGTCAAATTTCGTTTGTTGCTCTGCTTGTTGTGCTGTTGACCTGGACCCTTCCCGCTGCTGCCGAAGATACCCAGGGGGCGGTAACGGTCGTTCAGCAGCTTACCAACAGTGTCCTGAAGGTGTTACGCTCGAACGAAGGCAAGCCCATCACGCCGTCCGTGAAGAAGGAAGTGGCCGATATCGTCCTGCCGCACATGGATTTTACCACCATGTCGCAATATGTGATGGCGCAATACTGGCGGCAGATGAGCCCGGCGCAGCAGCAGGAGTTTGTAGCGCTGTTCAAGGATCTCCTGGTGCGCACCTACAGCAATTCGCTCAACCATTATCATGGACAGACCGTAAGAATCACCGGCAGCCAGCAGATCTCCCAGAATCCGCCGGTGGCTCAGGTGAATATGGTGATCCGTCAGAACGGCGGTGGACCGGATGTTCCGGTGATCTACGCCCTGCTCTATACCAACAACACCTGGCGGATCTACAACACCTACATCGACGGGGTCAGCATGGTGCTGAACTACCGGCAAAGCTTTGGCCAGATCGCCGCGAGCCGCGGGATCCCCGCCTTGTTGCAGGACATGAAAGCCAAGGATGACGTAGGCGGCGCGCCAGACAAAAGGGCGGCCGCCGCTTGAGCGCAGCGAACTCCTGGGAGCGGCGGACGGTCGACGGTGCTGGCTGGCTGTTCCTCCGGGGGGACTGGCGGGTGGCACAGTTGGATAAGGCCCTTCAGTTCTTTTCGTGGGCGAAGGACGGTCGGGATTGTACGGAGATTTCCGTCGCGGAGCTGGATGCGGCAGACAGCGCCACCCTCGCCGTGCTGTTGGAGTGGACTCAGCAGGCCGCCGGGCGTGGCGTTCCGCTGCGTATTCATGGGGCATCTCCCAAGCTGCGGGAACTGGCAAGCTTGTACAGTCTGCAGGATATTCTGCCCCTTTGCCATGATTGATTCCCTGGCCATTCACATCGCCGGGTTGCGCAAGCTCTACGGGAGCGGGCATCTGGCCCTGGCGGGTGTGGACCTGGATGTGCATGCCGGAGAATTTTTTGGGCTGCTGGGTCCCAATGGCGCGGGCAAGTCTTCGCTGATCAACATCCTGGCCGGGACTGTGCGCCGTTCCAGCGGCGTGGCGGAGATATTCGGCTTTGACGTGGAGCAGGATTTTCGCCGAAGTCGTCGGTTGTTGGGCGTCGTACCGCAGGAACTGGCCTATGACCCGTTTTTTACCGTGCGGGAATTCCTGCGTATGCAATCGGGTTATTTCGGGCTGCGTCATAATGAGGACTGGCTGGATGAACTGATGGCGGAGCTGGATCTGACGGACAAGGCCGATACCAATTTGCGCGCCTTGTCCGGCGGTATGAAGCGGCGGGTGCTCATCGCCCAGGCTTTGGTACACAAGCCCCCGGTGGTGGTGCTGGATGAGCCGACCGCCGGGGTGGATGTGGAGCTCCGGCAGGGTCTCTGGCGTTTCATGCGGCGGTATAATGAGGAGGGTCACACGGTCATCCTCACTACCCATTATCTGGAAGAGGCCGAAGAGCTTTGTCAGCGAATCGCCATTCTCCAGCAGGGGCGACTCGTTGCCCTGGATAGCAAGGATGAATTGCTGCGTAGCACCGGCTGGCGGGTACTGACGGTGACTTTCGATCGCGATCCGGGCACACTTCCTCCCGAGTTGGCAGACCTGCTGACGGGTGCCGCAGAAAATACCCGGGTACTCAGAATCGACGCCCACAGCAACCCGTTGGGGGACGTCCTGATACGGTTGCAGGCACTGCCCGCCCAGATCGTGGATCTGCACCTGCAGGAACCGCGCCTGGAAGACGCATTTACGGATATTCTTGGACAAGGGCGTTAAGCTTGGCAGGCCATTTGCGCATCGATCTTTTCCTCAAGATGTCACGTCTGATCAAGCGGCGCAGTCTGGCCAAGGAAATCTGCGATGCCGGTTGTGTGCAGATCAACGGGCGGGTCGCCAAAGCGGGGGCGTTGGTGCAGGTGGATGATGTGTTGACCATGGATATTCGTGACCGTCTCCTGCGGGTGCGGGTCTTGCGTATTCCGCAGCGGATCGAAGGGCCGGAAGGGGTGGTGGAAGTGCTGCCCGGGGAGGTTGAGGAATGATCACGGAGCCACGTTTGCTGCTGACCGTGGGGGAACCCGCGGGTATTGGTCCGGATATCTGTTTGCAACTGGCCTTCCATGCCCTGCCCTCGGGGGTGCTGCTCATCGGGGATCTGCACTGTCTGCGCAGCCGCGCCCTGACTTTGGGCTTGTCGCTGCGACTGGAGCCCTGGCTGGAAGGCAATCCCTGGCCGGCGCTGGAAAGGGGCGTGTTGCATGTGCTGGATGTGCCCCTGGCTCAGCCTTGTCGGCCCGGTCGTCTGGATATGGCCAATGCGCCGGCGGTACTGGCTACTCTGGATAAGGCGATGCATCTGCTACGGGCAGGTGCCGCGGATGCGCTGGTGACGGCCCCGGTGCACAAGGGCATCATCAACGACGCGGGGATTCCCTTTACCGGACATACGGAATATCTCGCGGCAGCGTGTGGCAGCCCGAAGGTGGTCATGCTGCTCGCCGGTCGCGGCTTGCGGGTGGCACTGGCAACGACGCATCTGCCGTTGGCGCAAGTGGCGGCGGCCGTTACCCAGGAGGGGCTGGAGGGCACGCTGCGCATTCTGCACCGGGCGTTGCGCGAAGACTTCGCGCTCTCGGAACCCCGTATTCTGGTCGCCGGCCTGAATCCCCATGCCGGGGAGGGCGGGCATCTGGGGCACGAGGAGCAGGATGTCATTGCGCCGGTAATAGCGGCCCTGCAGGGAGAAAGTCTGCGGATCAGCGGTCCGTGGCCGGCCGATACGCTGTTTACCCCGCGCCTGCTCGAAGATGCCGATGCGGTACTGGCCATGTATCATGATCAGGGCCTGCCGGTACTGAAGTACCATGCCTTCGGTGAGGCGGTGAATATTACTCTGGGCTTGCCCATCGTGCGCACCAGTGTGGACCACGGCACGGCGCTGGACATCGCGGGCACAGGCCGGGCAGAAGGCGGCAGCCTGCTCCGGGCCCTGGACAATGCTGCGGAAATCGTTCGCAACCGGCGCGCCGCCGGTTGCTGATGTCTGCGGCGCGCCGATCTGCAGGCTCAAAAAACGCGATGGCGTCCTTCCGGCACCTGGGCGATCAGGAACTCCATCTGATCGGCGAGAATGCGCCGGTTACTGAGCAGCAGATATTCGGCCCAGGTCGGAGTAAAAGGCACCGCGAGCAGCGGCATATGGGCCTCCTCGGGGGTGCGATTGTCCTTGCGGCTGTTGCAACTGCGGCAGGCAGTCACCACGTTGGTCCAGATATCCCTGCCCTTGCGGGAGATGGGAATGATGTGGTCACGGGTGAGTTCGCGGAGAGGGAAATGTTTGCCACAGTACATGCAGAGATGATGATCGCGATGGAACAAGGTCTGATTGGACAGGGCCGGAGGCCGAATCTTGCCCTGATGGCGACCGCGGACGGCGATGACCGGATGAATGTCGAGTTGCGAGAGGACACCACTGCGGCGGCAGATGCCGCCGTGGGCGGTAAAGAAAGGA
Source organism: Acidithiobacillus ferrooxidans ATCC 23270 (assembly GCF_000021485.1). Taxonomy (NCBI): domain Bacteria; kingdom Pseudomonadati; phylum Pseudomonadota; class Acidithiobacillia; order Acidithiobacillales; family Acidithiobacillaceae; genus Acidithiobacillus; species Acidithiobacillus ferrooxidans. The sequence goes on from NC_011761.1 coordinate 145,797, forward strand.
CTCCCCAGTGTCCAGGCAACGTTACCCCGGACATAATGGGCCGCGGCTTCTTCCCAGGTTTCCCAGGCCATGGGACGACCACCGACGTCAAGGCGCAGCACGAGGTGCATAGACTTTCCGTTTCGCATCGCCTACTGGAGGCGTCGACCGAATATAGCATGAAGATGCGCTGATGATGCAAGAGGGGGGGCTGCCGCGCGCCAAAAAGCGTTTCGGGCAGAATTTTTTGGTTCAGCCGCAGATTGTCGAGCGCATTGTGGCGGCTATCCGCCCGGCGTCCGGCGATCATCTGGTGGAGATCGGGCCGGGGCCGGGGGCGCTGACCAAGTCCCTGCTGCGCCTCTTGCCGCAGTTCACGGTGGTGGAACTGGATCGGGATATGATTGCCGGTTTACGCGCACTCGCGCCACCGGAGCAGTTGCGGGTCTTGCAGGCCGATGCACTGGAGGTCGACTTCGCGGCGCTGGCCGGCGCCGGGAATGCCCTGCGGATAGTCGGCAACCTCCCCTACAACGTGGCGACACCGCTGATTTTCCATATTCTGGAACACGCAGAACAGGTGCGGGATATGCACTTCATGCTGCAAAAAGAGGTGGTGGACCGGGTGGTGGCGATGCCGGGAAGCAAGGCGTACGGACGGCTTTCGGTGATGATACAGGCGTACTGCGCGGTGGAATCCCTGTTCACGGTGGCCCCGGGGAATTTCTTTCCGGTGCCCAAGGTGGATTCGGCCTTCATGCGTCTGATACCGCATCGTCCGGGGTTGCTGCCCCCGCACCTGCAGGCGCCCTTCGCACGGATTGTGGCCACCAGTTTTGCCCAGCGCCGCAAGACTCTCGCCAATAATCTGCGCGGCATTTTGAGTGCGGACGACTTGCGGGGTTTGCAGATCGATCCCGGCAGCCGTGCCGAGACGCTGGATCAGGCCGCCTTTTTTCGCCTCGCCGAGGCCACCGTTGAACAGGGAAACCGATCATGAATCATTTGGAAGTTGCCGAGAAGCTGTTTGCCGAACTGGAATGGGAAGCGAAAACGCTGCCCGATTATCCGGTTCTCACTTGCGCGGTGCAGGTACCCAATGGCGTTCTGGATATTTTTTGCCATGTGCATGGCGAACGGGAGCGTATCCTGTTTTACTTGCGTCCCCAGAATCTGGAGATAACGATGGAAAAACGCCTGGCGGTGGCGGAGTTTCTGACTCGGGCCAACTATGGGCTGGCTCTGGGTAACTTTGAGCTCGATATGGAGGATGGAGAAATCAACTTCAAGACGATTCTCCAGGCGCCTCTCACGGTGTTGAGCACTACCCTGCTGCGTCCTTATCTGCTGGTTGGCGTAGAGACCATCAACCACTATCTGCCAGGGCTGGAACGGGTGCTGAGTGGCCAGGAAACCCCGGCTGCCGCGATTAAGGCGCTGGAGATTGCGACAGCGGTACATTGACCCCGGAGCCGATGATTCCGCTGCCCAGCAGCAGCGGGGTGATGCCCATGCCGCGGATTTTGGCAAGGGTGGGCTGGGCCGCTGCCAGAGAATCGAAGGTGTTGGTGCGGAGCCGGTAGAGGGTGCTGTTATCGCCCGCTTCCGCCTTTTCCATCTGGGTGCTGACCCCCAGCAGGGCGAGGCGATCGCGCAGGACGACGGCGGCGGCGCGGTTGGTGAAGGCGCCCACCTGAATGGTCACCGGCTGATGAACGACACTGGTACTGCTGGCGGTCGCTGCACTGGGGATGCCGGGACCGCTGCCGAGGATGTCGGCAGGAATATCCACATGCATGGCGGGCAATATCTGATAAAAATTGAAATCGACGCCGCTGCGGGTGGCGGCTGTGGAGGTCGCGGAAGCCGCAGCGGAGGTGGCGACGGTGAGCGGGCCGCCCCGCGAGGAGAGTGCAGCCGCGCTAATCGGTACGGGTGCTGACGGTCGGGTGGTTGCCGGGCTGTCAGGCGGTTTCTGCCCGGTCGCCGCCGCGTTGTTGCGGGATGTCGCCGCCGTCGATGCTTCCGTCCCGCTACGGGACAGGCCTGGCCTGCCGGTGGCGATGGGGATCTGTGCGATCCACCACCAGACCCCCGCACTCAGCGCGATCACCAGAAGCAGCAACACCCAGGGCCAGTGCCGTGCCCGAGGGGACGGTGTTTCCTCGGCATCATCTTCCGGAGTTACCCGCTGTCGTGGCGGGACGGGCGGGCGCGGCTCCTGCACTTGCGGGCGGCTGGTCTGATTTTTGTAGTCGCGCATGGTCCTTTTACATCTGTTCCGGCGCGCTGACGCCAAGCAGTCGTAACCCATTGGCAATACTCTGTGCGACGGCCAGACAAAGCGTCAGGCGGGCGTGGCGTAGCGGTGTTTCCTCCACCAGAATTCGGGTCGAATTGTAGTAGGTGTGGAAGGCTGCCGCCAACTCCCTGAGGTAGAAGGCGATCTGGTGCGGTTCGCGATCCCGGGCCGCCGTGGCCACTACTTCCGGGAAGCGCCAGAGGGCGTCGGCAAGCGCGATTTCGCGGGACTCCTGCAGAATTTCCAGACCGACGCCGTCTGCTGGCGGCAGGCTGAGTCCCTTTTCTACCGACTGGCGCAGCAGGGAATAGACCCGGGCGTGGGCATACTGGATATAAAATACCGGGTTTTCCTCGGAGTGCTTTTTGGCCAGTTCCAGATCAAAGTCCAGATGCTGGTCGGCGCGGCGCAGCACATAGAAGAAGCGCGCGGCATCATTGCCCACTTCCTCGCGCAGTTCACGGAGGGTGACAAACTCGCCGGCGCGGGTAGACATGGAGATCTTTTCCGTACCGCGATAGAGGATGGCGAACTGGACGAGGACGACTTCCAGTTGCTGGTCGTCGAGGCCGAGGGCGCGCAGGGCGGCCTTGACCCTGGGCACATAGCCGTGATGGTCCGCACCCCACATGTCGATGACGTGGGTGAAGCCGCGGGCAAATTTTTCGGCATGGTAGGCCACATCGGAGGCAAAGTAGGTATAGGCGCCATTGTCGCGACGCAGAACCCGGTCCTTGTCGTCATCAAAGGCGGTGGCACGGAACCAGAGGGCGCCTTCCTGGGTATAACAGTGTCCGGCCTTTTCGAGGGCCGCGACGGCGCTATCGACCGCCCCCGTATCCATCAGGCTGCCCTCGGAATACCAGCGTTCGTAATGCACGCCAAAGCCCTCCAGGTCGTCACGGATGTCGGCGAGAATCTCGTCCAGTCCGGCGCTGTGCAAGGTGCGATAGTCTTCGCCGAGCGACTGCTTCAGGTGGGCGATGAGGGTGTCGATGGCGATATCACCGTCGCTCATCTGGGGCAGGTTCGGTAATCCGACCGCCGCGTGCCGTAAGCGGTCGCCGACCTGCTCCCGGAGATGGGCCGCTATTTCACGCACATAGTCGCCGCGATAACCGTTCTCCGGGAAGGGCCAGGGCAGCGCCTTGTCGGCTTCGAGATAGCGCAGGTAGACGCTGGCCGCGAGAATGTCCATTTGCCGCCCGGCGTCGTTGACATAGTATTCGCAAAAGATGTCGAAGCCGTTAAAGCGGAGGATGTTGGCGAGGCTGGCGCCATAGGCGGCGCCGCGCCCATGCCCGACGTGCAGGGGGCCGGTGGGATTGGCGGAGACGAACTCCATTTGCAGGCGCTGGCCGGCGCCGTTCCGGTTGGCACCGAAGTGCTCTTTTTCGGTGCGTACCCGATGGATGACGGCGTGAAAGGCGGCAGGCTGCAAAAAGAAATTGATGAAGCCGGGACCGGCAATCTCGGTGCGGGCGATCCAGTCCGAGGCAGGCAGGGCCGCGACGATGTCGTCGGCGATGTCCCGGGGCTTGCGCCCGACCGCTTTGGCGAGGAGCAGGGCGACGTTGCTGGCGAGATGGCCGTGTTCCACCTGCTTGGGGCGATCCAGCTCCAGGGTGGCGGGAATCCCTGGAATGCGGCCCTGGGCGTGGAGTTGTTGAAGCGCCCCTTGCAGGGCCTGGCTGACAAATGCTTTCACAGGGCTACCTTATGCACGAAATTTTTGCCTTAGTGTAACCGAAGCAAACATTTTACGGCAGAGGTGGTGTGTTCTGGATACTCTGCCGGCATAACCGCAGATCTGCTTCCCTTGTCCGGAAGGTGGTGGCCGCCTCGCCTCAGGAAGATATGCCCGCGCCCTCCCCCATTGGCGCACCGGCCGTTATGGGAAACTCGTCCTCTTCCTCCTCCACATAATTGCGCGGACCGTCGGTGCTGCGCAGGGTGCTGGGCGGAATGATAAAGACGTAGGCGGCTATGGCGGCTGCCAGGCAGGCCCACATGGACAGGCGCAGCAGGTTGTCGATGCTCAGGGTGCCTGCCTGCGCGCTGATCAGGGCGTGCAGGTGCTGAGCTGAGAGTGTGGTGTGCCCGCCAAAGCGACTGACATGGCTACGCAGGTGGTCGCCAGCAAGGGCGCTGTAACGGGTCCAGTAGACGCTCAGCAGGCTCACCCCGATGTTGGCGCTGAAGACGCGAATGAAATTGCTGGTGGTGGCTGCTGACGGAATTTCCTGGGCACTGAGGCCGGAGAGAATCACCATGGTGAGCGGTACGAAGAGCATGCCCACCCCCATGCCGATGAACAGCACCGGCCAGAACAGGTCGCCCAGGCTGCTGATGGGACTGAGATAGGCGCTGCCGTAGGCGAAGGCAAAAATGGCAAAGCAGAGGGTCGTCAGACGGCGCAGGCCCAATAATCCGTGCAGGCGGTCCATCAGGGTCGACAAGGGGATGGCGCCGAGGGCAAGGGGAACGAGCACCGCACTCCCCCAGAACCCGTTGAAACCGAGTGTTTCCTCCGCCCAGAGGGGCAGCAGGGAGGCCCAGCCCATGAACATGGCCCAGCCCAGGCACAGCAGCAGCAGCCCCAGCCAGTAATTGCGCCGACGCAAAAAGTGCAGTTGCAGCAGGGGATGGCGGGTCTCGCTTTCGCGCCAGGCAAAGAGCAGCAGGAAGATGAAAGCGAACAGGGTCGTTTTCAGGATGAAGGCCGAATGCCACCAGCCGTACTGCTCGCCCTGATCCAGTACTACCTGCATGCTCATCAGTCCGCCGTAGAGCAGGCCGAAACCCCAGCCGTCGAAGGGCGGCGTCCGGGGGTCACCGCGATCTTTGGGAACGCCCGCGCTGCCCAGAAACAGGGCGACGCCCCAGATCGGCAAGGACAGCAGAAAAATGCTGCGATAACCGAGTTCTGTCGCCAGCAGGCCGCCAATGGCCGGCCCGAAGAAAAATGGCACCAGCATGGCGTTGCTCCAGAAGATGGTGACCATGCCGTGGTGCGCTTTCGGACTGTGGCGTAAAAAGAGGCTCTGGCTGAGGGGGACAAGAATTCCTGCGGCGATACCCTGCAGGGCGCGGGACAGCAGCATGATCCAGAGATTGTCGGTCACCGCACTGATGAGGGTACCCGCCATGGCCACGATAACCGCCACCTGAAAGACGCGGCGCATGCCGAAGCGGGCGGTTGTCCACGGCATCAGGGAGATCCCCAGTGACCAGTGAACGATAAAGTAGGTGAGAGTCCAGAGGGCGTGATCGCTGCTGGTGGAGAGGCCGCCCGCGACGTAGGGAAAAATGCCCTGTAGCGCGGCGCCATCGAAAGAGCCCATGCCAAGGGCAAGGCCAACCCCCGCGAAGAGGGGCCAGATTTGGGAGAGGGATGGTAATGTTTCCACGCCGTGGGATCCTCGAAAGTTGCCATAATTTAACGTCAACACTAATATTCAACTAATAGATTGATTTATGTTGATTCATCGGAAATACCAATGAGAATTCATGCAGAAGAATTGCTGACCTTTCTGGCGGTGGCGGAGGCTGGGGGGGTAGGGGCCGGAGCACAGATCCTGCGGCGCAGCCAGCCTGCGGTTTCCGAGCGGTTGCGCGCACTGCAGGCCGCGGTCGGTGAGCCCCTGTACCAGCGTGCCGGGAGGGGCATCCGTCTGACCGCCGCGGGGGAGTCCCTGTTGCCCTATGCCCGTCGCCTGCGGGAAGGTCTCGGCGAAGTGGAAAACTGGTCGGCGCGGCGGCATGCACTGCAGGAAGGAAGCCTGCGCATCGCGGCCAGCAATACCGTGGCGAATTACTTTCTCATGGAGCATCTGGCGCGTTTTCGCGGACGCTATCCCGGCGTTCAACTGCAACTCAGGACCGGACCGCTGACCGACAACCTGCCGTTGAGCGCCTGGGATTTACTCTTCACCGAAGAGCAGATCGAGCGCAGTGGCTTGCCGCCGCATATGGAGTTGGAGGCTTGGCGGGAGGATGAACTGGTGGCGATCCTTCCCCAGGATCATCCCTGGGTGCGGGCGGGCCGGGGATGGGTACGCTGGGAGGAGGTGCTGGCGGAGCCCATCGTCTGGCGCGAGCCGTATTCGGGGATCCGCCGGCGGGTGGAGGCGGCCATTGTCCGTGCCGGATTGCGTGCGCGCTACAGCGTCGAGGTGACTGGGGTGGAGGCGTTGCGAGACGCCGTCGCCGCCGGGCTGGGCATAGGCTTCGCTTCGGTAGAGGCCTTGGATAAGGTGCGCTGGCCGCTGGCTTCCCTGCGCCTCGATCCGCCCCATGGCCTGTTCTGGACCCTGTACCTCATGCGCCCTCAGGCCGATTTTCAGTCGCGGGCGGTGCGCGCTTTCCTGGACCTGCTGGCGACGCCGGACTGAGGCTGCGCAGGATGCCTAAAATCCGCCGTCGGCCGCGGCTACCACTAGAAAGGCGCCGGAACCTCCGGCCGGATGTTCCAGCCAGATCAGGGGCAGGTCGGGACGGCGGCGGATGAGGGCTTCTTCGGCATCGCCGGTTTCTACCACGAGGACGCCGCCCCCCTCCAGGTGATGTGGTGCTTGCTCCAGAAGGGGGAGCAGGCAGTCCAGACCATCCTCACCGGCGGCCAGGGCGAGACGAGGCTCGTGCCGGTATTCCGGGGTCAATTCCGCCATGGCTATCGCGTCCACATAGGGCGGGTTGCTGAGAATCAGGTCATAGCGTCGTCCCTCCAGAGCGGCAAAGAGGTCGGACTGATGCAGATGCACACGGTCTTCCAGACCGTAACGCCGGATATTGGCGTGTGCCACGGAGAGGGCATCTGCAGAGATGTCCACTGCATCCACTTCCGCCTCCGGAAAGCGCAGGGCCAGGGTAATGGCCATGCAGCCGGAGCCCGTGCCGATCTCCAGAATGCGGCGCACCTGCGACGCCTCTACCCAGGGCGCGAAGCCCTCCTCGATGAAAGGTTCGAGCAGGCTGCGGGGGATGAGGACACGTTCATCGACGCTGAAACGCAGTCCCGCGAACCAGGCTTCGCCGGTAATATAGGCGGCGGGCCGACGGAGTATTTCCCTTTGATAGAAGTGCTTGAAGATCGTGGTTTTTTCGCGGTCCAGCAGGCGTGCCGCGCCGAGTTCCCCAAGGTCTTCCGGCTCGAGGTGCAGTGCCGCGGCCAGGAGCGCGTCGGCTTCGCCGCGGGGTTGCTGCTGGCCCTGACTGAAATCGAGCCCTGCGGCGGCAAAACGGCTGGCGCCCCAGCGCCGGAAATCGGTGATCGTCTGCAGCGTGTCGCCGGCGAGGGCGATGTATTGTTCCAGGTTCATTCAATCCAACTCCAGCCAGACCGGGCAATGATCGGAGCCGGTCACATCGGTGGCGATCCCCGCTCCGCGCAGGCGCGGCAACAGGCTCTCATGTATCCAGAAATAATCGAGGCGCCAGCCAATATTGCGGGCGCGGGCGTCGGTGCGCTGACTCCACCAGGAATACTCCACGGCATCCGGGTGAAGGTGGCGGAAGCTGTCCACCCAGCCCGCCGCTGCCCATTGGTCCAGACAGGCCCTTTCCTCGGGGAGAAAACCGGATATTCTCGCGTTTTCTTTGGGGCGTGCAAGGTCGATGGCCTGATGGGCGGTGTTGACGTCGCCACAGAATACCACCGCCCGGCCGGCGGCGACCCGCGCGTTGATCAGTTCCAGGAAGGCGGCATAGAAATCCAGCTTGAAGGCGAGGCGTTCCGTATCCTTCTTGCCGTTGGGAAAGTAGACGTTATACAGGTCGAAATCACCGCAGTCGGTGACGACCACGCGCCCCTCCCGGTCGAAGCGCGGGATGCCCAGGCCCGTTGTCAGCGGCCGGCAGGGCGCTCTGCTGAAGGTGGCGACGCCGCTGTAACCCGGGCGTTCAGCGACCGCCCAGCGGGCATCGTAACCATCCAGTGCGGTTTCCGTCGCCGGCAGGCGGTCCGGGTCGGCCTTGATTTCCTGGAAGCAGAGCGCATCCGCCTGCACCGTCGCGACCCATTCGCGCAACCCTTTGCGACAGGCGGCGCGCCAGCCGTTCACGTTCCAGCTATACAGGCGCATGGCCATGACCACTCAACGCGTCACCCGCACCGCCAGAAAGTCCCCTTCCGCCAGCACCCGTTCCAGGATGGCCCGCCCCGCATCACCGGCGGGACCCGCTGCGGCGAGCAGGGCGAGCCCTTCCCGCGCTGCCGTCGGACTGATGACGCCATGGCGCAGTGCCAGTTGATAGAGTACGGCAACACTGATTTCCTGGTCGGGTTGTTTGACCAGTTCTCCCTGGAGCTGTGCGAGGGGGCCGCCATACAGAAGCAGCTTGCACACATGGTCGATATTGGGCAGCGTCGTGGTACTCATGGTGGTTCCTTGTTGATAAGTCATCCGTTAAAGTGCACTGGCGGTTTCGGTGCTGGCCCCGGCCAGCCCTGGCAACGCAGGGACCACAACCCACCACCTTGCGGCGCACTGAGCAGTGGACCCAATTCCGTCAGTGCGGCGGCCAGTGCCTCGCGCAGACCCCAGGGTGGGTTCACCACGATCAGTCCGCTGCCGAAAAGCTGTTCCCGACCCTCTTCCGGCATCTGCAGCAGTTCGCAGGCAAAGGCGGGCAGACGCTCGCGCAACGCCTGCCACAGGCGGGTGATCGTACCGCGGATTTTCACCGGGTACCAGACGAGATACACCCCCTGCGGCCAGCGTTGATAGGCGCGGATCAGGGTGTCCGTAAGGCGCTCCCATTCATCCCTGCGTTCAAAAGGCGGATCGATGAGGACCAGCCCGCGTTTTTCCGGCGGGGGGATCTGCCCGAACAGGGTGCGATAGCCGTCTTCACCGACGACGCTGGTATGGGCCCGTTTCCCTATCGCCTTGCGCAGGCGTGTCGCGACTTCCGGCTGTTCCTCGCAGAGCACCATCCGGTCGGTCGGCCGGAGCAGTGCGGCCGCGAGGGCTGGCGAGCCGGGATAGTGGCGCAACGTGCCGTCAGCATTCTCATTGCTGACGATCTTCAACCATGCGCCCGCATGTGGCAGGCTCCGTCGGTCTGCCCACAGGCGCGAAACACCCTGCAGGTGTTCCCCCTGTGTTCCCAGGGCATATCGCCCTGCTCCGGCATGGGTCTCGATATAGGCAAGGGGGCTGTCCTTGCGGACCAGGGTTTGCAAGGTGAGGCTCAGGGCCAGATGCTTGACGCAGTCGGCGGTGTTGCCCGCGTGATATTGATGGTCATAATTCATGGCGCGCTGGTCTTTCCGGGGTTGGCTTGGGGCGATGCTTTCGTCATGATAACAGATAGCGGTCGGACTCGGCAGAAAAGGAGAGATGACGATGCGACTTTATGCGACGCAGACCAGTCCCTATGCCCGGAAAGTGCATATCGCGCTGCTGGAAAAAAACATCCCCTGTGATGTGGAGTGGGTGGATCTCCGCGCTCCCGGCCACGCGGCCCTGGAGCACAACCCCCTGGGCAAGATCCCCGTGCTGGTGCGGGATGACGGTTCGTCGGTATATGATTCCGCAGTGATCATCCAGTACCTGGAAGTCCTGCGTCCGGAACCTGCCATCATCCCCCACGACCCCGAAGCCCGCATCGAGGCATTGCGGATCGAGGCGCTGGCGAGCGGCATCATGGATACGACCATTGCCTGGGTGCTGGAGCAGCGCCATGCCAGTGATTGCCAGGATGCCGCCATGCTGCAGCGCGCCCGTGGCAAGATCCTTGCCGCCTTGGCGATGCTCCAGGAAGAGACGGACGCATGGCAGGATGCCGGCACCGTGTCGGTGCTGACTCTGGCGCAGATTGCGACGGTCGCGGCCGTGGGTTACGTTGATCTGCGTGTGCCGGATTTCCTGGTGCAATTCCCGGATTTGACGACCTGGATGCACACCATGCGCCTGCGCCCCAGCGTCAGCGCCACGGCCCCCCGGTAATCTTCGTGAAAATTGCGACCTGGAACGTCAACTCCCTCAAGGTACGCCTCCCCCAGGTGTTGGAATGGCTGGGCAGCGAGCAGCCGGATGTCCTTTGTCTGCAAGAGACCAAGTTGGCCGATGCGCGTTTCCCGGTGGCCGAGTTGGCGGATGCCGGTTATCGGGCGCTCTATCACGGTCAACCGACGTATAATGGGGTTGCCATACTGAGCCGCACATCACCCAGTGACGTCCGCTGCGACTGGCCGGATGGCGGCGACGGGCAGGCGCGGCTGTGCGCCGCCAGCTTCGGCGACCTGCGCGTCGTCAACGTCTATGTGCCCAACGGCCAAGCCCTGGACAGCGACAAGTATCCCTACAAGTTGCAATGGCTGGAGCGCCTGCGCGGATTGATCGCCGGAGAATTGCAGGGTTGGCCGCAACTGCTGCTGGTGGGCGACTTCAATATCGCCCCCGATACCCGTGACGTTTACGACGCTGCAGAGTGGGGGGAGGGCATCCTCTGCTCGGCGCCGGAGCGGGCGGCGTTGGGTGCCCTGTTGGAACTCGGGCTGCACGACAGCTACCGCAAGATGCATCCCGACGCGCGGGCGTGGAGCTGGTGGGATTACCGCGCAGCGGCGTTTCGGCGCAATCAGGGCCTGCGCATCGATCTGATTCTGGCTTCATCCCCCGTTCTCTCGCGCACGCGGGAGGTGGTCATCGACCGTGCCGCCCGGGCGGCGGAGCGTCCCTCGGATCACGCACCCGTCTGCATCACGCTGGAGAGCAGCGCGTGATCGGTATTCTGGTCGTCAATCTCGGCACCCCCGATGCGCCCACGGCCCCGGCGGTGCGCCGCTACCTGCGCGAGTTTCTCAGCGATACCCGAGTAGTAGAGCTTCCCAGGATGCTTTGGTGGCCCATCCTGAACGGTCCCATTCTGCGGTTTCGTCCCGCCCGCTCGGCGCGCAATTATGCCAGCATCTGGCTTCCCGATGGATCGCCCCTGATGGTTTACAGTCAGCGCCAGTGCGATGCGCTTCAGGCCCGCTGGGATCGCCAGTTTCCCGGTCAGGTTCGGGTGAAACTGGCCATGCGGTATGGCAATCCCTCCGTCGCAAAGGGCATGGCGGCCTTGCGCGACGCCGGATGTGGCAGGATACTGGTGGTTCCGCTGTATCCCCAATATGCGGCGGCCACCACGGCCTCCACTTTTGATGCGGTTGCCAAAGAATTGCGGAAATGGCGCGAAATCCCCGAGATGCGCATGATTCGAGACTGGCATGCGCATCCCGCCTATATTGGCGCCCTGGCGGACAGCATCCGCGCCTGGTGGCAGGCGCACGGGCAGGCGGAGCGCCTGCTCATCACCTTCCACGGCTTACCGGAAAGCTCCGTCCTGAAGGGCGACCCGTATCGTGCCCAGTGCGAAAAGACCACCGCGTTGCTGGTACAGGCGCTGGGCCTGGCCGATGATCAGTGGGTGCAAAGCTTCCAAAGCCGCTTCGGCGCTGCCAGATGGCTGGAGCCCTATACGGACAGAACCCTCGTCGGGCTGGCGCGCGCCGGTGTGTCCCGTGTGGATGCCGTGTGTCCCGGGTTTGCTGCGGATTGCGTGGAAACATTGCAGGAAATAGCCCTCGAAGGCAAAGAAACTTTCCTCCATGCCGGTGGGCAGGAATTGCGCTATATCCCCGCGCTCAACGATAATCCTCTCTGGATAGCAGCATTCAGCCGGATTCTGGAGCCTCATTGGCGTGATTGGGATGCCCTGGAAAACTTTGCCGTTTCCCCAGAGTCAGGCTAAAATCGAGCCGCACCGCCAATGTAGAACAGCATTTTCCCTCGGCCCTCCAACCTACAGGACTCGCGCCATGATAATCAGCAAAGACAAAGTCGTCACTATCGACTATTCCCTGACCGATGAAGAAGGAGAGCTGATCGACAGCTCTGTGGGGGAAGAACCCCTCGTCTATCTGCATGGCCACCATGGCGTCATCCCCGGTCTGGAGCAGGCCCTGGCGGGGCGTCGTGTCGGCGACAGGCTGGAGGTCTCCATCCCTCCCGAGGAGGGCTATGGTGACTGGGACGAAGATCTGGTGGAAGTGGTGGGTGCCGAAGATTTCGACGACGCCGAAGAGCTGGAGATCGGCACCCAGTTTGAGACCATGACCGAGGATGGCACACGCCTGGCCACGATAATCGACATCGAAGGTGACGAGATTACCGTCGATCTCAATCATCCCCTGGCCGGAATGACCCTGAACTTCGACGTGACGGTGCTGGAAGTACGGGATGCCACCGCTGAAGAGCTGGCCCACGGCCATGTCCATGGTCACGGCGAGCACGACGAGGGTCACTGAGGTGCCGTTGCCGCTCCGGCCGCAGCGCGTTCCGACCCGATAGCCGCCTTGCGTGGCCTGGGGTTGATGTCGGGCACCAGTGCCGATGGTGTGGATGCCGCGGTGCTGGATTTGGCCGTCGCCGGCTGTGGGGGGTATCGGGGCGTTTTCACGCACGCCTTTGAGCCCGCACTGCGCACGGAAGTGCTGGCCGCCAACGGGCCATTGGGTGTCGAGGCGATGGCGCAACTCGACCGACGTCTGGGTGCCTGTTATGCACGGGTGGCCCGAGAGGCCGTGGACCGCTTGGGTCCGGTGGACTTCATCGCCCTGCATGGACAGACCATTCGTCATCAGCCGCGGGGTGAGCCCGGTTTCACGTTGCAAATTGGTGCGGCGGCGGATATCGCGGTGGCCACAGGTCTGACCGTGGTCCACGATTTCCGGCGTACGGATGTGGCAGCAGGGGGGGAGGGCGCACCGCTGGTGCCGCCTTTCCATCAATACTGCTTTCAGGATGAACAACCGCGTCTGGTACTCAATCTCGGTGGCATGGCCAATGTGACCTGGTTGCCGGGTACCGGCGACCCGCGCCCGCTGCTGGCATTCGACTGCGGTCCTGGTAACGTGCTCATGGACGCCGCCGTAGAGTTGTGCAGCGCCGGACAGGCTACCTGCGACGTGGATGGCCGGTTGGCGGCTGCCGGACAGTGCGATGTGGTACGCCTGGAGGAATGGCTGGACCACGTGTTCTTCCGGCAAGCACCCCCCAAAAGCACGGGCCGGGAGACTTTCGGCATGCCGCTGGTGACGCGTTGGTGGTCTTCCTGGCGGGGTTCCGCGGCGGATTTTCTGGCGACACTGACGGCATTGACCGCCGAGTCCGTGGCACGGGCGGTGAGAGCCTGGACACCGGGTGCCGCGGAGATGCTGGTATTCGGCGGTGGGGCCGAAAACCAGGCCCTGATGCAGGCCCTGCAGGACGCCATGAAGGAGACCAGGGTGCTCCACGGCGGCCGGCACAGCGGTATCCCCGGACAGGCCCTGGAGGCGCTGGCCTTTGCCTGGCTGGGCAGCCAGTGCCTGCTGGGGAAGCGCCTGGACCTGGAGCGGGTTACGGGGGCGCAGCACCCCATGATCCTGGGTAATATTCTGCCCGGAGATAACTGGCCGGATCTGCTCGTCCAACTCTCGCAACAGCCGGAAATCACCGCCAGGGAAGGCCCCTATCGTGCCCTCCGCTCAGTCTGACCTCCGGCATTGCTGGCACCCCGACGGAGGCACTTCCGTCTATGGCATTCTGGGGTTTCCTGTCAACCACAGCCTCTCGCCGTGGCTGCATCGTCTCTTCGCGGCGCAGCAGGAACTGGATCTGGTGTATGTGCCTTTTCCGGTGCGCGAAGAGGATATCGCCGTGGCACTGGCCGGTTTGCCGGCGCTCGGGATCCGGGGCGTGAATGTCACGGTCCCGCACAAGGAGGCCGTATTGCCGCTGATGCAGTGGCTCAGCGCGGAGGCGCTGGCCATCGGGGCGGTGAACACCATCTGTTTCACGCCCTCGGGCATGCAAGGGCACAACACCGATGCACCGGGATTTTTGCGGGCGCTGGAACGTGCGACGGGGGACGGCTGGCGGCAGTGTCCGGCGACTGTAATCGGCGCCGGGGGGGCTGCCCGGGCCATCGTCTACGCCCTCGGCCATGCCGGATGTCCGGCGATTTATCTGGCGAATCGCCACCTGCCGCGTGCCGAAGTTCTGGCGGCGCAGTTTCCCGGCCTCCCGGTGCATCCCATCCCGCTGGACCGGGCGGCATTGTCCGCTGTGTTGCCCCGCAGCAGGTTGCTCGTCAACACCAGCACGCGAGGCCTGCACGGCGAGGGCCATCCGGAGCTGGATCTGGCCCGCATGCCCGGGAATGGCAGTGTGTACGATATCGTCTATAACCCATTGGAAACGCCCCTGCTGCAAGCCGCCCGGCAAGCCGGGCTGGGTGCGGTGGATGGGCTGGGTATGCTGGTGGAGCAGGGCGCGGAGAGTTTTCGAATATGGACCGGAACATTGCCGCAGACCGCCGCCGTGGAGGAGATATTGCGTCGATGGCTACAAACCCGGAACACATCTCGTTAACACCAGTATTGCGGGCACTCGTCAGTAACGGTTTAAGCGACGAGGCGCGCTTGCAAAGCCTTGCCGCCGATCCGGCCCGCGGTAAGACGCCGCTGCTGTTTTATGTGGTTGAGAAGGGCGCCGTCCCGGCCGCGGTGCTCATGGCGCACCTTTCCGCGCGCTACAACATGCCCATGCTCGATCTCGACGCAGCGGTGATCGATGCGTTGCTCATCCGCAAGCTCGACAAAGGGCTGATGACCCGCTATCTGGTGCTGCCCTTATCGAAGCATGGGGACACCCTCTACCTCGCCATGGCCGATCCCACGGACTTCAAGGCGGTGGAGGATGTGAAATTTAATTCCGGTTTGCAGGTGATGCCGGTGCTGGTCGAGGCCAATAAACTGGTCAAGGCGGTACATGCTGCGGTCAACAGCTTGCAGGGCGGGATCGACGACGTATTCGTGGATAAGCCGCACGGTGAGGAAGATCCGGAAGAATTCGACCTCGCCCAGGAGAACGACGGCAGTGTCGAGGATGCGCCGGTGGTGCGCTTTGTCCGACAACTGCTGCTGGATGCCATTCAGCGCGAGGTGTCCGATATTCATCTGGAGCCCTATGAAAAGGATTTTCGGGTACGTTACCGCCTCGATGGCGTACTGCAGGACGCGCTGCATCCGCCCGTGGCGTTGCGGGACGGGGTCACCTCGCGCCTGAAGATTCTTTGCCGTCTGGACATTTCCGAGCGACGTCTGCCTCAGGACGGCCGACTGCGCGTCCGCGTGCCCCCGGCCCGGGTCATCGATTTTCGCGTCTCCTTTCTGCCCACCAGTTTCGGCGAAACGGTCGTGCTGCGCCTGCTGGATCCCGCCAGTTCCAGGGTGCCCATCGAGCAACTGGGCTTTTTACCAGAGCAGCGCAAAGCCTTTGAGGACGCCATCCATCGGCCCTACGGCATGATTCTGGTCACCGGGCCCACGGGTTCCGGCAAGACCACGACCCTCTATACCGCCCTGAACATCCTCAACACTGGTGACTGCAACATCAGTACCGCAGAGGACCCCGTGGAAATCCCGGTGTACGGGATCAATCAGGTGAACATCAACGAGCGCATCGGCCTCACCTTCGCCGCAGCCCTGCGCTCCTTCCTGCGCCAGGACCCGGATATCATCATGGTCGGCGAGGTACGCGATCTGGAAACCGCCGAAACCGCCATCAAGGCCGCCCAGACGGGCCATCTGGTATTGGCCACCCTGCACACCAATGATGCTCCACAGAGTCTCACCCGCCTCGAGAACATGGGTATTCCCACCTATAACATCGCCGGCAGCGTACATCTGGTGATGGCGCAGCGACTCGTCCGCAAGCTCTGTCCGCACTGTAAGAAATCCCTGCGCATACCCGAACGGGCCCTGATCGAGGCGGGCTTTGCGCCCGAGGATCTGCAGGGTTGGCGCCCTCTGGGTGCCGTGGGCTGCGAACAGTGCAATAAAACCGGATATAAGGGCCGGATGGGGCTTTATCAGGTGATGCCGGTGAGCGACGCCATGCGCGAAATCATCATGCATGGCGGCACTTCCATCGACTTGGCGCGGCAGGCGGCACAGGAGGGGGTGCTGACCATGCGGCAGAATGGGCTGAAGCGGATCCGGGAGGGCGTGACCAGTCTGGAGGAGGTGCTGCGGGTGACCAATCTTTGATGCCGTCGCGTGGTGTCTGCAGATATGTGGTGCCGGAAGTCACCCACGGAGCGCCGAGGGGTGACCGGCGGACGCACGCCGGCACGGGTAAGGCCCTGCAGGACGGCGCGGCGGGTTGGTACATGACATGGCGGAGATGATGGGTGACTGGCGGCGACTTTGGGGCATCTCCGCCTATCGGTTGCTGATCGCGGCCGCCATCGCCATCCTGGTGCGCTTACCGGCCAGTGAAACCATCATCGATCTGGGAGGGCATGCCGAACTGCTGCACATCCTGACCTTGGTGGCCGCCTTGGTCAGCCTCGTCTACCTGCTGGGACTGCTGTTGCGATGGCCGACACAACCGCGCCGCCACGCCTGGATTCAGGTATCGACGGACACCCTGCTGGTGCTGCTGCTGCTGCATTTCGGTGGCGGTGTCAGCGGTCCCTTCAGCATCCTGCCCTTTCTGCTGCTGGTATCCACGGCAAGTCTCCTGCGCGGCAAAAGCGCTTTTGTTTTCGTGTGGATATTGCTGGCGCTGCTGGTAGGTGAGTCGCTATTCGGCGGGATGACCGCCGTGCATCCGCCCCTCGGTCAGCTTTTCATTTATCTCCTCGCACTGGTAGCGGTGGCGGTACTGGCCGACAGTCTGGTGGCGAGTCTGGAACGTGGCAACCGTCTGGCGCTGCAAAGGGATGCAGAGGTCGTCAATCTGAATGCGTTGAATCAGGAAATCGTGCAGCATATGGATGTGGGCGTTTTTGTGCTGGATCGGCAAAGTCGCGTGGTGCTCAGCAACCCCGTGGCACGGATGCTTTCGGGTTACCGGAAATGGACCTCCAGGCCTATCGCCATCGGCGTAGTGCAGCCGCGTCTGGCCATGATGCTACGACAGGCCGCGGCCAACGACAGCGAGATGGTGATCACGACAAGCGGGCGTGACCCAACTCTGCAGGACAGCGCCCTGACCCTGCTGGTGCGCAGGATCGCCCTGCCCGACAGCTCCTACCGGCTGCTCCTCCTCCGTGATGCATCCGCACTGCGTGCCCGGGAACGAGAAGCGCAACTGGCGGCGCTCGGTCGTCTGGCGGCCAATATCGCCCATGAGATCCGTAATCCTCTCAGCGTGATTCGCCACGCCGGCAACCTTCTCGCTGAGCGCATGGACGACCCCGCTTCACAGCATCTTTTGGATATTCTGGAACGGGAGACGGTACGCATCAATGCCATCGTCGAATCGGTGCTGGAGATGGCCCGTCCGAGTCCGGCACATTCCGAACCCATTTCCTTGCGGAGCTGGTTACCGATGCTCACTGCCCAGTTGCAGGCGGATCCATTGTTGGCACCCATGAGCATTGTCATCGGTGAAATCTCGCCGCAGCTTACGGTTTATGCCGATCCCGCGCAGTTGCGGCGGGTGTTCTGGAATCTGCTGCATAACAGTGCGCAGTACGGCGTGGCGGAAGATGCTACGATGCGTGTCGAAATCGATGCCGTCCCCGAGGACGAAGGGAGCATCATGGTGACGCTGCGGGATTTTGGACCGGGCGTAAAGGCGGAAGTGATGGAGCGCATTTTTGAGCCGTTTTTTACCACCAACCCCCGAGGTACCGGGCTGGGTTTATCCATGGTGCGGGAACTGCTGCGCATCAACGACGGGCGCATAACCTGTGAAAATCACCCGCAGGGCGGCGTACTGTTCCGGATTTTTCTGCCCCGCAGGGGGTGGGCGGAGAGGCGTGATGGCTGACTATTCCGTATTGCCGCCCGCCCTGATCGTAGATGACGAGCCGGGCATCGTCGAACTGCTGGGCATTACGCTGCAGGGTATGGGGATCGCTGTCACGGGCGCATATTCCCTTGCAGAAGCCCGCGCCCGCCTCGCCGAAGGCGCCCCTTCTTTATGTCTGAGCGATCTGCGTTTGCCCGACGGTTCCGGTCTTGATCTGGTCCGCCGTTTGCGCGAGTTGTATCCACAAGTGCCGGTCGCCGTGATTACGGCCTATTCTTCCGCCGATGGTGCCGTCGAAGCGATGCAGGCAGGGGCCTTCGATTACATGGCCAAGCCCATCGAACTGGCGCGTCTGCGGCGATTGATATCCCAGGCCGTTGATCTCAGCCGCCTGTCCCCGGCGGGCCTGGGCGGCACGCAACGACTGGTCGGCGATGCTCCGGTCATGCAGCGGTTGCGCGACGATATCCGCCGAGTAGCGCGGAGTAACGCGCCGGTACACATCACCGGTAAGTCCGGTACGGGCAAGGAACTGGCCGCACGCGCCATTCACGCCTCGGGACCCCGTCACGACAAGCCCTTCGTGGCCGTCAACTGCGGCGCCATTCCCGAGGGATTGGTGGAGAGTGAACTGTTCGGTGCCGAAAAGGGGGCTTATTCCGGTGCCGTACAGCGTCGCGAAGGACTCTTTGCGGCGGCCAACGGGGGCACTATTTTTCTGGATGAGATCGGCGATCTGCCGATGATGATGCAGGTCAAGCTGCTGCGGGCCATTCAGGAACGGGCCATTCGCCCCCTGGGCGCGGCGCGGGAAATCTCCCTGGACCTGCGCTTCATTTCCGCCACCCACCGTGACCTGCAGGAAATGGTTGCGGCCG
Source organism: Acidithiobacillus ferrooxidans ATCC 23270 (assembly GCF_000021485.1). Classification (NCBI taxonomy): domain Bacteria; kingdom Pseudomonadati; phylum Pseudomonadota; class Acidithiobacillia; order Acidithiobacillales; family Acidithiobacillaceae; genus Acidithiobacillus; species Acidithiobacillus ferrooxidans. The sequence continues at coordinate 164,753 of NC_011761.1, forward strand.
GAAAGTTTCGTCAGGATCTCCGGTATCGTCTGGATGTGGTAAGACTCCATATGCCGGCCCTGCGGGAACATCCGGAAGACATCCCGCAACTGGCAGAGGTGATTCTGCAACGTATCGGCGTGGCACCGCAGGATATTCCAGCGCTGCTGTCCCCAGGCACTTTGGAGCGGCTGGGTAGTTACGCCTTCCCCGGCAACGTTCGCGAGTTGGAAAACTTTCTGGAGCGGAGCCTTGCCCTCAAGCAGGAAGGGATGCTGCTCGACGAAGGGATGTCCTCCCCCGCCGGCCCGGTGTCAAAAAGCAACGGGCCGGCGTTGGCACCGGTAATCGCCGTACCGGCCGCTTTTGACGCGGCGGAGGCCGCATTGCTGCGGCAGGTGCTCGATCAGGCCGAAGGGGATCGGCGTCATGCCGCCGTTCTGCTGGGGATCAGTCTGCAGTCGCTGGATCTGCGGCTGCACCGATTATTCCCGGAGGGTGACGCATGACGCAGACCCTCCTGGGGGCGGCCTATGTCCTGACCACGCTGCTCGGCCTGCTCGTGGGCAGTTTTTTGAACGTGGTGGTACACCGGGTGCCCCGCCGCGAATCCATCATTCATCCCGCGTCCCACTGCCCACACTGTGGCCATGTGTTGCGCCCTTGGGAAAATATCCCGGTCCTGAGCTGGATGGCGCTGCGTGGCCGTTGCCATGCCTGCGGCGAGTCCATTGCCTGGCGTTATCCGGCGCTGGAACTGCTGAGCGGACTGGCCAGCCTGGTGGTGGTCTGGCAATTGGGCCTGACCTGGCGTCTGCTTCCCGCCCTGGTATTCACCTGGGCACTGCTGGCGCTGACCATGATCGATCTGGAGACACAGCTTCTGCCTGATCGTCTTACCAAACCGGGTATGTTGGCCGGGCTGCTGCTCAACGGGTCGGCACTTTTCTGGCCCGGGCTGGCGCTGGTAACGCCCCTGGACGCCTTGCTCGGTATGATCATCGGCTACGGTAGCCTGTGGTTGCTGGCTACCGTGTACTATAGGATCGCAGGACGTCACGGCATGGGGGGAGGGGATCTCAAATTGCTCGGCATGATCGGTGCGTGGCTGGGCTGGCAGGCCGTATTCCTGACCCTGTTTATCGCCGCCCTGGGCGGCGGACTGGTTGCTCTGGGTTTTCTGCTGGGTGGCAAGGGACGGGACTATGCCATGCCCTTCGGTCCTTATCTGGCGCTGGGGGGTTGGCTCATGCTGCTGTGGCCACAAGCCATCCTTTCCGGTTACCTGCACCTGCTGGGTTCCTGAATGGCGCTGCGGATCGGTCTGACGGGGGGAGTGGCCTGCGGCAAAAGCACGGTCGCCGAGATGCTCAAAGCGGCTGGCGCCCATGTGCTGGATGCCGATGTCATTGCGCGCGAACTGGTGGCTCCGGGCAGCCCTGCCCTGCGGGCCATCATCGCCCATTTTGGCCCGGCCTTTTCCGCCCCGGGGGGTGGGCTGGATCGTGCGGCGTTGCGCGCCCGCATTTTTGCGGACCCGGCGGCGAAAACCTGGCTGGAAGCCCTTCTCCATCCCCTTATTCGGGCCACTTTCATGACGGCCAGCGCCGCGTTGGCCGAACAGCATCCGCAAACGCCGCTGGTCTGGGTGGTGCCGCTGCTGGTCGAAAATGACTATCGCCCATTGCTGGATCAGGTGCTGGTGGTCGATTGTCCCCGCTCCGTACAAGTGGAGCGCCTGCGCGCCCGTCCTGGCTGGACAAAGGAACAAGTCACCGCGGTGCTGGCGGCGCAATGTGATCGTGCCGCGCGTAATGCGGCTGCCGACTGGATCATTACCAATGAGGGCACCCTGACCGAGCTGCAAACCCAGGTGGGTCTCTATCTTCGTCATTTGCGTGGAACCGGACGATTTGCTTAGGGAAAGCGCCTGTGGCACCCTGACGGGACGTTGCCCGAAAATGGTGCATGCGACCGCTGCCTGGCGTTGGGGCCCGCGGTCGCGTGCGGCGGCAGCGGCTTCTGAATGAGGTTACGGCATGGCCGTTTACGAACACCCGCTCCATGAACGCGCCCGCCTGCTGCTGCGTCTGGAAAGCGTCTTTGCACAACTACAGCAGGGGCCGGCCGATGCTGGCTGCCTGCGTAACGCCCTGCGCGCCTATAATGAACTGCTGGATTTTTGCAGCCGCCCGGAGTTGCGCCTGGATCTCATTCTGGAGCTGGAGCGTCTGGCCCAGAGCCTTGCCATCTGGTCGCAGAGTCCCGAGGCGGACGAAGGCCCTTTGCGCGCCTGGCAGTTTCGCATAGACCTGCAACTCAAAGCGCTGCGCGAGTATCGCGAACCCTTCGGGCAACTGTTGCGCCACCAGGATATCATCCAGCTTGCACGGGGCAGGATGGGGGTGGCCGGAGGTCTCGCCGACTGTGATCTGCCGGTTCTGGCCTTCTGGAAATATCAGCCCCCCGAGCGTATCGCGGGACTCCTGCGGGGTTGGCGGGAGAGTCTGTCGATCTTGCAGGATAGCACCGATCTGATCCTCGCCTTGCTGCGGGACTCCTGCTCGTGGTCCGGCGTGGAAGCCCCGGAGGGGCGTTATGGCGCGCTTCTGGACGCACGCCATCCGCCTTCCCTGATCTGCCTGGAGTTGTCGGATCGTGCGGATTACTATCCCAAAATCAGTGGGGGTATCCATCGTTTTCACATCCAGTGGCTGCCATGGTTGGACCAGGGAACGGCGCGCGCGATAGAATCCACCATAAAATTTCGCCTGGGACTCAGTGCCCTCTGACCTCTTCACTCTTTTGTAAAGGATTCCGGCATGCACATCGGTACCACCCTCAGCCAGTTCATCATTGAAGAAACCCGTCTTTATCCCGGTGCCTCCGGCGACTTCGCCGGGTTACTCAACGATCTCACCACTTCCTGCAAGTTTATCGGCGCCCAGGTCTACCGTGGCGCGCTGGTGGGGGCGCTGGGCAGCGCCGGCACCGACAACGTCCAGGGGGAGGTGCAGAAAAAGCTGGACATCATCTCCAATGAGGCCATTCTCAAATCCATGGACTGGACGGGGCATCTGGCCGGCATGGCCTCCGAGGAGATGGATGACCCCTATCCCATCCCCCGCAACATCCCGCGCGGCAAGTATCTGCTGCTTTTTGATCCGTTGGACGGTTCCAGCAATACCGATGTCGGCATCAGCGTGGGGACCATTTTCAGCATCCTCAAGGCGCCGGTGGCGGGGCGCGATGCGGAACTCGCCGATTTCCTGCAGCCCGGCGTCGAACAGGTCTGCGCGGGCTACGCCCTGTACGGCTCCAGCAACATGCTGGTATACAGCACCGGCTACGGGGTCAATGGCTTCACCCTCGATCCTTCCATCGGTGAATACATCCTGACCCACAACCAGATGCGTATTCCGGAGGATACCAGTGAATACGCGATCAATATGAGCAATCACCGGCACTGGCAGAAGCCGGTACAGCGTTATATCGACGAACTCAATCAGGGTACGGATGGGCCTCGCCAACGTGATTTCAATATGCGCTGGGTGGGTTCCATGGTGGCGGATGTGCATCGCATCCTGTGTCGGGGCGGTATTTTCCTGTACCCCTTCGATCAGCGCGACCCGAAGAAGCCGGGCAAGCTGCGCCTGCTCTATGAGGCCAATCCCATGTCCTATCTGGTGGAGCAGGCGGGTGGCGCGGCCAGCACGGGCACGACCCGCATCCTGGATATCGTCCCCCAGGGTCTGCACCAGCGCATCCCCGTGATTCTCGGCGCCAAAAATGAGGTGGAGCGGGTAGTGGCTTACCACCAGGGGTCATTTGTTATCCCGTAAAATCTACAGGATGCCGGAAAGGCTGTGGACCAGTTGACCCTGCAGGGGAGGTAAGGCTTCCTTGAAGTCCGGATTGACCTTGTTGGCGGTGGAGACGATACGGGTCCGGACTTCAGGGACGTGGGCCAGGTGTTGATTGGTCTTGAGAATTTTCGAAAACCGTCTATAAACGGTTTTAGGAGTCTGGAACAGACATGGGGGAAAAATTGCTACCTGAAAGTGCCAAGTCTTATCTGCTCAATGCCGTCTATCAGTGGTGCGTGGACCAGGGGCACACACCCTATATCCTGGTAGTGGTGGCCTACCCCGGAGTATCTGTCCCGAGCGGCTATGAAAAGGATGGACGGATGATTCTCGATGTCTCTCCGCGCGCCTGCCACGGTCTCCGCATGGCGGACGACTGGATTTCCTTCAATGCCCGCTTCGGCGGGGTGGCGCGGACCGTAGACGTACCCATGGCGGCGGTAGCGGCGATATACGCCGCAGAAACGCAGGAAGGAATGGGCTTTGCCGATCCGGAAATTCCGTCCGCGCCGCCGCCTTCTTCGGCGGGCGGCGGTGCAGAGAACGCGGAGACTTCCGGGAAGCGTGAGCGTCCCGCACTGCGAGTGGTGAAGTGAAGCCCGCTCTGATGGCCGCAGCGCTGTTGCTGCTTTACGGAGGTACGGCGGAAGCCGATATTTATGCCTATACCGATAGCAGCGGGGTGGTGCATCTTACCAATGTGCCGGCCGGGAATGACCGGTACCGGATGGTCATGCGGACCCCAAAAATGGCGGTGGCCGTGGCGCGCGCCGATTTCAATCGCGTCGCCCGGAGGCGTTATCAGGGCCTGATTCATGCGGCCGCCAATCGTTACCAGGTCAGCTCGGCGCTGATCAACGCCGTCATCAGCGCGGAGTCCGGTTATAATGCGGGTGCGGTATCGCCCAAGGGCGCCGTTGGCCTGATGCAGCTCATCCCCGCAACGGCGCTTCGCTTCGGGGTGGCGAATGTGTTCAGTCCGACGGACAATATCAACGGCGGCACCGCGTATCTGGCCCATTTGCTGCGGATCTTCAGCGGCGACCTGAAACTGGCCGTAGCCGCTTACAATGCGGGATCAAACGCAGTGATCCAGGCGGGTTATCATGTCCCGCCCTTCGCCGAAACCCAGGCCTACGTACCGCGGGTGCTCGCTTATTATCAGCACTATCTGAATGGCGGCGGCACGGTATCGGGCGAGAACCGGCAGCCCGTGGCAAATGCCGCCCCGCAGTTGATTCAGGTATCCAATCCGTAGGTTTGCAGCTTCTTCCGCAGGGTATTGCGATTGATGCCCAGCCATTGGGCGGCCATGCCGCGTTGTCCACCACAATGTTGCAGTGTATGCGCGAGCAGCGCACGCTCCACTTCTTCGACGATCAGCGCATGCAGGTTGCCAGGGACTTCACCCCCCAAATCCGCCAGATAGCGGTCCATGACGTGAATGACGCAATCGCCCAGGGACATATTCGTGCTATCCATGGTCCACCCCCTCAAGGACGGCTGAGGAGGGTGATTTGATAACCCGCCGCCCTTGTCAGGGCGGGGCTGCTGAGTACAAATGGTACTGGCGTACCCGGAACGAATCCCGCACGGGCGGGGAATTCTGCGCTCAGATATTGCGTCGCGGTAAAATGCAGGTGGGCAATGGGTGCGCCGTAGACGTTGCTGAGGGTGACTTCAATCACCGGGTAAGCCTGAACCTGATTGGCGACATTTTCAATATTGCCGGTGATCCGCGCCAGGTGGTCCGCCACAGGGGTGACCTGGCTGTTGAGAATACGGATGTCTTTGTTGGGACCAGGCCAGGGAATGGTGATATCCAGTTGCTCCGCGCTACTCAGCAAGAAGCGGCGGATGGGCGCGCTGGTCGCGGCGTAACTGTAACTGCGTGTCCACCAGAGTATCTGCCCGATCAGCGCGATAACCAACAGGATGATGGCCAGGATGAGCAGAAACCGACCCAGACGGCGTCCCAGGCTGCTACCCGCACGAGCAGTCTCTGCGGCGACATCCACATGAAAAATATGGTGGCAGACGCTGCATTTCACCCGATAATGGTGCTCGCGCAGGGCCTTGTCGTCCGAGAGAAAGGTCGATTCACAGCGGGGGCAGGTAATTTCCATAATCAGACTCCAGTGTTGCGCTGGCCATAGAGGAGTGACCAGTCTTCTTCGTGTTGCGCGACTGCGAGATCAAAATAAGGCTCGTAGGCGGCGTGAATCTCCGCTTCCTGATGGTGCAGGATGCCGGATAGTGCAATCCAGCCTCCAGGACGGACGGAATGGGCTAGGGCGGGCGCAAGGGTCAGAAGGGGGGTCGCCAGAATGTTGGCGACCAGGATGTCGGCCAGGGGCAGCCTGGCGTTTTCCGGCAGCGCGAGCTGCAGACCGGCGCTGACGCCGTTGCGTTCTGCATTGGCGGCCGCTACCTGCAGTGCAACGGGGTCGGTATCCACCCCGTATGCCTGGCCGGCGCCCAGCAGTAGCCCGGCGATGGCCAGAATGCCGGAGCCGCAGCCGTAATCGATAAGGCTTTCGCCTCCGCGGACCTGTGTATCCAGGAAGCGCAGGCAGAGCGCCGTGGTGGCGTGGGCGCCGGTGCCGAAGGCTTGGCCGGGATCGAGATGCAGCACACGGAGGGCGTTGGCGGGCGCCGCATCCCAACTGGGGGTTACCCAGAGGCGGCCGAAGCAGCGTGCGGGGAAGGCTGCCTGGGTTGCCGCTACCCAGTCCTGTTCCTCCAGCGCGGTAAAGCGTGCTGCGTATGACCGCCAGTCGTTGTCTCTGACCAGGTTTTGCAGGGTTGTTTCGCTGTGGCTGTCCGCAGCAAACAGGGCTTCGCACCGGCTGTTTTGCCAGATGTCGCCCGCATCGAACACTGCTTCACTGTCATCGCCTTCCAGAAAAGTGACTGCCTCTGCGCCAGCGTCCAGCAATTGCGCCTCGACGGCTGCTGCGGCTGCTGCGGGGACGCGCATGTCGAGCTGCCACCAGGCGATTTTCATAGGGCGAGCAATGCCTCCAGATAGTGGATATGCACACCGCCCGTGGCGTATTGCGCCTCTTCCAGTACCCGCCGATGCAGGGGAATGTTGGTTTGAATACCCTCGATGGTGGTCTCGCGCAGGGCGCTGCGCATGCGCATGTTGGCTTCCTCGCGGTCACCCCCGAAGGCGATGATTTTACCGATCATGGAGTCATAGAAAGGTGGTACCCGATAACCCGCATAAATATGACTGTCGACGCGGATGCCTGGCCCACCAGGGGGGTGCCAGGCGGTAATCTGTCCCGGTGAGGGTACGAAGCGCTCCGGGTCTTCGGCATTGATGCGGCATTCGACGGCGTGACCGCTGAGTACCACGTCCTCCTGGCGAATCCCGAGAGGCAATCCCGCCGCAATGCGAATTTGTGCTTTGACGATGTCGATGCCGGTAATCAGCTCCGTGACCGGGTGCTCGACCTGCACCCGTGTATTCATTTCAATGAAATAGAAGGTCTGGTTTTCCGGATCGTAAAGAAACTCGACGGTGCCGGCGCCCCGGTAGCCCATATCCTCACAGGCTTTGGCCACGGATGCACCGATTTCAGCGCGCTGCGCAGCACTGACGCCCGGGGCGGGCGCTTCTTCAATGACTTTTTGATGACGGCGCTGCACCGAGCAGTCCCGTTCCCCCAGGTGGATGCAATGACCCTGGGTGTCACACAGTATCTGAAATTCGATGTGGCGCGGCGTTTCGAGGAATTTTTCCATATAGAGGGTCGGGTTGCCGAAAGCCTTGTCGGCCTCCGCGCGGGTCAGGCTCGCGGCGTTGACGAGGTGTGCTTCGGTGTGTACGACCCGCATGCCGCGCCCGCCGCCGCCGCCGGCCGCCTTGAGAATGACGGGATAACCGATCTCCCGGGCGAGGGCTTTGAGGGCCTCGTTATCGTCGGGTAGCGGTCCATCGGAGCCCGGCACACAGGGTACGCCAGCCTTCTTCATCGCGGCCTTGGCGGCGATTTTGTCACCCATCCGGCGGATGGTTTCCGCGCGCGGCCCGATGAAGGTAAACCCGCTGTTTTCGACCCGTTCGGCGAAGTCGGCATTTTCTGAAAGAAACCCGTAGCCGGGATGAATCGCTTCGGCGTCGGTCACCTCGGCGGCGGCAATCACGGCGGGGATGTTGAGATAACTTTTATCGCTCGGCGCTGGGCCGATGCACACCGACTCGTCGGCCAGCTTGACGTGGAGAAGGTCGCGATCTGGTTCAGAGTGGACGGCTACGGTACGAATGCCCAGTTCGCGGCAGGCGCGCTGAATCCGAAGGGCGATCTCGCCACGGTTAGCGATAAGGATTTTCTCGAACATTTCAATCCCCGGGTGCGATGATGAACAGGGGTTCACCGTATTCGACGGGCTGACCATTGCCGGCGAGAACCTTGATCACTTTTCCGGAGACGTCGGCTTCAATTTCGTTCAGCAGCTTCATGGCCTCGATGATGCATAGAGTCTGGCCGGCCTTCACCATGCTGCCTTCTTCCACGAAGGGTGGAGATTCCGGAGAGGATGCGCGATAAAAAGTCCCGACCATGGGGGATTTGATCATATAGCCCTGGGGCGGCACTTCGACCGCTGCCGCGGGGGGGGGCGCTGTCCCCACGATGGTGGGCGTGGTCGCCATCGCTGGCGCAGGCTGGGCATAGGTGATGGCCGGTGCCGGATGGGCGGGCGCGGTGTGCCGCGTGATCCGGACTTTGCTGTCGCCCTCCACCACTTCTATTTCGTCGATGGCGCTCTTTTCCAGCAGTTCGGCCAGGCGACGGATGAATTGGATATCCATGCTCTTTCCTTGGTGTCAGTTATGGGTTATGGCGTTTCATGCGCCGATGAATGGCATCCAGCGCCAGGAAGTATCCATCCGCACCCAGTCCCGCGATGACGCCCTGGGCGAGCTCGGAGAAGTAGGAGTGACGGCGGAAGGGTTCCCGACCATGAATATTGGATAAATGTACTTCGATAAACGGAATCTGGACGGCAGCCAGGGCATCACGCAGGGCAACGCTGGTGTGGGTGAATGCCGCGGGATTGATGATGATGTCGGTGACGCCCAGGGGGAGGGCCTCCTGGACCGCATCGATCAGTACATGCTCAGCGTTGCTCTGCAGACTGTGCAGTCGCCAGCCCCAGCCCTGCGCGAGTGTCTGCATCCCGGCATCGATCTCGGCGAGGGTGGTCTGCCCGTAATGGCCGGGCTCACGACTGCCCAGCAGATTCAGATTCGGGCCATGCAGTACAAGGACATGAGGAGAGGATGCAGCCATAGATCCCGCGTAACACTAAGTATATCCGCGAAGTCTGCCCCAAATGGCCGGATAAATCTAGGTCATCCGCACCGGAGGCGGGTGCCGCGACACCCCATGGACCCGGGTTCGCCTACGGATCGAGCATGGAAATCCCGGCGAATGATCGGGACGGCCGCGGGTAACCGCTAATTGGTAACAGGCAGGACCGGTTCCCGGTGGATGCTTTTCCTGCCAGCGTCTTCGCTATCCCAGCGCCGGGCCAGGGTATCCAGGGCATCCAGCACTTCCCGCAGTTCCAGTCCACGCGGTGTCAGGCCATAGGTCACTTCCGGAGGAATGCTGGGACGATACACCCTGAATACCACTCCGGCCTCCTCCAGGGTGCGCAAACGCTCCGTCAGCATCCGGGACGAAATGCCGCGCACTTCCCGCTTGAGCATCCCGAAACGGGTGGGGCCGCGTTGCCTCAGCGTCCAGAGGATGTATGTGGTCCATGGCCCCATCAGCAAGCGGAGCAGTGCATCCATGGGGCAAGTCGTTTCCTGTTTGGTTTGGCTGTTCATGGTTACTCAATCGTACCGGATCTACAAAAATACACTAAAATGATTCCATCATGAACAACCAATGCAGGATGCCGCAAGGTGTGCTTGCCGCGCAGGAACCTGGTGCTCATCTTGGTCGGTCTTCAGGACCGTTGGCGCGTACCCGGGCATACATTGTCCGGGATTCGCCCGATGCCGGGATTTGTCGTAAAATGCCAAGCACATATTTTACGAAGCCTCACGGTGTTGTCACAAGGCTTTGTGGGGGTGCCTTCGCGACTTTCGTCTGGTGGGCGGAAGGGCGCCGAGGTGCTCCGGCACCCGTTATCGAGAACGCCAGAGAGAGGTTGGTTCGCCATGTTATACCCTGAGTTGTTCAAATCGCTGGAAGCCGCGCGCTGGAACATGGCCACGGACATCCCCTGGGAGCAGTTTGACCGTAACCTGGTCAGCGATGAGCAGTTGCGCACGATCAAGATGAATGCGGTCACCGAGTGGTCGGCACTCCCGGCGACGGAGATGTTTCTCCGCGACAACCGGAGCGACTCCGATTTCTCGGCCTTCATGTCCATCTGGTTCTACGAAGAGCAGAAGCACGCCCTGGTGCTCATGGAATACCTGCGCCGCTTCGCGCCGGAATATCTGCCGACGGAAGAGGAATTGCACAATGTACGCTTTGAATTTGATCCGGCGCCAGCAATGGAAACCCTCATGCTGCATTTTTGCGGCGAAATCCGCCTGACACACTGGTACAAATGCGCGGCGCAGTGGCATAGCGAGCCGGTGATCCGCTCGATTTACGAGGTGCTATCCAAGGATGAGGCGCGGCACGCCGGTGTATATCTGAAATATATGCGGCGCGCCATTGATCGCCTCGGGGACAGCGCGCGTCTGGCTTTTGCCAAGATCGGTGTACTCATGGCCAATACCAAGACGGCGAAGGCATTGCATCCCACCAATCTCCATGTGAACAAGGCGATGTATCCCGAGGACAGTGTGCAGAGTCATCTGCCGGATCCGGGTTGGCTGGAGCAATGGCTGGATACCCAGATTCATTTCGACGCGATCTGGGAGGGCAAGGTGGTCAATGGCATTTTGCGCAATCTTTCCGCTCTGCTCGAAACGCCCATTCAGAGCATCAAGGATCTCAGCCGTTACCGCAAGGTGATGAGCGCCGCCGCCCATGATGCTTCCGGGCACTTGGTGGCGGGTTGAGCGCGCTGTAACGGTTCCTCATGGGCACGGTAGTGGCCATGGCGGCAGGCAGGCGGTCCCCCCACCAGGCGGGAAACCTGGCCGCCCGGGGTCAACGCCTGCGCTGACCCGGCCTACGCCCTTAGTCCGCCTGACGGCGCAGGAAGGCGGGAATGTCCAGGTCCGCGTAGTTCGGCGTATGGTTGCCGCCATGGGCGGGCACGCTCGAACCCGTCGGGCGTTCGGTCTGGCGCATGCCGGTGGGCTTGTCAAGGTTGCGCCAGTCTGCCGCCGTAGCCGGGATGGCTGCCGACCGTGGCCGGATATTCTCGACCGCCAGCCGCACGGGTTCCCGTTGCAATCCGGTGGCGACCACCGTAACCCGTAGTTCCCCTTCCAGTTCCGGATCCAGCACGGTGCCGACCTTGACGTTGGCGTCATCTGCCGCATAACCACGGATCAGTTCGCCGACTTCTTCGAACTCGCCCAAAGTCAGGTCCATGCCGGCGGTGATGTTGACCAGAATGCCGCGGGCTCCCGCGAGATTGATGTCGTCCAGCAGCGGGCTGGAGGCGGCGCGGGTGGCGGCATCCTTGGCGCGGTTTTCGCCGCGGCCGCTGGCGGTACCCATCATGGCCAGACCCATGCCCGACATGACGGTACGGACATCGGCGAAATCCAGGTTCATCAGGCCGGGGCGGGTGACCAGCTCCGAGATGCCCTGCACGGCGCCGAGAAGGATGTTGTCGGCGGCCTGGTAGGCGTCCTTGAGGCTGATGTTCTTGCCAAGGACGGACAACAGTTTCTCATTGGGGATAATGACTAGAGAGTCCACGTACTGGGAGAGCTCGTCGATGCCGGAGAGGGCGTGCTGCTGGCGTTTCTTGCCTTCAAAGTTGAAGGGTCTGGTGACCACGCCGACGGTGAGGATGCCCATGTCGCGAGCAATGGCTGCCACCACGGGGGCGGCGCCGGTGCCGGTGCCGCCGCCCATGCCCGTGGTGATGAAGACCATGTCGGCCTTTTCCAGGGTCGCGCGGATTTCGTCACGGCCTTCCTCGGCGGCCTTGCGCCCGACTTCGGGATCTGCGCCCGCACCGAGGCCGCGGGTGATCTGAGCGCCGAGCTGGATCGTATGGCTGGCTTGGGAGTGGCGCAACGCCTGGGCATCGGTATTGGCGCTGATGAACTCCACGCCTTCCAATCCTGCCGCGCACATGTTGTTGATGGCGTTGCCGCCCCCGCCCCCGACGCCGATGATTTTGATGACAGCGCCGTCTTGTTCACATTCATTGAGTTCAAACATTGTCTTTCTCCTTCTTGAAGTCTTGCAAAATTGTGTGCCTCAGCCCTGCAAGCAGAAATCAGCCAAAGCTCGTCTGTACCCAGGAGCGCATCTTGCGAAAAACGCCGCCGAAGCTGGTATCCATATGGTTTTCCCGGGCCGCGATGGCCGGGTTCTGAAGTGGCTCGGCCTGACTCGCCACTTGATTGTGCAGCCCGTACATGACCAGACCGACACCCGTGGCATGGCCCGGAGTCCGGACGACGGTTTCCATACCCGGCAAATGCATGGGCTCGCCGACGCGCACCGGCAGGTGGAGGATTTCTTCGGCCAGTTCGGCCATGCCTTCCAGTTTGCTGGAGCCGCCGGTAATGACCACTCCGGCGGCGACCATGTCTTCGTAGCCGGTGCGGCGCAGTTCCGCCTGGATCAGCTCGAAAAGCTCCTTGATGCGGGGCTCGATGATGTCGCCGAGAATACGCCGCGAAATGGTCCGCGGCGGGCGGGTGCCGACGCTGGGGACGGGGATTTCATCATCCTGCTCGATCAGATCACCGAGGGCGCAGCCGTAGAGCTTTTTGATCTGTTCGGCTTCGACGGGCGGGGTGCGCAGGCCGAGGGCGATATCGTTGGTAACCTGATCGCCGGCAATGGGGATGACGGCGGTGTGGCGAACGGCGCCATCGCGGAAGATAGCGATGTCCGTGGTGCCACCGCCGATGTCCACCAGACAGACGCCGAGTTCTTTCTCATCAGCGGTGAGGACGGCATCGGCGGAGGCGAGCTGTTCGAGGACCAGATCCTGTACCTGCAAGCCGCAGCGTTCGACGCACTTGGTGATGTTTTGTGCCGCACTCACGGCACCGGTGACGATGTGCACCCGTGCCTCCAGGCGCACGCCGGACATGCCGACCGGCTCACGGACGCCCTCCTGACTGTCGATCATGAATTCCTGGGGGAGGATGTGGATGACGTTCTGGTCCTGGGGAATGACGATGGCACGGGCGGCGTCCATGACCCGACCGACATCCTCATTGCTGACTTCCTTGTTCTTGATGGCGACGATGCCGTGGCTGTTGTAGCCGCGGATGTGGCCGCCGGCAATACCGACGATGGCGCCGTGAATCTGCACACCGGCCATCAGTTCCGCTTCCTGTACAGCGCGGGTGATGGCTTGAACGGTGGATTCGATGTCGACGACCACACCCTTTTTGAGGCCCCGGGAGGGATGCTGACCGACGCCGATGATCTCTGCCTCACGGCCGCCCCTGGACTGGGCGACGATGCAGGCGACCTTGGAGGTGCCGATGTCCAAACCGACGATGAGTTCCGGATTGCTGCGTTTCATTTCGTTTCGCTCCTTCGGATCGGTGATCCGTTACTGACTGCTGACGGTGGCCGCCGCGGGCATGGCGACCGCAAAGCCGTTGGTGTAGCGCAGGTCCATGGTGGCCCCCGGCACGAGGTATTCCTTGACCTGGGGGGCGATGGCCACCCAGCGTTTCAAGGCGGGAAGGATGTTTTCACTGCCCAGCAGCAGGCGCACCTGATTACTGAGAATGCAGCGCCAGCCGCCGCGCCGGTCTTCCTGAAGGGATGTCACCTTGACGCCGAGCGGGGCGACGATACCGTTGAAAGTGGCGAGTTGGGCGATCAGTTCACTACCGCTGTCGGCCGGGCCTTCGAGGTTCGGAAGTCCTGCCGGTACCTGCCGGGGGGGAACGCTGAACACCTGACCCTGGCCATCCACCATCTGTCCCGCACCGCTCAGCCAGCGGGCTACGGGTGTGTAGGATTTGATCCGGATCTGCAGCCGGTCGGGCCAGACCCGGCGGACTTCGGCATCCGCTACCCACGGGAGGGCGTCGATTGCCCGTCGCACCTGATCCGGATGGATCCAGAGAAAACCCTGACCCACGTAGGGTCTGAGGGCGGCGTTCACCTCGGGCAGCGGGATCCGCGCCGATATGCCAGAAATGGTCAAGGTGCTGATGGGCATGACCTGTGGTTCACGCACCCAGTTCCAGCCCATCCAGCCCCCCCACGCGAGGGCGCTGATACCGATTCCGCCAAAGAGCACGCGGCCATAAAGCCGCCACGGAATGGCCCGGCGTACTTTGGGCGGAGCCGCCTCGGCTTTGGGTCTGGGCGGTTTTCTGAGGGTGGCGGCAGGATGTTGCGGTTGCTGCCCATGTCGGTAATCGCGCATGACGCTAACCATGTTTCACTCTCCTCTGCGCGGTGCGCAGTATGGTGGCGCATAATTCCGGGAAGCCCATGCCGGTGGCTTTGGCGGCCATGGGAATCAGGCTGTGGCTGGTCATGCCGGGCACACTGTTGACTTCCAGCAGATGGGGTCGACCGTCGCCGCCGATCATGAAGTCGACCCGCCCCCAGTCGCGGCAGCCGAGCTCGGCAAAGGCTCGGAGCGCAAGTGCCTGCAACTGCTGCTCCAGCGGAGCGCCGAGGCCGGAGGGCAGGAGATAACGGGTATCGTCGGCGAGATACTTGGCGGTGTAGTCATAGAAGGCCCGGGGCGTTTCGATGACGATCGGCGGCAGCGCCTGGCCATCGAGGATGCCGACGGTGACTTCGTGACCGATGACGGCACCCTCGCAGAGGACTTCATCCTCGATGGCGAAGGCGCACTGCAAGGCCGCATCCAATTCCGCCGGGCCGCCGACTTTGCTGACCCCGAGGCTGGAGCCACCGTGGTTCGGCTTGATGTACAGGGGCCAGCCGAAGCGGGCGCCGAGGTCGGGCGTATGGCTGCCGCGATGCAGCAGGATGCCGTCGGTCACCGGTAAACCGGCGGCTCGCCAGAGCTGCTTGCAGCGCCATTTATCCATGGCGAGAGCGGAGGCGAGGACACCGCTGCCGGTGTAGGGCATATCCAGAGTCTCCAGGCAGGCCTGCAACAGACCGTCTTCGCCTACCGCGCCATGGCAGACGTTGAAGGCGATCTGTGCTCCGCTTTCGGCCATTTGCTGCTGGAGGATGGCCGGCTGGATGTCGACGCCGACGGCATCCATGCCCAGCCCCTGCAAGGTTTGCAACACGGCGTGACCGCTGTCGAGAGAGACTTCGCGTTCTCCGGAGGGGCCTCCGTAAAGTACGGCGATGCGGGCTAAATCAGACATCGGCCACCTCCCCGATGACCCGCATCTCCGGCTGAAGCTCGATGCCGAAGCGGTTGAGGACCTCTTGTTGTACGTTGGCCACCAGTGCCTCGATCTCCTCGGCGCGGGCGGCACCGCGGTTGATGATGAAATTGGCGTGCTGGGTGCTGACTTCGGCGTCCCCATAACGCAGGCCCTTGAGTTCCGCCGCTTCGATGAGCCGGGCGGCATGATCGCCGGGTGGATTGCGGAAGACGGAACCGCAGCTCGGCCATTCCAGGGGCTGAGTGGCGGCGCGGCGTTCCTGCCAGGCACGCAGGCGCTGCAGGACGATGTCGCTGTCTTCGGGCGACAGGCGCAGTCCCGCGGCGATGAAGCACGCAGCGCCCTGACCCTGCACCTCGCGGTAACCCACCTGGAACTCGGAGCGGGACAGGCGTTGCACCCGGCCATCGGGGTGCAGGACCTCGGCCCATTCCACCAGGCTCCAGGTGTCGCCGTCGTTGGCTCCCGCATTCATCGTCAGACAGCCGCCCAGGGTGCCGGGTATGCCGGCGAGGAACTCGGCGCCCGCAAGCCCGGCTTTGGCCGCGAAATGAGCGATCTTGACGGCGCCGGCGCCGGCGCCGGCATGAATCAGGCCGGACGCATCGAGGGTGATTGCATCCAGGGTGTTGGCCAGGCAAATGACGGTACCGCGCAGGCCGCCATCCCGCACCAGCACATTGCTACCCAGCCCGAGCCAGGTGATGGGGGCAGTGGCGAAATGCTGTAGGAAAGCCTGCAAATCTTCCAGTGTGCCGGGCAGATAGAAGCGGTCGGCCGGCCCGCCGACCCGCCAACTGGTGTGGCGATGCATGGGTTCCCCCAGGCGCAGACGGCCACCAATGGCATGCATCATGAGGGGTCCTCCCCGAAAACCTGGGGCCATTGTGCCGCCAGACTGGCAATGCTGCCGGCACCGAGGGTCAGTAGTACGGCCCCGGCGGGGAGTTCGGCGCGGATTTGTTGCGGCGCCGTGAGTAAATCAGGCAGGAAACGGACGCTCATGCCCTGGGCGGCCATGGCCTCGGCGAGGGCGCGGCCGGTGACGCCGGGCAGGGCCTTTTCGCCAGCACTGTAAATGTCCGTCAGAATCACCCGGTCCGCTGCCGCCAGGCTGCTGACGAAATCAGCGAAGAGCGCTTGGGTGCGGCTGTAGCGGTGGGGCTGAAAGGCCACCACCAGCGGCCGTTCCGGCCATACGGAGCGGGCTGCGGCGATGGTGGCGGCGATTTCCCGGGGGTGATGGCCGTAATCATCCACCACGGTAATTCCGTCGAATGTACCGACCAGCTCAAAGCGGCGGCCGACCCCACGAAAGTCGGCCAGAGCAGTGGCAATGGTGGATTCCGGTATGCCCACCTTGCTGGCGATGCCGATGGCGGCGAGGGCATTGAGGACGTTGTGGCGGCCGGGGATGCCCAGTTCTACGTCCAGCCAGTGGACATAGTCGCTGTCCACCCGTCGCCACACGGCGAAGCGACTGCCGATGCCCTGCACGGTGACATCACGCGCTTGTAAATCCGCATCGGCACCGAAACCGTAGCGCAGCACGGGGGTGCGCAATTCGGGGATGAGGCCGGCGACCACGGCTTCATCGGTGCAGAGGACGGCGAGGCCGTAGAAGGGCAGGCGCTGGAGAAATTGCAGGAAGGCGCCGCGCAGATTGTCGAGGCTACCGCCGTAGGTTTCCATGTGATCGGCGTCGATGTTGGTGACGACCGCCATGACGGGCGAGAGATAGAGGAAGGATGCATCGGATTCGTCCGCTTCTGCCACCAGATATTCGCCACTGCCGAGGGCGGCATGGGTGCCGGCGCTCTTCAAGCGGCCGCCGATGACGAAGGTGGGGTCCAGTCCGCCCGCGCCGAGGATGCTGGCCACCAGGCTGGTGGTGGTGGTCTTGCCGTGGGTGCCGGCGATGGCGATGCCCTGCTTGAAGCGCATTAGTTCCGCCAGCATCTCGGCGCGGCGGATGACGGGGATGCGCAGTTCGCGGGCGGCCTGCACCTCGGGATTGCTTTCGGGAATGGCCGAAGAAATCACGACCACATCGGCGCCGCGCACATTGGCTGCTTCGTGGCCGCTGAAGATCCGCGCCCCCAAATCCGTCAGGCGCAGGGTGGAATTGCCGGGTCGCAGATCAGAACCGGAGACGGCATAGCCGAGATTCAGCAGCACCTCGGCTATGCCGCGCATGCCGCTGCCGCCGATTCCGACCATGTGGATTTGTCGTACCCAGTTACGCATCTATGCCTCCCGCACATTCTATACATGCTGCCGCAACGGTGGCGGCGGCGTCGCCCTTGGCCTGCCGGCGTGCCGCCTCCGCCCAGCGCAGGCGGAGTTCCGGGTCGGCCAGCAAGGGACGCAGCACATCGCGCAGTTGCAGGGCGTCCAGTCCCTCCTGACGCAGCATGCGGGCCGCACCGGCCTTTTCCAGGAAACGGGCGTTAGCGGCCTGATGATCGTCCACTGCGAAGGGGAAGGGGATCAGGATGGCGCCGAGACCTGCGGCGGCCAGTTCGGCGATGGTGGCGGCACCGGCGCGGCAGAGGGCGAGGTCGGCCCAGCCCAGCGCTGCTGCCATATCGTCTATGAAAGGTTCTACCTTGGCGTCGATACGCGCCTGCGCGTAAGCCGCCCGGGTGCTTTCCGCGTGATCCCTGCCCGTCTGATGCCAGATGGCAGGGCGCTCGGCGTCGGTCATGCCGCTCAGAGCGGCGGCACTGACTGCGTTCAGTACCTGGGCACCCTGGCTGCCACCCATGATGAGCAGGCGCACCGGACCTTTGCGGTCATGAAAGCGTTCCTGTGGTGTCGGCAAGGCGTGAATGGCCTCGCGCACCGGATTCCCCACCCACTCACCGCGGGCCAGGCGGGCGCCGGGGAAGCCGAGAAAAACACGCCTGGCCAGTGGGGCCAGCAAACGGTTGCTGAGCCCGGCGACGGCATTCTGTTCGTGCAGACAGAGCGGGCGCCCCAAGGTCCAGGCGGCGATGCCGACGGGTGCGGTGACATAACCCCCCATACCCAGGACCACATGGCTCCGGGTCTGCCGCAAAATCCGGCGTGCCTGCAGAATGGCCCTGCTCACCCGCCACGGCGCGCGCAACCAGCGTCTGATGCCCTTGCCGCGCAGGCCCTGCATATCCAGAGTATGTAACGTGTAGCCACGCTCAGGCACGAGGCGCGCTTCCATTCCGGTGGCCGTCCCCGCAAAAGTCACTTCCACGCCCTGGGCGCGCAGCGCATCGGCGACCGCCAGTGCCGGGAAGACATGGCCTCCGGTGCCACCCGCTGCGATCAGGACGCTGTCAGCCATTCTGGAGTTCCTCCCGGATCACGCCTGCGCCCTTGGGTACGGCCGGATAGCGGCGGCTGACGCCGAGGACGACGCCCAGCGCGGCGCAGAGAAAGACCAGGGCGCTGCCGCCGTAACTGATCAGGGGCAGGGCAAAACCCTTGGTCGGTAAAGCGCCCAGATTCACGCCCATGGACATCACCGCCTCGCCCCCAAACCAGGTCAGCGTGCCGTAGCAGAAAAGAGCGAAGAAGGCATCTCCAGCCGCCGCAGCCCGCCGGCCGACGCGGTAGATCCTCCAGCAGGCGACGCCGTAGAGAATCGCCAGGGACCACACCCCGATCATGCCGAGCTCTTCGCCGATCACCGCCAGGATGAAGTCTGTATAGGACTCGGGCAGGTAGAAATATTTCATGATTCCATCGCCCAGACCGACTCCGAAGACGCCACCACGCCCAAAGGCAATGAGAGATTGCACCAACTGGAATCCGGCGCCGTAGGGATCTGCCCAGGGATTCTGGAAGGTCGTGATGCGGGCCAGGCGATAAGGCGCCGATACGGCCAAAATCCCCAGAGCGCTACCCGACACGATGCCGGCCAGGAGGACGTAACCCAAGGGCAGTCCACCCAGGAAAAGCATCACTCCGGTAAGGAGCACCACCATCGCATAGGAGCCGAAATCCGGTTGCAGGAGTAAAAGCAGACCCAGCAGACCCAGCACTACGAAAATCGGCCAGAGACCTTCCTTGATGCGTCCCAGCAACTCCCCCTTGCGTACCACGTAGCGGGCGAGGAAAAGCAGCAGGGCGAATTTCAACAACTCGGAGGGCTGCAGGCGGACGATCAGGAAATTGATCCAGCGGTGGGAGCCATTCACCGATACCCCGACGAATGGAATAAAAACCATGACCAGGGCGATAAGAGAAATGCCCATCAGCGGGAAAGTGATGCGCTCCCAGAAGTCCAGATCGACGCGGCTGGTATAATAAAGCACGGCGGCGGCGAGGCTGGCGTAGATGCCCTGCCTTTCCGCGAAGAAGAAAGGGTTGCCGGTTTCGTGCTGGGCAATGGGGGCGCTGGCCGAGTACACCATGATGAGGCCGAATCCCAGCAGAATCAGGATGATCCACCACAGGACCGTGTCTGCAGGCCCGTCTTCCGCCAACCACCAGTCCGGCCTGGTCATGCCAGATCCTCCGTCAGGGCCCGTACCGCCACGGCGAATTGACGGCCGCGATCCTGATAATCGGTAAACATATCGGTACTGGCGCAGGCGGGCGAGAGCAGCACCTGATCGCCACGCTGCGCCAGCACCGCCGCCTTCTCGACAGCCTGAGCCATGTTCCGGGCACTCTCGACGGGCAGTATTCCGGCGAGCAGGGCGGAGATTTGTGGCCCGTCCTTACCGAGGACGACAACGCCACGCTGCCCGCGACAGGCCTCCCGCAGGGGGCTCAGGTCGGCCCCCTTGGCATCGCCACCGAGTATCATCACCAGGGGTCCCGGCAAGCCGGACATGGCTTTGAGGGTCGCGCCCAGGTTGGTGCCCTTGGAATCGTCGTAGTAACTCACTCCGTTGATCTCGGCGATCCGGGCAAGGCGGTGGGGTAGACCCGGGAAAGTACGCAACGCCTGGCGGATGGCCGTCACAGGGACGGCCATCGCGCGGGCCAGCAGGGCGGCGGCCAGCGCATTTTCGGCGTTATGCGCGCCGCGCAGCGGGAGTTGATCCAAATCCAGCAGGGGACCATCGCTACGCAGGCAGAGCCGGTCCCCGGCGATGCTGGCGTCGTGTTCGTCAGCGCCGCCAAAGAACTGCACCCGCACGCCCGCAGGGACCTGGGGCGGTAGGGCGGCCGTAAAGGTGTCTCCGGCGTTCAGTACCAGCGTGTCCCCTGCGCCCATCGCCCGGAAAATGCGGGTTTTCGCGGCAGCATAGGCCGCATAGTCACCATGCCAGTCCAGATGATCCGGGCTCAGGTTGAGAATGGCGGCGGCGCGAGGGTGGAAATCATGACAGGCCGCAAGCTGGAAGCTGGAAAGCTCGAGGACATAGAGATCGGGCTCGGGCCCTGTTTCGGGCAGAAGGTCGAGGGCGGGAGTGCCGAGGTTGCCGCCGACGGCGGCGCGCAGCCCCGCGGCCCGTGCCATTTCGCCCACCAGGGTGGTGACGGTGCTTTTACCATTGCTGCCGGTGATCGCGACGATGGGCGCCCGGGTGATCCGGCCAAAAAGTTCGATATCGCCCAGAATTTCGATGCCGGCCCGTCTGGCGCTGACGAGAGCGGGCAGCGACGGCGCCAGCCCCGGGCTGAGCAGAAGAATATCCGCCTCCAGAAACAGGTCCTCGGGCATGTCACCAAAATGAAAATCGACTGCTGGATAACGGCGCCGCAAGTCGGCGGCGTCTTGTAGCAGACGCGTGTCGGCCACTCGGCAATGAGCGCCCAGGCGCAGGGCCGTACGCAAGAGGGAGTGTCCCGTCTTGCCCATGCCGAGGATGTATGCCTTTTTCCCGTTCATGTCCATGTCAGCGGATCTTCAGACTGGAAAGGCCAACGAGGACCAGAATCACGGTGATGATCCAGAAACGGACCGCCACCCGGGGTTCGGGCCAGCCTTTTTTTTCAAAATGATGATGCAGGGGCGCCATGCGAAAGACCCGTTTGCCGGTGAGCCGGAAGGAGACCACCTGAATGATGACGGACAAGGTTTCTACCACGAATACGCCGCCCATGATGAATAGCACCAGTTCCTGACGGGCGACGATGGCGACGATGGCCAGCGCCGCACCCAGCGCGAGAGCGCCGGTATCGCCCATGAAGACATCCGCCGGATAGGTGTTGAACCATAGAAAACCCAGCCCCGCACCCACCAGTGCCCCGCAGAATATCAGCATCTGGCCGGAACCCGGCACCCAGGGTACGTCCAGGTAGCGGGCAAAGACGGCGTTGCCCGATACGTAGGCAAATACGCCCAGTGCGCCGGCGACCATGACCGTCGGGACGATGGCCAGGCCGTCCAGACCGTCGGTCAGGTTCACGGCATTGGAGGTGCCGACAATTACGAAATAACTGAAGACGATGAAGCCGGCGCCCATCGGGATCAACACATGCGGTATAAAAGGCAGAATGAGGCTGGTCTCCACGGGATTGCTGGCCAGGGCATAGAGCACCCCCCCCGCGGCAAAGGCCACCAGCGACTGTAAACCGTATTTGGCCCGTGCCGAGAGACCCTTGCTGTTCTGGCGTCGCAGCTTGCGCCAGTCGTCGACGAAACCGATGGCACCAAAGGCCAGGGTGGTGAGCACCGCCACCCAGACCAGCGGATTGCCCAGATCCGACCAGAGCAGGGTTGTCAGAATGACCACCAGCAGGATCAGCGCGCCGCCCATGGTCGGCGTACCCTGCTTGATCAAATGGGTTTCGGGACCGTCATTGCGAACCATCTGACCGATTTTGTAGCGGCGCAGGCGGGCGATGAAGAAGGGGCCGATGAACAGCGAAAGGACCAGCGCGGTGAGGGTGGCGAGCACGCCGCGCAGGGTCAGATACTGAAAAACGTAAAAGCCGTGATAGAGGCTGCCGAGCTGCATGAAGAGGGCGTAGAGCATCAGGCATCCCCCTCGCCGAGGGCTTGCACGACACGCTCCATCCGGGCGGCGCGGGAGCCTTTGATCAGCACCACCGTTTCTTCATCCAGACGACGGTGTAGCGCGGCCAGCAGAGGAGGCAATTCGGAGAATGCCTCGGCGTTGGTCCCGAAGGCATTGGCCGCTTCCTCCGCCAAAGACCCCAGGGTGTAAAGCCGCTCAACGCCGAGCTGGCGGGCCAGCAACCCCGCCTGGTGATGATAGAGTGCGGCCTCGGGGCCCAGTTCACCCATGTCGCCTAATACCAGAATGCGCTGACCCGGCTGTGCGGCGAGCACGCGCAGGGCAGCCTCCAGGGATGCGGGGTTGGCGTTGTAGGTGTCATCCAGCATCCGGCTACCGTGCGGACCGGAGCGCCACTGCAAACGTCCGGGAATGGTTTGCAGCCCCGCCACCGCCCGTTGAATCTGCGGAATGGGAATGTCGAGCGCCAGCGCCGCGGTCGTGGCCGCCAGGACGTTGCGGCCATTGTGTTGACCGGGCAAGGGAATCTCCAGAGTGAATTGCCCTTGCGGAGCGCGCACCTCCAGATGTCCGCCACCCTGTTCGTGGGCGCGCCAGTGTCCCCGCACCCGCGTCGGGCGATGTTCCAAGCTGAAGCGCCAGACTTCGCCGGGCGCCCGTTCCGCCCAGAAATCCGCGAAGGGATCGTCGCCATTGAGGATGGTGAGACCGCGGTTGTCGAGACCGGAGAGAATTTCGCCTTTGGCTGCGGCAATGGCGGCAACGCTGCCGAGGCCTTCCAGATGCGCGGGGGCTGCATTATTGATCAGGGCCAGGGTGGGCCGCGCCAGCCCGCTGAGGAGGGTGAGTTCGCCGGGATGATTCATGCCCATTTCCAGCACCGCGTAGCGATGTTCCGGACCGAGCCTGGCCAGCGTCAGAGGCACGCCGACATGATTGTTCTGGTTACCGCGAGTGGCGAGTACCGGGCCGGACTGGTTAAGGATGGCGGTGAGTACCTCCTTGACCGTGGTTTTGCCGCAGGAGCCGGTCACTGCCAGCAGCGGCAGGCTGAAACGCTGCCGCCAGTGGGCGGTCAGTGTCTGCAACGCGACCAGGGTATCCCTCACCAGGACACCCGGTGCCGACACCGGGATATCCACCAGCACGCCTCCGGCACCCTGTGCGATGGCACCGGGTACGAAGTCCGCGCCATTGCACCGGGTGCCGCGCAAGGCCACGAAAAATTGTCCGCTCAGAACCTCGCGGCTGTCCGTAGTGACACCCTGAATCGTCTGGCTGCCATCGCTGCCGGGCAACAGCGCGCCGCCGGTAATTTCAGCTATTTCCTTCAGCGAATAGCGGATCATACGCGCAGTGCCTCCGTGGCGACGTCGCGGTCCTGCGGAACGGGTTGGCGCTGTCCCATGATCTCCTGGGTGCGCTCGTGTCCCTTACCGGCGATGAGCACCCAATCCCCCGCCCGCGACGCGGCGATGGCGGCCCGGATGGCCGCCGCGCGGTCATGAATCACCGTAGCCTGACCGGGCTGTTCCATACCGCCCAGGATGTCGTCGGCGATAGCCTCGGGCGCTTCGCTGCGCGGGTTATCGTCGGTGAGAATGACGTGGTCGGCAAGGCGTTCGGCTATCCGCCCCATTTCCGGTCGTTTGCCACGATCCCGGTCACCGCCGCAGCCAAAGACCACGGTCACGGCGCCTTTGGCAACTTCGCGCAGGTCGGTCAGCACCCGCCGCAGCGCGTCGGGGGTATGGGCATAGTCGATCATCACCTGCGCCTTGCCGGGGACGGGAGCCAGGCGCTGATAACGACCTTCCGGCAGGTCGAGTCCAGCAATGGCTGCATCGCTGACCGGCCAGCCCATACCTTCGGCGGTCGCCAGCGCGGCCAGTAGATTCTGAACATTGCTGTTACCGATCAGGGGGCTGCGTATGCGTCGCGAACCCGCAGGGGTTCGCAGGTCGAGCAGGGTACCGCTGGCGCCGGGGTGCAACGCGACCGCCTGGTAGTCTCCACTCCCCACCCCGAAGCGTAGCTGCCGAACTTCTGGCGCCATGGCAGCAGCGATCTGCCCGGTGAATGCATCATCACCGTTCAATACGGCCAGGCGGAGGCCTGGCGTCTGGAAGAGACGGGTTTTGCTGGCACCGTAGCGCGCCATATCCCCGTGAAAATCGAGGTGATCCCGACTGAGATTGGTGAATACGGCGGCGGCAAACGGTACTGCTGCCACCCGTTCCAGGGCAAGGGCGTGGGAGGACACCTCCATGGCGATGACCTTGGCGCCCTGATCGCGCAGGGTGGCCATGGTCTGCCACAAAGGGACCGGGTCTGGTGTGGTATTGGCCTGGGAGATCAGCGCATCGACGCGGCCATGGCCGAGGGTGCCGATGATCATGGCCGGCTGCGGGGCGAGTTCGGCAATGAGGCGGGTCACGCTGCTCTTGCCGTTGGTGCCGGTAACGCCAACGATGACGGGCGCCAGACCCTCGTCCCAGCGGTACCAGCGGCGCAGTGCCATACCGAGCAGGGTTCGTGCCTTCGGGCTTTGCCAGACGGGATGATCCTGTCCGCCATGCACGTCCTCGTCACTGCTCTCCAACAGGGCGGCAGCCGCACCCGCCGCCCACGCCTGTTGCAAAAATTGCTGTCCATCGCCATGACGGGTGTTCAGTCCGACATAGAGCATGCCGGGTCGCAGGCGACGGGTGTCGGTTTCAATGCCCTGCAGGGCAATTCCCGCCAGGGCCGCAGGAGCGGCCGGCAGCAGGCGGGCAAGCGTCTCAGTGCGCGGCATCACCAGCCCCCTCGGCCCAGCGCCGCTCCTGTTCCGCCGTCATGGGTTTCCCTGCGGCGGCGTTCCAGCCCTCGGCACCGATATCGGGTTGTACGCCCATTTGGTGCAGGGCGGTGCCCATGGTTACCCGAAATACCGGCGCGGCGACCACGCCGCCATAACGCCATCCCCGAGTTGGTCCACGCACCACTACCGCCATGACAAATTGCGGATTGCGCGCGGGGGCGAAGCCGACAAAGGTGGTATTCACCTGATGCTTATGAAAGCCGCCCTTGCCATTCGCCATGATGGAGGTACCCGTTTTCCCGGCCACCGAATAGCCGGGAATCGCGGCGAGAAAGCCGGTGCCACCCCGGCCGGTCACCCCCGTGAGCCAGTCGCGCAGGCGCGCTGCGGTGGCGGCCGGCATGATTTGCTGACTGTGCGAAGGGGTATTGCCGGTATTGCGCAGCAGGGTGGGCTGGACGTAGACCCCGTTGTTGGCGATGGCGCCATACGCCGCCGCGAGTTGCAGAGGCGTGACCGAGAGGCCGTAACCATAAGCCATGGCCGCGCGTCGCGCAATATCCCAACCCTGCCAGGCGGGAACGGTACCTCCCGCCTCCCCAGGCAGGCCCAACCCGCTCACCTGTCCGAACCCGGCATTGCGCAGCATCTGGTACAGATCGGCAGGCGGTGTGCGCAGGGAAATCTTCGCTGCGCCAATGTTGCTGGAATACTTGAGTACCTGAGCGAGGTCGAGAGTGCCGTGGCGGACGTCATCCTGAATACAGTAATGGGCCACCCGGAAGCAGTTGGTGTCCACATCAAACGTGGAATCGGGCTGGATGCTGCCATCATCCAGCGCAGCAGCGATGGTGAAGGGCTTCATCACCGAGCCGGGTTCCAACGTGTCGGCGACAGCCCGGTTGTTATAGAGGCTGGGCTGAAAGTCCCCACGATCATTGGGGTTGAACGAGGGATAGCTGGCCATGGCCAGGATTTCGCCCGTGCGTACATTCATGAGCACCGCCGCCCCGGAGCGTGCCTGAAAACGCTGAACGGCCGAGGCGAGAGCCGTGTAAGCCACATACTGGATGTTGCGGTCGATACTCAGGGTCAGCGTCTGACCGGGTTGTGCCGGTCGGGCTGTGCCCAGGATCGCCAGGGGGTGCCCCAGATTGTCGCGCAGCCCGGTTTCTTCCCCCGCCTTACCCCGCAGCCACTGATCGTATGCCAGTTCCAGCCCTTCGATGCCGCGCCCGTCCACATTGGTGAAGCCGAGCAACGGCGCGGCGATGCTGCCGGACGGATAGTAACGCCGATTTTCGTTGAAGCTATATAGGCCGGGTATGTGCAGGGCGAGAATGGCAGCGGCACGTTCCGGAGCGATCTGCCGGGCGAGGAAGGCGAACCGGCTGCCGCCGCTATGAATTCGGGTGGCGAGGGTGGCTGCGCTGACCCCCAGAAGGGATGCAATCTGTGGCCACAGCGCCTGCTGGGCATCAAACAACCGGGGATCTACCCAGAGGGTTTGTACCGGGACGGACAGCGCCAGTGGTTTGCCGGAACGATCCAGAACAGCACCGCGCTGCGCCGGCAGGGCAAAATGTCGCAGATAACGCTGGGCACCCTGGCTGCGCAGAAACGGGCCGCGCTCCACCTGTGCCTGCCAGGCTTCTTCCATCACCGCTGCCAGACCCAGCGCGACGATCACCCACAACGCCGTAGCCCGCCATGCGGGGAGCATGACGGTTGGAAGCGGGAGGAGTGGGGCGCCGGGCTGGGTCATCGTGTTCTGACCATGATGATCTGATTGCTTTTGGGGGCAGAAAGCCCAAGCTTCTGGCGGGCAATATCGCCTACACGGGCATTGGAGGCGAGAGTGGCCTGCTCCAGCTCCAGCTGACCCCAGCGATTGTCCAAGGCAAAATGTTTGGCCTGGGCCTCCTGTAACGCAATGAACTGGCTACGGGTATTTTGCCGTGCCGCGACGATGCCGAACAGCGAGGCGGTAATCAGCAGGGCGAGAAGGATGGTGCTACGCCGCATGACGCTCACTCCTTTCGGCAACCCGCAGTACGGCAGAGCGGGAGCGGGGGTTGTCGCGAGTTTCCCGGGGACCGGCACGCAGCGCCTTGCCGGCCGGATGCCATGGCAGGGGCGGGAGTTCGCTGGCGCGCAGCGGGACATCAGCACTGATACGATAATCGTCCGCGCGGAAAAAACGTTTCACCAGACGGTCTTCCAGGGAGTGAAAGCTGATGACCGCCAGCCGGCCCCCGGCGCGTAACGCATTCATGGCCTGAGGAAGGAAGGCCTCCAGTTCTTCCAGTTCGCGGTTGATGAAAATGCGGATGCCCTGAAAACTGCGGGTTGCCGGATGCTGTCCGGTTTCGTGCCGGGGCAGTACCTGGGCGATCAACTCCGCCAGTTGCAAGGTTCTGGTAATGGGCGCCTGTTCCCGGGCCCGCAGGATGGCGCGGGCGATGGGGCGAGCAAAACGTTCTTCGCCGTACTCGCGCAATACCCGCGTCATATCTGCTTCCGTCGCAGTCGCCAGCCACTCTGCCGCACTCCTGTCCGCTCCCGGGTCCATACGCATATCGAGGGGGCCATCGCGCAGGAAACTGAAGCCGCGCGCTGCCTCATCCAGTTGCGGAGAGGACACGCCGAGATCAGCGAGGATGGCGTCCACGCGCTCCCACTCCAGCGCAGCAAGCACTTCGGCCAACTGGCTGAAGCGTGCCTGGCGGATATATACCCGGGAATCCTGCGCGAAGCGCGCGCGCAATGCGGCGATGGCGCTCGGGTCGCGGTCAAGGATGAGTAGGGTGTCCGCCGCGCCGAGTTCCGCCAGCAGCGCTGCGCTATGGCCACCCCGACCACCGGTGGCATCGACGCAGCGCACGGCGGCGCCGGTATGGAGCGCGGGACGCAGGGCGACGATGGTTTCTGCCAGAAGAACGGCAACATGGGTTGCATCTGGCTCATTTGCGCTCCTCACAGGACCAGATCCCCCAAACAGGCAAAACCATCCGCACCGGACAGCCAGGTTTCCTGGCAGGCATCCCAGCGTGCGGCATCCCAGATTTCAAACTTGTCGATCTGACCGACCAGTACCAGTTCCTTGTCGAGTTCCGCAAATTTGCGCAGGTTGGGAGAAAGCAGGATACGGGCCTGGGCATCCAGACGAAGTTCTTCGGATTGTCCCACAAAAAGACGCTGGAACTGCCGGGCCGCGGGGTTGTTGCTGGGGAGTTCGGCGATACGGCGCTCCACCTTTTCCCAGGTGGGCAAGGGGTAGGCTACCAGGCAGCGCTCTCCTTTCTGGCTCTGGGCGTCAATGGTGACGACCAGTTGACCATCACAGTGGGCGTTGAGCCAGTCGCGGAAGCGTGCCGGGACATTCATGCGCCCCTTGCTGTCCAGACTGTGCCGATGGGTTCCCCTAAACATGTCTGTATGCTTCCTCCAAAATCTTCCACTTCAACCCACTTTATCCCACATCTTGAAGATTAGAGGGAAGGCCGCCCGCTGTCAAGGAAAAAACGCGAATAATTACGGCATGTTAGAGCGTGTTTATAAAGAGTAAACAAAATACTTGAAGGGACTTCCGCAATTATCGGATTATATGGTGCAAAATATACTGCATGGAGGACTTTCCAAGGCGGGGGATGCGTGGGCACCATTTGGCGAATACGCTCTATCAGGCTAATTTTAATTGGTGTTTTCAATGATGCTACGGGCACTGTCGGGATGGCGCGCGGCATGTGGTAAAAATTGGAGTGGGCCGATAAGCCGGGTTCTGTCGTGGACGACCATTCCTCTAGGCCTGAACTTACGCGCAGGCTCCAGCAACCTACCCGCATGCACCGCGGGCCACGGTATCGCACGCCTATTTGGTCTTGCTCCAGGCGGGGTTTTCCCTGCCATTCCCGTCGCCGGAAATGCGGTGCGCTCTTACCGCACCTTTTCACCCTTACCGGCGCTTACGCGCTTTGGCGGTATATTTTCTGTGGCACTTTCCGTAGGCTCACGCCTCCCGGCCGTTAGCCGGCGCCTTGCCCTGTGGAGCCCGGACTTTCCTCCCCGGATTGCTCCGCGGCGGTCGTCTGGCCCACTCCGTTGCGGATCATACGCGTTTTGAATCCTCCTGTCAGAAGAAAAACGCGGAGCCGGATTCCCGCACTATACTTCTTACGCTGGGTGCGCAGGTGTAGGTCGCGGCAGGACGCTGTTCAGTGCGGGTCTGCGGAAAGGAGCGAAATGACATGATCAACGATAGTTTTCTCGACGAATCAAGGGAAGTGCCATCGACAGCGCCAATGGAACGGGTGGTCGCGTGGTCCGTTTTCCGGAGCCGTGAGGAGGCGCGGAATCTGGTGGAGCACGTCCATCTGGCTCCAGGGCAAAGCCTCGTCGGTGGCCATGGGCAGGATAGTGTTGCGCCGTACTGGTGGGTGGGAGTGCAGGTGCCAGACGTCAGCCATTGGGGGAACGTGACCGCGGTCCATAAACACGGTCGCCTCGGAGACTGAGTTCGGGCAGGCGTCGGCGCAGTTCCGCCATCAGGCGCTTGCGATCATGGCAAGCACCCACCAGTTGCAGTTCGTGGGCAAGGGCCAGCGCCTTGCCCAACTGCGGTCCGGGGGTGAGTCCCAGTGCCATCAGGTCCGGCCCCTTCAGCAACGGTTTCGGCAGACAGGGCCAGGCATTCATCTCCTGCCAGAGCCTGCGGGCGGTGTCTATGGCCGGTGGGTGCTCCCCGCCTGCCCCGCGCGCGTCTGCCACGGCGACATCCAGCAGCAAGGAGAGGTCCGGAACCTGCAGCGCAAGGTGGGCATAGGCAGCGCGCCCGGCGCCATCGCGGTACAGGGCGTAGGGAGCGCCGTGCCAGCGAATGACCGGCAGTATCTGACGGCTGAGGTGTCTGCCCGGAAAATAGCGGCTCAGAAAAGACTCGGCGGCGGTGCGTGCTCGTTCATGCCCGAAGGCGCGCCAGCGGCCCTGAGGATCGCGCCGGGTGGTGCCGGCTTTGCCGAGATCGTGCAGCAGGGCGCCAAGCATGAGGATGATATCGCGCGACCGGTCGCCGCTGCGCAGTTGGCCGGCAGCAGCCAGTACTCGCCCCGTATGTATCCATACGTCGCCTTCCGGATGGGCATCGGGGCGCTGGGGTACGGCCTGCAGGGCATGGAGTTCGGGGAATCGGGTGACGGCTCCGGTAAGGGCGAGACTATCCCATGCCCGGATCAGGTGCTGGCCGCGCAGAAGCAGCGCCTCCCACTCCTTGCGCAGACGTTCCTCGGGAACGTGCTGGAGGCGGGGCGCCAGTTGGCGGCAGAGGGCGGCAGTCCGGGCTTCAATGGAAAATCCGAGCTGCCCCGCCAGTCGGGCGGCGCGGAAAACGCGCAGGGGGTCCTCGCCGAAACTATCCGCCGACACCATGCGCAGTCGTCGGGCGTGGAGGTCGTCCACACCACCAAAGTGGTCCAGCAGACGCTGCGTCCGCCAGTCCCAGATCAGGGCGTTGACCGAAAAATCTCGCCGCTGTGCGGCGATCTCCCAGGGCAGATGAGGGTCGATACGCCCGCCTTGGGCCTGGGGCAGGGCAATCTCCGCACCCGCTACCACCCACACTGCACAGCGGCCGCCTACCCGATGGGCGCCAAAAGGCATCAGGCACTCCCCCAGGCGTGCCTCGCTCAACCCGTGAATTTCCAGATCCCAGTCGTGGGCGGCCATACCCAGCAGGGCATCCCGCGGCGTGCCGCCCACCACCAGGATTTCTGCCCCGGCCCGCTGCAGGGCCGTGAGAACGGGTGTCAGCGCGGCAGGTGGTTCGAGGCGCATGGTGATCAGCTCTTGCCGCTGCCCATTTGCGTCAGCAGAGCAGCGTAATGTTCGGCGACGACGCGCCGTTTCACTTTGAGGGTGGGTGTCAGTTCGCCATTGGTTTCACTCAGTGCTTCCGGCAGCAGAGCGAAACGCTTCACCTGTTCATGGGAGGGCAGGTCGGCGAGGGCGGTCGCAATGGCCTTCTGGACGGCCTTGCGGGTGGCGGCTTCGTCCGCGTGGTCAACGGCACGCGCTTTGAGGACTTCCTGATTGGGAAAGATGAGCGCCACGAGATAGGGCATTCGGTCACCGAAGACGACGGCCTGTTCGATCAGCGCTTGTGCCATCAGCCGCATCTCGATTTTTTGCGGCGGGATATTCTCGCCGGCGGAGTTGACGATCAGGTCTTTCTTGCGGTCGCTGATTCGCAGGTAACCGTCCGGGTCCAGACTGCCCACATCGCCGGTGTGCAACCAGCCGTCTACCAGTGCCTCGCCCGTCGCACTCTCGTTATTCCAGTAGCCCAGCATGACGGACGGGCCGCGCACCAGGATTTCGCCATCTGCGGCCAGGCGCCCCTCGAGATTGGGCAGAAACCGCCCCACGGTTCCCGGATGAATGGCTTCCAGTGGATTGGCGGCGATCACCGGACTCGCTTCAGTCATACCGTACCCTTCCACAATGGGCAATCCCAGGTCAACGAAGAAGCGGGTGATCCCGGCGTCCAGCGGCGCGCCGCCGGAGACGAAGAAACGCAGGCGCCCGCCCAGTTTCTTGCGGAGACTGCGGATCAGCAGGCGGCGGGTAAGGGAACGTTGCCAGCGCGCCGCCGGACGCCCGTGCGGATCGAGCCCTGCCCCCCGGCGCAGAAAACGCCCGAGCAGGCCCGGTCGGTCTTCGATACCTCGTCGTACCCGACCATAGAGTAGTTGAAAAACGCGCGGCACGGCGACCACTATGTTCGGATGCGACGTTGCCATGTCGCGGAGGACGGTGTCCGGGCGCTCCGCGTAGGCCACTTCCAGGCCCAGCAGGTAGGCGCCGAAATGCCCGGTACCGCGTTCAAAGACATGGGACAGAGGCAGTATGGAAAGCAGGCGTTGTCCAGCATGCAACGGTACCAGTGGCAGAAAGCCTTCGATGTTGCTGAGGATGTTGCCGTGACTGAGCATGACGCCCTTGGGCCAACCCGTCGTCCCGGAAGTGTAGACGATGGTTGCGGTTTGCTGGCGCTGCAAGCCCGCCAGACGTTCTTCCAGCCCGCTATCCGGTACCGTTGCTGCCTCGTTCTTCAGTGATGCCCAATGGCGCAGGCCGGCGTTCTGCGCGGCCGCCGCGTCGCGCAGCAGGATACGGTCGTCGGCCACGCCCCAGCCCCCCTCGCCCCCCAGTCGTTGCCATTCCGCAGCGCCTTCCAGCAGTATCAACCCGGCGCCGCTGTCACCCAGTACAAAGTGAATCTCGCGCGGGCTGAATGTCGGGTAGAGAGGGACGGTAATGGCGCCAACGTTGAGGATGGCAAAATCCATGATAGCCCAGTCCACGGAGTTGGGCGCCATCAGAATGACCCGCTCGCCCCGGCGCACCCCCAGGTGCAGAAGTCCCCGCGCCCGCGCCCGTACCTGTCCGGCGAAGGCTGCTGCGGTCATCGGCTGAAAAACGTCGTCCTGTCGTTGCAGGGCGATGGTCCCGCCGGGAGCGCGGGCACAGCGTGCGAAGAGGCCCTCGGGCAGGCTCTGGAAATGGCCGAGATCGATGGTCATATCAGCGCATGGCCTTCTCGGCAGGCGTCAGGCTGCGTTTGAAGCTCTCCATGCCGAAGATGCGATCCATATAATTCTGGGTGGCACGGGCTGCGGCGGGTAGAGAGATGTCCAGTACCGGCATGCGCCACAGGAGTGGGGCGATAGCACAGTCGAGTACCGAAAGGTCGTCACCAAAGAGGTAACGCTGTTGGCTGAAGATGCTGTTCAGCCCGGCGAGGGTACTGCGAATCTGTTCCTTGGCGGTTTTGACCTGCTCGGCACCGTAGCCGGGCTGAAAGAGCGGTGCAAACCAGTCACGGTCGAAACGCAGGAGACCCAGGCGCACCTTGGCACGGGATATGGGGTCTACCGGAATCAGTGGCGGATGGGGGAACCGCTCGTCAAGGTACTCCATGATCAGGACCGATTCGTGAATGGCCAGATCGCGATCCACCAAGGTCGGCACTTGGTTGTAGGGATTGAGTTCCGCAAGGTCTTCGGGCCGGTTGCCGAGATCGACGTCGATGATCTGGTATTCCATAGCCTTCTCTTCCAGCACGAAACGCACACGGTGCGCGAAGACACAATCGTTGCTGGAGTAGAGCGTCATGAGGGTTTTTTTGCTGCTGGGGGTGGCCATGATCTGTGTCCTTCTATCGGAGAAGCCTGGTTACTATGCGACGGCCGCTGAGCGATCGCGCATCCGGCAATTATACATAACCGGACGCGCCTTTGGGTGATCGGCGCGGCGGCCGGCGGGAAAAAGCTTCTATGGCATGTGTTAACAAATGTCAACGGCATATTGTCAAGACTGACCAGCCCCTGTAAACTGCCTGACCAGTCGGTTAGTTGTATAGAGACAACAAAAGTTGTAAAGTAGAGATACTTATTCAGTGGGAGGGCGATCCCTCAGGTCGCGGAAGAAGGCTATGATACGTCAGCGTACACTTAAGAACATGATCTGGGGTACAGGAATCGGTTTGCACAGTGGCAAGAAGGTCTACATCGGCCTGCGCCCGGCACCTGTAAACACGGGGATCGTATTCCACCGCAGCGATATCGAGGGTGGCGCCTGGATCAAAGCGGACCCGCTCCATGTGGTGGATACCCGCCTTTCCACCAATATCGGCGATGGCCATATCCGGGTTGGCACCGTTGAACACCTGATGTCGGCCTTGGCGGGTCTTGGTATCGACAATGCCTATGTGGATCTCGACGGACCCGAAGTGCCCATCATGGATGGTAGCGCTGCGCCCTTCGTATTCCTCATCCAGTGCGCGGGGATTGAAGAGCAGAATGCCCCGAAGCGATTCATCCGCATCACCAAACCGCTCAAGGCGGAAGATGGCGATCGCTGGGTACAACTGGAGCCATTCGAAGGCTTCAAGGTGAGTTTCGCCATCGATTTCGACCATCCGGTGATGAAAAACGGCGGTCAGGAGGTGACGGTGGACTTTGCCCGCACTTCTTACCTCAAGGAAGTGGCCCGTGCGCGAACCTTCGGCTTCATGCGCGAAGTCGAAGCGTTGCGGCGGATGGGCTTGGCCCTCGGCGGCAATCTGGACAACGCTATCGTGGTCGACGATTACCGTGTGCTCAACGAAGAAGGGCTGCGCTACACCAATGAGTTCGTGCGCCATAAGGTGCTGGATTCCATAGGTGATCTCTACCTGCTCGGGCATCCGCTGGTCGGCCATTTTTCCGGACACAAGGCCGGACACGCCCTCAACAACAGTCTGCTGCGGGCGCTGCTTCTCCGTCAGGACGCCTGGGAGTTTGTGGATTACGCCGAGCGGCGTGCGCCGTTTTCCTTTGCCGACACCTTGGTGACGGCCTCCGCCTGAAGACGGTCCATGGTGTTGGCCAGGCGCTGCAGGGCGGCGGCGACGGCCTGGGGCACCTGCCCGGTCACGGCGCGCAGCGCCTCGGGTGCCTCTGCTGAAATCTGAGGCGCCCGCTGAATTCCTGCCGACTGCGGCAGCCGGTATGACCAGGGCCGGACTGTGGCGACGATTTGCCTCGCCGACGTTTCCGGGAAACGGGTATTCCATCGTTTCAGTATGTTTTTTTCATTTCTTCGCAGCCAGGAAATCCATACCGGGCTCTGACAAAGTACGCTCAGCACCCCCCCGGACCAGTCAACCAGCCAAGTTTGATCCTGTGCTTCCAGTGCCAGTAACCCGTTCCAGTCGACCTGACGCTCGCGCAGCAGTGTTCCGCGACGGCAGACCTCTGCGATGGGTCCTGAAGAACCTTGCGTCATGGTGCGCCAGGCGTGCCACCGTTTATCATCCATAGGCTTTCATGCTACCCTGCTCGATATTTTTTACTAGGTTCGTGTACTCATCATGTTTGGAACTATCATCCGCCATGTCGTCGGCAGCCGCAATGACCGACTGATCAAGAAGGCCCGTGCCATTGTAGCGCAGGTCAACGCCCTGGAAGACCGCTTCAAGGCCATGGACGACGCGACCCTTGCTGCACAGACCGCGATCTTCCGGGAACGGCTGGCCCGTGGTGAACCCCTCGATGCCCTGTTGCCGGAGGCGTTCGCCGTGGTGCGTGAGGTGAGCCGGCGGGTAATGGGCATGCGCCAGTACGATGTGCAGATCATCGGTGGTTTCATGCTCCATGAAGGTAAAATTGCCGAGATGCGCACTGGCGAGGGCAAGACCCTCGTTGCGACCTTGCCGGCCTACCTCAACGCCCTGCAGGGTAAGGGTGTGCATGTGGTGACCGTCAATGACTATCTGGCCAGCCGCGATGCCGAGTGGGTCGGCAAGATTCACCGTTTTCTGGGCCTGAGCGTAGGTACCATCATCTCGGATCTGTCCAGTGAGGAGCGCCGCGCCGCCTATGCGGCCGACATCACCTACGGCACCAATAACGAGTTCGGTTTCGATTATCTGCGGGATAACATGGCGTTTTCTCCGGCCGATCGGGTGCAGCGCGGCCTGCACTACGCCATCATCGACGAAGTGGATTCCATCCTGATCGACGAGGCGCGTACCCCGCTCATCATCAGTGGTCCCACCGAGGAAAATACCGACCTTTACTACCGGGTGGACAAACTCGTCGGGAGTTTTGTCGTCGATGAGGACTATACGGTCGATGAAAAGGCCCGGCAGGTCATGCTTACGGAGGAGGGGATCGAAAAGGCGGAACGCCTGATGGCGGAGAGCGGTCTGCTGGTCGACGGCGACCTCTACGATCTGGCCAACGTCACCCTGGTCCATCACCTCAACCAGGCGTTGCGGGCCCATGTGATCTACCGGCGGGAGACGGATTATATCGTTCGCGACGGAGAGGTCTGTATCGTCGACGAATTCACCGGACGCATGATGTCCGGGCGGCGCTGGTCTGATGGCCTGCATCAGGCGGTGGAAGCCAAGGAAGGGGTGGCGGTCCAGAATGAGAACCAGACCCTGGCCTCCATCACCTTTCAGAATTATTTCCGCATGTACGAAAAGCTGTCGGGCATGACCGGGACTGCTGACACAGAAGCCTTTGAACTGAATCAGATTTACGGTCTGGAAGTGGTGATCATACCGACGCACAGGCCGGTGTGCCGGACGGATTTCGCCGATCTTATCTACCGGACCAGTCAGGAGAAATGGAAAGCGATAGTGGAAGACATCCGCGGCTGTCAACAGCGCGGGCAGCCGGTACTGGTGGGTACCACCTCTATCGAACACAACGAGTTTCTGTCTCATCTGCTCAAGCAGGCGCGGATTTCCCATGAAGTGCTGAACGCCAAACAGCATCAGCGCGAGGCGGAGATCATTGCCCAGGCGGGCACGCCGGGGGCGGTGACCATCGCCACCAACATGGCGGGACGGGGTACCGACATCGTGCTGGGCGGCAATGTCGGCCATCAGGTGGATATGGTGCTGGCCAATCCGGATCTGGAAGAGGAGGAAAAAACCCGGCGGATCGAGTCTCTCAAGAGCGGTTGGCAGGGACTGCATGACGCGGCGATAGCGGCGGGCGGATTGCATATCATCGGTACCGAACGTCATGAATCGCGGCGGATAGACAACCAGTTGCGCGGGCGGTCCGGCCGCCAGGGCGACCCCGGCACCACCCGTTTCTACCTTTCCCTGGATGACCCCCTGATGCGCATTTTCGGCAGCGATCGTCTGAGTGGCCTGATGCAGAAGCTGGGCATGAAGGAGGGGGAGGCGATCGAGCATCCCTGGGTGACCAAGTCCATCGAGAATGCCCAGCGCAAGGTGGAAAGCCGCAACTTCGATATCCGCAAACAATTGCTGGAATACGACGACGTGGCCAACGAGCAGCGCCGGATCATCTATCAGCAGCGCAACGCCTTCATGGATGCCGATGATGTCAGTGCGGAAATCAGGGCGTTGCGCGACGATGTTCTGGACGCAGTGCTGGCCGCCACGGCGCCTGAAGGCGTTATGGAAGAGCGCTGGGATCTGCCAGGTCTGGAAGCGGCACTGGACCGGATTTTTGGCCTGCAGGTCCCGGTCGGGCAATGGCTGGAGCAGGATAAAGGGCTCACTCACGCGGCGCTACGTGAGCGGATCATGGAGATGGTGTTGTCCGCTTACGCGGCCAAGGAGTCTCTCATGGGCAGCGAGATGACCCGCCACTTCGAAAAGTCCATCCTGCTGCAGGTCCTGGACAGCCAGTGGAAGGACCATCTGGCGAGCATGGATCATCTCCGCGAAGGCATTCACCTGCGTGGATATGCCCAGAAGAATCCCAAACAGGAGTACAAGCGGGAGTCTCTGATCAT
Source organism: Acidithiobacillus ferrooxidans ATCC 23270 (assembly GCF_000021485.1). Lineage (NCBI taxonomy): Bacteria > Pseudomonadati > Pseudomonadota > Acidithiobacillia > Acidithiobacillales > Acidithiobacillaceae > Acidithiobacillus > Acidithiobacillus ferrooxidans. The sequence continues at coordinate 202,109 of NC_011761.1, forward strand.
GTTCAACGCCATGCTGGATCAGTTGCGCGAAGAAGTGGTCAGCACCCTCTCGCGCCTGCATGTGAGTCCGGCTCCGGCGGAGCCGCTGGATTGGGACGCCATCGCCCGTGCCGCCCAGCCTCGACATTTGCAGTTTTCCCATCCGGATTTTGCAGCGGCGGCGGCACCGCTTGTCGAGGATGCCGGCCTCGCACTGACAGGGCTGGGCGTCATTGGTGAACAGGAGGCCGGTCACAGCCCCGCGATCAGTGACGACAAGGTGGGACGGAATCAGCCGTGCCCTTGCGGTTCCGGCAAAAAGTACAAGCATTGTCACGGGCGCCTGCAATAAGGATAGCGTATGGCCGTCGGTCTTGATCCTCCCCGGAATATCCTGCCCATAGCCGGGGTTCGCCTGAGCGTGGCGGAGGCGGGTATTCGTTATGTGGGTCGCCGTGATCTGACCCTGATTCATCTCGCCGAGGGGTCCCAGGTGGCGGCCGTTTTTACCCGCAACCGCTTTTGTGCCGCGCCCGTACTGGTGGCACGGCATCATCTGGCGGAAGGGCCCGGCGTGCGGGCGCTGGTGATCAATACGGGCAATGCCAATGCCGGTACGGGTGTGGCTGGTTTGCGGGCGGCAGAGGCGAGTTGCCGGGAAGTGGCCGAACAGTTGGGCTGCGCGCCCGGAGCGGTGCTGCCCTTCTCCACCGGGGTGATCGGTGAGCCTGTGGCGCTGGCGGAAAAAATCGCCGCAGTCTTGCCGGCCTGCGTTGCCGGACTCGCCGAGGACCAATGGGAGGCCGCTGCGGCGGCGATCATGACCACCGACACCGTCGCCAAGTGCTGTTCCCGGCAGATCGAGATGGACGGCGTTACGATCACGGTGACCGGCATGGCCAAAGGGTCGGGGATGATCCGTCCCGATATGGCCACGATGCTGGCCTACATCGCCACCGATGCCCCGCTGCATGGGGCAGCCTTGCAGCAGTGCCTGCGGGAGGCCATGGCGCAGTCCTTCAACCGCATCACGGTGGACGGCGATACCTCCACCAACGATGCCTGCGTCCTGATGGCGACGGGACGGGCGGCGCTACCGCCCGTTACGAAGGCGACAGATCCCCGCTACGGGAAACTGAGAGACACCATCACCCTCGTTGCACAATGGCTGGCACAGGCGGTTGTGCGCGACGGCGAGGGGGCGACCAAGTTCATTCCGATCCGTATTTCGGGCGGGTATGATGAGGCGGAGTGCTTGCGGGTGGCCTACCGCATGGCCCATAGCCCCTTGATCAAGACCGCGTTCTTTGCCTCTGACCCGAACTGGGGGCGCTTGCTGGCGGCCATTGGTTCAGCCGGCGTCGACGACCTGGATGTGGCGGGCGTGCAGGTCTGGCTGGGCGATACGCGCATCGTGCGGGATGGTGCCCGCGACCCCGCTTACAGCGAGGCGGCTGGACAGGCGGTAATGGTTCAGGAGGAAATCCCGGTGCGGGTTGATCTGGGCAGGGGGGCCGCCGAAGCGCAAATCTGGACCTGCGACTTGTCCTATGACTATGTACGTATCAATGCCGATTACCGTAGCTGATGCCCACCGTTCCCGTCGCAACCGGAATCATTGAAGACGCCTTCGGGCGCCTGCTGGTTGCGCTGCGCCCGGAGGGCAAGCCCTGGCCGGGGTTCTGGGAGTTTCCCGGCGGCAAGGTCGATCCCGGCGAAACGCCGGAACAGGCGCTGGTCCGGGAACTCTGGGAAGAGTTGGGGGTTACGGTAACCGCGCCGGAACCCTTCCGGGAGCTGGAATATACCTATCCGGAACGGACGGTGCGCGTGCATTTCTACCGGGTGCGGCACTGGACGGGCACGGCCCATGGTCGCGAGGGACAGGAAGTACGCTGGCTTTTTCCCTGGGAGATCCCGGCGCTGGAGTGTCTCCCCGCGAACCTCCGTCTGACTGCGGACGTGTTGGCGGAGGCTCTGCCCCAGCCGCCCCTCTGCCTGATTGCGGATCCGGGAAGGTTGCCCCTGCCCGATTTCCGGCGCGCACTGGAGGCGGCCCTTGATGCCGGATTGCGCTGGCTGGTGTTGCGCTGCAAAGCGGTGCCTGACGGCTCCAGCGCCGACGTGTTGGCGGCACTATGCGCCGGGGCGTTGGCGGGGGGTGTGCAGGTCTACCTCAATCATCCCGACCCCTTGCCCGGCTGGCCAAGGACCGGTCGTCACCTGACCCAGGCGCAGTCAGACGCGGGCGTAAAACCCGATGAGGCATTCGGGGTATCCTGCCATGACGCTGCGGGCTTGCAACAGGCGGCGCGTCTGGGCGCGCGTTATGCCTTTCTCTCGCCGATTTTCCCCACTTCCAGCCATCCGGATACGGAGGCGCTGGGACCCGAGGTTTTCGCGGCGATGGCCGCTGAGTCTTCTCTACCCCTCATTGCGCTCGGCGGAATGACGGCGGCACGGGTGCCGGAGGCGCTGGCGGCAGGTGCACGGGGTGTGGCGGTGCTCTCCGGCATTCTCGAAGCGCAGGATCCCGCGGCCGCTACCCGCGCCTTGCTTCGGCACTGGGAGCGATAAATGGCCCTGGTTTCCGTCGTGATCCCGCTCTACAACGAGATCGACAATGTCTCACCGCTTTGTGCGGCCCTCGGCAACGCCCTGGGAGACACCGACGCCGAAGTGATCGTCGTCGATGACGGCAGCCGGGACGGGAGTGCCGCCGCGCTGGACCGGGAGGCGGAGGCGCGCGGCCCGCGTTTCAAGGTCATCCACTTGCAACGGAATTTCGGGCAGACAGCGGCGATGCAGGCGGGGATCGACGCTGCCCTGGGCGAGGTGATCGTGACCCTGGATGCGGATCTGCAAAATGATCCGGAAGATATCCTGCCTCTGGCGCGGCGTCTGCTGGAGGAGAATCTGGACGTGGTGGCCGGCTGGCGGAAAAACCGGCAGGATGGTCTGTTGTTGCGCAAGATTCCGTCGCGGATTGCCAATCGTCTGATCCGCCGCCTCACCGGGGTTTATCTGCACGATTATGGCTGTACCCTCAAAGCCTATCGGGCCTCGGTGATCAAGGGGGTGCGCCTGTATGGCGAAATGCATCGCTTTATCCCGGCCTGGCTTTCCACCCTGACTTATACGGATCGCATCGTCGAGGTGCCGGTACGGCACCATCCGCGCCGGGCGGGGCACAGCAAATACGGCATCACCCGTACCTTCCGGGTGCTGGTGGATCTGCTCTTCGTCAAGTTTTTCCTGGGCTATAGTCAGCGGCCCATGCATTTTTTCGGGGTGATCGGATTGATCCTCCTGAGCAGCGGTTCGGCCATGCTGCTGTATCTTTTTGTGGATAAATTTGGCTATGGCGCTACGATTTCCGGACGCCCCATGCTGATTGCCGGTGTGCTGTTTTTCCTTGCCGGGTTGCAATTCCTCAATACCGGCATCCTCGGCGAGATGCTGGTGCGCGTCTACCATGAGTCTCAGGATAAAAAGACTTATGTGGTCCGCCATACCGTACATCTCGATCCGCCCGCGTGAAGCCGGTTCCCATTCTGATGTACCACAACATAGCGGTGGCCCCGAAAGGGGTTGGGCTGCGTGGCCTCTATGTTTCGCCTCGGCGCTTTGCGCGGCAGATGGCGCTGCTGCACTGGTTGGGTTACCGCGGTTTGTCCATGTCCGCGGCGTTGCCCTATCTGCGTGGTGAGCGCGAGGGCAAGGTAGCGGTGATTACTCTGGACGACGGTTATCGGGATAACTTCGAATGCGCGTTGCCGGTGCTGCTGCACTACGGGTATACCGCCACTTGCTACGTGGTGAGTGCCGCCATCGGTACCGACAATCATTGGGATGCGCAGCAGCTTGGTACACATAAGCCACTGATGAACCTGAATGAATTATGCCGATGGCGGGATGCCGGGATGGAGGTCGGGGCGCACAGCCGCCATCATCCCCATTTGCCGGAACTGAGTGAGCCCGAATTGGACGACGAGGTGGCAGGATCCAAGCGCGAGCTGGAAGGGCTTTTGGCGGTGCCGGTGACCCAGTTCTGTTATCCCTACGGTGCGGCGGGGCCGCGCGAGCAGGAGGCGGTCCGGCGCGCCGGCTTTGCCGCCGCGGTGACCGTGCGGCGGGGTCGCGCCCGGCCCGGTGGGGATCTCTTCGGCTTGCCACGGGTGATGGTCGGCGGACACCACGCGCCGCATGTGTTTCCCCTGCAACTGCTGACCACGCATGAGGACCACCATTGATCGCAGTTCCGCGTCGCCTGCTCTGGGTGGGCACCAACCCCGGCGGTGGTGGCACGGAGACGCACATGATCACCCTGAGTCGCGCCCTGGCCGATCAGGGGGCGGAGGTGCATTGTCTGGTGCATCCGCAAGGACGGATCGCGCAGGCGCTGGAGACCGCGCCGGTCACCAGGCATTTCGGAGTCTTCCGCAACAGCGCCGATCCCGGCGGCATCCGTGCCTTGCGTCGGGCTATCCGTATGGTGCAGCCGGACTGGGTTATCGGCAGCTTCAGCAAGGAATACTGGCCGCTGGCACTGATCAGCCGCAGTGAGGGGCGGCCTCTTGCATTGTTCCGGCACATGGATCTGCACCTCAAGCCCGGTACCCGCTGGCTGCTCTCGCGTTGGCCTCTGCGCTTGTTCGCGATCTCCGCCTATCTGCGGGAGCGGCTGATCCTGCAGGGCGTGCCCGCCGAACGTGTCGAAGTATTGGCGAATCCCCTGCGTCTGGCAGATTTTCAGCGTGATTTCACGGCGCGAACGCGGCAGCGCGCCGCCTTGGGATTGACGGATGAGGATTTTCTCGTGGGCTTTGTCGGCGCCTGGCATCGTGGCAAGGGTGTGTTCCTGCTTGCCGATGCCATCGACGCCGCGCATGCCACCGATGCACGGGTGCATGGACTGTGGTTGGGGGGAGGCACCCATGAAGCGGAGTTGCGCGCGTATCTGGAGGATAAGCCCTGGCATCATCTGCTGGGCTGGCAAGATCCGGCAACGCCCTGGTACAGCGTCATGGATACCCTTGCCTTGCCTTCCATCGAGCCGGATACCTTTGGCCGCGTCTGTCTGGAGGCGCAGGCCTGCGCGACACCGGTGCTGGGTGCGGCCATGGGGGGTATTCCCGAGAGCTTTGCGGCGGATCGGAGCGGTTTGTTATTGCCTGCCGGAAACATGGCATGCTGGCGGGACGCTATCCTCCGCTTGACGGCGGATCGGCATTTGTGCGCGGAGTTCGGTGCCGCCGGTCCGGAATATGCCCGGCATTTTGACGCCGGCATCATCGCCCGTGATCTTCTGGCCAGCCTGCCGCGATGACACCGATGCGTCTGCACTTTATGATGGGCGGCGTATTCTGTTCGCTGAGCCGGGAGGAAAGTGCATGCAAGTAACGATATTGCGGTGGTTGTCTGTCAAGGAGCATGTGGCTGGACAGCTCTATACCGGCGTAGACCTGCCTTTGGCCGCTGAGACCGATGGAATGCCGCGCTGATGCCAGGTCCCGCCGATAAGGGGGCTCCAGCGACTCAGCAGGTGTTGCACATGCTTGCCACCCTGGGGTACCGGATCGAATGACCACAACGAACACCAGAAACTACTGGCTGCTTTTCGCTCTCGCCGCGGCCAGCTTCGTCTTTACCTTCCATAACGTTCAGTATACCGGTGAAGAAGCGGTTTATCCGCTCATGTCCTATGAAATGTGGTATCACGGCCATCTGCTCACCCCAGTCATGTACGGACAGGACTATTGGCGCCCGCCCCTGGATAATTGGCTCATCACCATGGTGTCCATGTGGATTGGCTGGTCTCACATGCTGGTTGCGGCACGATTGATCGCGGCTTTGGCGACGGTGGGTTCCGGACTGCTCGTGGGATGGTTCGCAGGAAGAATCTGGAAGGAAAGGAGGTTGGCTGCTTTCGCTGCCTTGGTGTATATCACCCTGGGGGACGTGCTCTTTTACGATGGCTGGCTGGCGTATAGTGACCCGCTGTTCGCCTTTTTCTGTTTGGCGGCCATGCTTCTCGGGTGGCTTGCGGTGATGGAGCGGCGTGTTGGCTTCTTCGCTATTGCCGTGCTGGCGTTGTCTTGTGCGTTTCTTACCAAGGCTCTGACCGTCTACGTATTTTACGGTGTGGCGGTATTGGTGGTGACCTACCGAACCCGTGGCTGGCGTTTTTTGTTTTCGTGGCCTTCCTGGGGCATACATCTTCTGGCGTTGGTGGTCCCCGTCCTCTGGTATGCCATGGCCCCTGCCGGCGGCACCATGGCCCATGGAATGTTCGACGACATCATCGGCAAGTTGCAGGGACAGGGATTGCTGGATTACCTGCATCAGTTTTTCGTCTTCCCTGCGCAGACTTTCGGGCAGTTGCTTCCGGTCGGAGGCGTCGTGTTATATGCCCTGTTGCGCCGTTATCCGATTTCCCGTATGAACGATCCGCAGGTGCGGACGGCTCTATGGATAGCGGGAGTGAATTACCTGCCCTATTGGCTATCGCCGCAAAGTGGGATCCGTTACCTGATGCCGCTCTATGGAATCGTGGCACTGGTGTTGGCGGGGTGGGTCGTTGATGCCGAAAAGACACGGCGTTTGGCCGTGAAGTGGATGATGGCAGCCATCCTTCTCAAGTATTTTTTCGCTCTATGGGCCTTTCCCGCGTATACCGATCGGTTCCGCCCGCATATCAGCGCCATAGCGCGGGATGTGCTCATGCAAACCCATGGGGCGCCCCTCTATGTTTCGAACGCTGCATGGGTAGGTATCGGCGTGACAGCCGACATTGATCTGGCGATAAGGCCGCATCCTCCACTGGTAACGCCGCCATCCAATTTGGCCAACGGCTTCGTCATCAGCTACCCTGGGGCGGTGCCGCCAGGCTATACCGTTGTGTCACGGTATCAGGGTGTGTGGCTGCTATGTCGCGGCACGGTTTGCGGCCAGAAGGACAGAAGCCATGAATGAACCACAAAAACGTAAAGATATGAATAAGAAAATGCGGCGGCCTATAATTGAATATAAACCGCGCTGACGCTACGCTTATGAAAGCACTTTTACAAAAAACCATGTTCCTGTTTTTTTGTCTGCCGATTTTTTTCTTTCCGTTAAGTACCGCGGCAGCGGGTATTAGTGGCGGTATCTTCGTACTGCTATATATCATGAGCGGGTACTGGAAAAACTTGGGGCAGATACCGACGCGCCCATGGTTCATACCGCTGACCCTGTTGATATTATGGACGTTGCTAGGCACCATTTGGAGCAGAGCGAACCCTCACGATACCTGGATAGCCATAAGTCGACTCGGATATTTCTTTTTTGCGTACGCAGGAACAACACTGCCTTGGAACAGAAGCAGGTTCCGGATGATTCCGGGTTTATTTCTGGCGGGATTGATATTGAACTGGATAGTCGGCCTATGTCAGTGGCTTGGAATATGGAAATGGAGTCCGTTGATTCCGAGGCTTGGCCCTGTCGGTTATGCCAATCATATTTTTCTCAGCATGACGCTGACCATGGCATTGCTATGGATAGCCTACGATATGCGGGATAGGGTTTTGTTACCGAGATGGGCAAACGCAATTCTCGCGGTAGCCTTCCTGCTGCAATTGGGCATGGGTGCCGGACGTACTGGTCAGTTGCTTTTCGTCATCCTCATGCCGCTTGCGGTATGGGTGTTATTCAGGGGGCAGTGGCGTTATTGGGCGTTGGGAGGTATTGCGCTGACAATAATTGGGATGGGAATGTCTCCCATTGTTCAACATCGAGTGCAAGAAGGATTGCAAAATTTACAAGTTGTCAGCAAGGGTGATTACGATACCAGTTGGGGACTGCGTGTTTTGATGGCCCAGGGCGCACTGTACATGGGTTTCCAGCATCCTATCCTGGGGGTTGGTACAGGCAATTACGCAAACGAGATGGCACAATTACAGAAAAATCATATTCTACCTGAGCTGCCATCTCCGTTGATCATGAGCCAGCCTCAAAACAGTTATCTCCTTGAACTGGCCATGCTAGGCATTCCCGGTCTGTTGCTGCTAGTGTGGTTCTTGTGGGCTGTAACGGCACCAGCATGGCGACTGAAGGCGGTTCCCGAAGGCTGGTTTGTTTTAATTTATATGGCGGTATTTATAGCTGGTAGTTTTTCTGACACATTGATTTGGGGGTATGCCAATGTGTTCTCGCTGGCGATACTGACCGCCTTGCCAATCCCCCTTGCCCAGGATGGCTTACATGGCGCGACTACCACTGACAATCGCTTCGCGTAGGGAGTACCAGCGGTGATATGCGGTGACAACAAGCCAGGGCATATGGCTATGAAATTTTGCGTTATTATTGTTAACTATAATGGCGTATCAAAAACACTTGACGCAATTTCTTCCTGTCTTGCGGAGGGCGTGTTGGCGCAACATTGTATCGTCATCGATAATGGTAGCGATGACGGGTCGGTGGAGGTGATTTCGCAACGGTTTCCCGACATCAAGATATTGGCGAACAGTTGTAATGCCGGCTTCGCCCGTGCGGTCAACCAGGGGTTGGCGGTCGCTGATCGTGATTTCGTCATGGTTCTGAATAATGACGCGCAACTATTATCGGGTACGCTGGAGGCTGTGACATGCTGTTTTCTGGCCTGGCCTCGAGCGGCCCTCGTGGGTGCCCGTCTGATTGATCCGGTCGGTCGTACACAAAATGTCGTGGCGGCATTGCCGCGATTCTGGCACGAAATATTGCCAAGGGCACTGCTCAAAAGAGTGGCACCAAAATACTTCGGTGGGCGTCTATCAGGGGAGCGTCAATCGGTAAATGTTCCCAGCCTGATCGGTGCAGCAATGACGGTACGCCGTTCTTTCTTGCCTCAATTGGGCATGTTGGACGAAGATTTCTTCTTTTATCTGGAAGAAACGGAATGGTGCGCACGTGCCCATCGTCTTGGATTCGACGTGGTGTTTTGTCCAGATGCCAGGGTAGAGCACGCCCTTGGTGGCACCGCCAGGAAATTTCAGGTAGGGTCGCGCATTGAATTTCAGCGCTCACGGTTGCTCTATGCCCGTAAGGTGGAGGGCCGCATTCCCTGGGTGGTTTTATCTTTGTGGATGCCAGTAAAAGCGGCAATTGACTTTCTTGCCAATGGAATAGCAATGGTGCTTACTCTCGGGCTTCTTCCTCGTCAGCGGAAACGTTGTTTGACCTACGGAGGAATACTGATGTGGCATCTTCTGTTCCGGCCAGCACACTGGGGCCTGCCGGGGAAGTGCGGTAAATAAATGAGTACTTCTTATGGAGATCGGGTGGCCGTGGCGGCTAGTGCTCTATCAGTCATTTATATTACCAGAGATGCCGGGCGGTTGCTGCGTGCATCGCTGGGCAGCGTAGCGCCGTTAGGTGCAGAAATTGTTCTGGTAGATAGTGGTTCTACGGATGATACGCTGGCCATCGCAACGGAAATGGGTGTAAAGATCATTCACAGGCCCTGGCCCGGCTTTGGTGCGCAGCGGCAGTTTGCCGTGGAGTCGGCGGAAAATGACTGGATACTGATGTTGGACGCGGATGAAATTTTGCGCGATCAGGCGCGTTCTGCCATTGTGGATGTGGTGCGGAATAGCGACCCTCATGTTGCTTATGCGCTAAGGCGTTATAATTACCTTCACGGCAAGGCCATACGCCACGGAGACTGGAGCCGGGATTATGTGGTGCGGCTTTTTAACCGACGCTATGGGCACTATCGTCCCGAGGATACGGTGCATGAAAGCTGGCATGGTCAGGGGGAGACGCGGCGTATGCAGGGATATATCCTGGACCATCATTCTTTTCCCAGCTATGCGGATATGCTGGATAAACTGCGCCTTTACGCCATCCTCAATGCCCAGCAGGTCCACCAGCACGGCAAAATGCTCCATGCTTACATGCCCATGACCCACGCGCTGGCGGCTTTTTGGCGCGGCTATTTCTGGCGCTTGGGATTTCTGGATGGTGTGGAGGGTGCCGCCATCGCGTGGACTACGGCACTGGGGGCATTCATGAAATATGCCATGGCGCTGGAACTCAGAGACCATAGTCAGTGATGAAGATTCTGCTACTGCGCCTCAGTTCCATGGGCGACGTGCTGCATACCCTGCCCGCGGTGACGGATATGTGGCAGGCCCGCCCGGATCTATGCTTACACTGGTTGGTTGAGCCCGCATTCGCGCCCATCGCCCAGTTGCATCCCGGGGTCACGCGGGTGATCCCCTTCTCTCTGCGCGTGCATAAAGAACGGTGGCGAGGCTTGGCGGCTGCGCTGCGGGACTTACGCCGGAGTCTACGGAGCGAGCGTTACGAGCACATTCTCGACGCCCAGGGCCTCTACAAAAGCGCCTTGCTGGGGCGTCTGGGTGGTTCGCCCCTGTGGGGTCTGGATGCCGCCAGCGCCCGCGAACCGGGTGCCAGCCGGCTTTATCATCGCCGGTTTCGCGTGGCCTGGGGACAGCCAGCCATCAGTCGGAATCGCCAGCTGTTCGCACAGGCTTTGGACTATCCCTTACCGGAAACGCCGTCAGATTATGGTTTGCAGGTGGCTGCCGCGCGCCTGCGTAAAGACACACTGGCGCAGCCTTGGGGTGAACTGGTGCAGCAGCCCTTTGTGCTGGGTTTTCACGGAACCTCGTGGGAGAACAAGGAGTGGCGGGAAGACTATTGGCGGGCATTGGCCACCCCCCTGAAGCAGGCGGGATTGCGCTTGTTGCTGCCCGCAGGCAGTGCGCGCGAGGCGGCGCGCGCCCGGCGCATTGCGGAACAAGCGGATAATGTGGTCGCCCTACCCCCCGCCACGTTGCTGGAGCTTGCCGCCTTGATCGTGCGGGCTGATGCCTATGTCGGTATGGATACAGGCCTTTCTTATCTGGCCGGTGCCCTGGGTCTGGCGGGGGTTACTTTGTACGGACCAACGGCCAGCGGGCGGTTTTCTGTGGCAGAGAGCCGTCAGGCCACCCTGCAAAGTTCCGAGCCTTGCTCTCCTTGCGGTAAATCCCGATGCGCGTTGCCGGAAGCGAAAAATGGCCTGATAGTCTGCCAGCAGTCCTTGCGCCCGGAGCAGGTCTGGACGGCCTTATCCCCTTTGCTGGAGCACCGATCATGAAAACCCCTCTGGTGCTCCTGCCAGACGAGCGCCGCCGCTATCGGCGCCATCAGTTCTGGACGGATCACGGCATTTTCCGCGAACTGTTTTATGCAAACTTTCACGAGATTGCGCCAGGGGTGTTTCGCTCGGCCCAGCCGTCGCCGGTCCAGTTACGGCACTGGCAGCAAAAGTATGGTCTCTGCACGGTATTGAACCTGCGTGCCCCGGCACCCCACGAACCCCATTACCGTCTGGAGCAGGAGGCTTGTGATGCCCTGGGCATGACGCACCTGACCCTGCACGGCTTCGGCTCCCGGGATCTGCCGGAACGCGACAAGTTGCTGGCGGGCATAGCGGTGCTGGATCAATTACCCCAACCTTTTTTGCTGCATTGCAAATCCGGCGCGGATCGGGCCGGTTTCATCAGCGTGCTCTATCTGCATCTGGTGCTGGGGATACCCCTCAGCGCGGCGCAGCGGCAACTGCGCTTGTGGCCTTTCGGTCATATCCGGCACGCCAATACCGGCATTCTCGACTGGTTTTTCGTCAATTACCACGATGCTGCCGCCTGCCAGCCCGGCTTGACCCTGCGTGCCTGGATCCAGGACGGGTATGATCGCGAGCACATCCTGAAAAACTTCCGGCCCTGGTATCGTCTGGACTGGCTGACCGACCGTATTTTGCACCGCGAATGATGAGTCGCCGCCTCTACGCCTTTCTGCTCTGGCTGCTCAGCCCTGTCGTCCTGGGTTTTACCCTCTGGCGAGCCTGGCGCCGGCCTGCCTACCGGGAGCGCTGGTGGGAGCGTTTCGGCTGGGGGCCGCGCCGTTCGGATCGGCCTATCTGGATTCATGCGGTGAGTGTGGGGGAGACCATCGCGGCGATCCCCCTGGTGCGGGCGTTGCAGGGACGTTATCCGGAGCTGCCCATTCTGATGACCAGCACAACGCCGACGGGTGCTGCTGTAGTCCGTCAGCGTTTGGGTACGGAGGTGCTGCAGCATTACCTGCCTTATGACCTGTCCGCGGCGGTCACACGCTTTTTGCGCCGCCAGCGGCCGCGCCTGGGGATTATCATGGAAACGGAGATCTGGCCCAATCTCTGTCATGCGGCCCGCCGCCAGGGCGTGCCCCTGATGCTGGCCAATGCCCGGCTCTCGCAGCGCTCACTTCGGGGTTATGCCCGTTTCCGGATGCTCTTTACCCCCGCATTGGCCAGCATGAGCGCTGTTGCGGCCCAGAGTTCGGAGGATGCGGCGGCTTTTCGCCGCCTGGGCGCAGAGCATGTGGTGGTGACCGGTAATATCAAATATGACCTGCCCGAACCCGTCGCCGCGCGGGAGCGGGGGGGGCAGTGGCGGCAGCGCTTCGCTGGGCGACCGGTCTGGGTATTCGCTTCTACGCATGCCGGTGAGGAGCAGATGGCGCTGGCGGCGCTGGAAGACTTGCAGCGCCAATGGCCGGATCTGCTGCTGGTGCTGATTCCGCGTCATCCCTCGCGGCGACTGGAGGTGATGGCACGGATGCAGGCAAAGGGGGTGTCCTTTGCCTTGCGCTCACGTGCCGAGGATGTGGGGGGGCATGCGGTTTTTCTGATAGATACACTGGGTGAGGTGATGGACTTCTACGCGGCGGCAGATGTGGTGACCATCGGTGGCAGTTTTGTGCCGGCGGGGGGGCATAATCCCCTGGAAGCTGCGGCACTGGCCCGGCCGGTTACCTTCGGCCCGCATATGGATAATTTTAAGGGCATCACCCAGGATTTGCTGGCGGCCAACGCCGCGGTTCAGGTGGTGGATGTCGAGGCCCTGGTAGCGCAGTTGGCTGCGTGGTTGACTACCCAGGGGCCAGCGACGGAGATGGGCGACCGTGCCCTGGCGTTTCTGCAGCAGCAGCGTGGTGCGCTGAGGCGTACTTTGTCCCTGCTGGATCATCTCGTTCCGTAAGTTTTTTAATAGGGATAGTCCCAGCCTTCCGGCTGATCCTTGAAACGACGGTGAACCCACCAATACTGTTCAGGGGCTTTACGGATGGCAGTCTCCAGTGCCGCATTCATCGCCGTGGCATCGGCTGTGGCATCCCCGCTCGGGAAGGATTCCGGCATGGGCACAATCTCGATATGAAAACCCTCACCACCCGGCAGCCGATAGGCGAAGAGTCCGAACACCGGGCTCCCGCGCCGCGCCGCCAGCCGGCCCAGCAAAGGTGTCGTGCAGGCAGGACGGCCGAAGAACGGGGCATAATCCCCTTCGCGCGGATCGACGTTCTGATCCGGAAGTATACCGATGGCCCTGCCCTGATGCAGCGCGTGGAGCAGGGGGCGGATACCTCCCTCCTTGGGGACCAATTGCGCACCACTGCGCCCGCGCCCGGCCACAATGCGTGTGTTGACAGCCGGGTTGCGGGTCTCCATGTAGAGTACGGTTACCGGCCAGCGCTGCCCGATGTAGAGCACCGCGGCTTCCCAGGCCCCGAGGTGCGCGGTGAAGAGAATCACCCCATGTCCTTTGGCTAGAGCGGCGTCCACCAGATCGTCCCCACGCACTTCGCGGATCAGGCCGAGGGCGCGGGGCAAGGGCCAGTACCACAGTGGTCCCAACTCCAGGGCCGCCTGGCCCAGTGCCCGGAAATGCGCGCGCCGCAGAGTATGCCGCTGGGCCAGACTCATCATGGGGAAAGCAATGGCGAGGTTGGTGTCCACCACTTTGCGCGCCCGGCTCATACTGAGCCGCACCAAATCACCGAGCATTGCACCGAGGGCTGCACGCCAGCGCTGCGGCAGGTAACCCGCCCCGCGCAGAATGCCCGCTGCCAGCGTGGCCACCGCTTTTTGCTTCAGGCTACCCTGCACCTCTGTCACTTTTCTCTGGTCTCCTCCGTTCGGTGGAACGTATTGTAGGGTAGGGCAAGCCGTTCCGATACCGTCGTCGGGGCGGTTGCCTGTGGAAAGTTTTCCCGGACTAGCGGTGCAAGGCCTGTCGCAACCGCCCCAGCCCTTCTTCCAGCATGCTTCGGGGGGTGGCAAAGTTCAGTCGCACGAAACCCTCGCCGCCCGATCCGAAACTGGGGCCGGGATTGAGGCCAAGACCCGCTTGCAGCAGACGCCGCGCCAGCGTCTCATCGTTGCCGTAATGATGCACGTCCAGCCAGGCGAGGTACCCGAACTCCGGTTGCCGATAGCCGACCTCGGGTAGCTCCCGCACCAGGTATTCGCTGATGAAACGGGCGTTGTCCGCCAGATAACCGCGCAATGCGGACTGCCATTCTGCGCCGCGGTGCCAGGCGCAGGTCATGGCGGTCAGGGCGAAGAGGTTGGTGTGCTGAATCTGACTGCGCCGGACTTCAGTCAGAAAGGTGCGACGCAGCCCGGCGTCGGGGATAACGCTGACCCCGCCACCCAGTCCCGCCAGATTGAAGCTTTTGCCGGCAGAGGTCAGGAGGATCGAGCGTGGGAAGCGACTGGGGAAAGGGCAGTGCGGATGCTGACTGAGGTCGGCATGGATTTCATCGCTGACCACCACGCAGCCGGCATCGGCGCAAAGTGTGCCCAGTCGTTGCAGTTCTTCCGCTGTCCAGACTCGCCCCACCGGGTTGTGGGGCGAGCAGAGGAGCAACAGTTTGGCCCGCTGGACGGCGATTTCCAGGGCATCCCAGTTCATGCGGTAATGGCCGGTGTCATCCGCGATCAGCGGAGCCAGCAGCAATTCCCGCCCGTTGTCCTCCACTGCAGTCATGAACGGCGGATAAATGGGAGGCATGACGATGATCGCCTCGCCCGGTCGGGTGAAGGCACGTACGGCTGCGTAAAGGGCGGGAACGACACCGCTGATGCAGGCGATCGCGTCGTTTTCCGGCCGCCAGTCATGGCGTCTGGCCAGCCAATCGGCGGCGGCCTGCAACATGGTCCCTTCATTGCCCGGATAACCGAAAACGGGATGATTCAGGCGTTCCTGCAAAGCGGCGATGACCGCGTCGGGTGCGGCGAAATCCATGTCCGCCACCCACATGGGCAGCACTTCGGCGCCAAAACGTTCTGCCGCACCATCCCATTTGAGGCATCCGGTTCCGCGTCGTGGAATGACCCTGTCGAAGTCGGCGCCGCCCCGTTCCGCGCTCATAAGCGTTCCCAGATGGTCACCTGCGCGATGCTGTGCTGATATTTGCGCGCCGTTTCGCGGATGACGAAGGGCAGATCCTGCGGGCTGCCATCGCGCAGACGGAATGGTCCGGACAAAATTTCCCGCAGGGCGTCGAAGGTGCTCAGATTCTCTCCATCTCGTTTGAAACCGCCGAGCCACTCCGACCGCGCGGTATATTCTTCCAACCAGGTGTAGGGCGACGTGATGACCAGTAAACCGCCGGGAAGGATGCGGTCGGCGATGTCCTCCAGAAATTTGCGGGGGTGGTGCAGACGGTCGATGAGGTTGGCCGCCACCACCAGATCATAATCCCGGTACAGGGGCTTCAGATTGCAGGCGTCGGCCTGAAAGAAGCGGACCCGGTTTGCAGCCCCGGTTAGCCCCAGGGTGGCGAGATCCGCCGTTTGATAGCTTTGCAGTTCACCCTCTTCGGTCAGGGTGTAGGAGAAGTGTCCGCGCTCGCGCAGTTGCACGCCTACGCTGATGAAGCGTGCCGAGAAGTCGAGGCCGGTGACCTCGGGGCAATGCCTTGCCAGTTCAAAACTACCGCGGCCTACGGCACAACCGATGTCCAGAGCGCGACGTAAAGGCCTGCCGGCCATAGCCTCCACCGCGATTCCCACGACCTTTGCCGCAAAATTGGCCACCCCATAGTATTCGCGCCCATAGTGAAATTCCGCATACTGGGAGACCAGGGCGTCACTCTCATAGACCGGTACCTCAGGCAGCGCATTGGGCGAGGCGACATAGCGGAATCCCGCATGCTGGAAGAAATGGCGGCGGAAGGCATAGCGGGCCTCCCGCTGCATTTCGTTGCCGAGACTGATGAATGAGCCGCCCTTGATGAGATTGTGCTGCTGGTCGAAGGTGGGCACCGTGAAGTCATCATAAACCGGATGCACCTCGAAACCGGGAAAGGGGTAGATGGGCGTCGCGGTCCATTGCCAGACGTTGCCGACCGCATCGTAGAAATCCCCTTGTCTGAATTGATCTACGGGGCAGGGCGAGCAGCCTGCGGCGAGTCCGATATTGCCAGGCACCGCATCATCCCAGGCATCACTGTCCGCCAGTCCGCTGAGGTCACGCAGACGCCGCCACTCATCCTCGCTGGGCAGACGCAGGCTCTGACGGGTCCCGGCCGATTTCCAGCGGCAGAAGGCGTCGGCTTCCAGCGCGTTCACCTCCACCGGCCAGTTCCACGGCATGGGGCGTTCCTCCGCGATCAGGCGCAGCCGCCAGGTGTCCTGATCCGGGACCCAGAAAGTCGGGTGCCGCGCCTGGCTGAAGCGGCGCCAGCGATCGCCCTCCGCGGTCCACCAGCGGCTGTCGCTGTAGCCATCCTGCTCCACGAAAGCCAGGAATTCCTGATTGCTCACCAAAAAGCGGGAGGCATGAAAGGGCTGTAGTGCCGCCTGATGAAGACCATATTCATTATCCCAGCCATAACGGGGATCAGCGCGTTCTTTGCCCAGACGGACGGCGCCACCCGCCACGGCCTGCAGGATGTTGTCCGGCGCGGCCCCCGCGGGGGTCCAGGGACGGAAGGCTTCCACGGGGCGGACGCGGGACAGGGGCAGTTGCCGCATGAGCACCGAACTGGTTTCCAGATGGATGTTTTCATGCTCAATCCCCATGAGGATCACCCACCACGGCGAATCCCAGGTGATGGGCAGGGACAGGGGCGTCTCGCCGATCAGGCCGTCCACCAGTTCCCGCACCCGCTGCCGGTACTGACGGACGTCATCGACGGAGGGCCAGTCATAATGGGTTTCGTCCAGGTCATCCCAGGACATTTCATCGACGCCGACCGCAAAAACGGACTCCAAACGTGGATCGAGGCGCCGTCCGATCAGGCCGGCCACCTGGAGCTTGTTTACATAGAAGGTGGCGCTATGGCCGAAATAGAAGATCAGGGGATGACGCAGGGGAATGGCCTTCTCATACCACGCCGCCGGTTCTGCCAGGTGATCGAAAAGCTGTTCATACAGCGAAAAAGTCTCGTGAAAGGTCCTGCGAATCTCTTCCCGCTTTTGCTCTGCATCCTCGCCATCGAGACGGAGCGCAGCGATACGTGTACGCGCCATGGATTCCCCCTGTTATGAGCTCTTGGTGTTCTGACCGATCAGTTTACCACAGGATACCATCTGATCCTGTGCCCCGGGGTGAATGTAGACCACCGCAATAGTCCATCTGCCGCCAGGCCTCGAAGACGGCGACAGCACAGGCGTTGGACAGATTCAGGCTGCGTTGGCCGGAGCGCATGGGCAGGCGCAGTACCTGCCTGGCGGGCAGGCTGTTCAGGAGGTGGGCAGGCAAGCCGCGGGTCTCCGGGCCGAAAAGCAGCGCGTCGCCGGGCTGGTACGCAACGTCGTGATAGAACTGCGTTCCCTTGGTGCTGAATGCAAAGACATGCGCATCGCCTAAAAATGCCCGGCAGCTCGCCCAGTCCGCATGGCGATGCACTTGCGCAAATTCGTGGTAATCCAGCCCGGCGCGGCGCAGGCGGCGGTCATCCCAGGCGAAGCCCAAAGGCTCGACGAGATGCAGGGTGGCTCCGGTATTGGCGCAAAGGCGGATGATATTGCCGGTATTGGGGGGTATTTCCGGCTCATACAGGATGACGTGCAAAAATGACTCAAGCATCAATGGGCTCTCAGAGGGCACGGGCGAGCACCCAGACGTCAATGCGCTGTACACCGGCAGCCCGCAGGGTGCTGGCAATCTGGGCGGCAGTGGTTCCGGTCGTGAGTACGTCATCGACGACGGCGACATGATCCGGAACGCGCTCGCGCAGGGCAAAGGCTGCATCCAGGTTCTCCCGCCGGGTGGCCGCGCTCAGTCCAAGCTGATGGCCGGTACTGCGGCGCCGCCGTAACGCACCAGGAATGACCGGGATTCTCCAGCGCTTGCCCCAGTGGCGGGCGAGCAGCATGGACTGGTTGTAACCGCGTTCGCGCAGACGCCGGCGATGCAGGGGCACGGGCAGCAGCGCTTCCGGGCGGGACGGCGGATGTTCGCCCCAGGCACTGGCCCAGGCGTCAGCCAGAGGTCTGGTCCAGTCCAGACGCCGCTGAAACTTCCACGCGATGATGGCGGTGTTCAGGGGTTCGGCATAGATAAACGGGGTATAGACATGGTCATAGGCGGGGGCTTCCACCGAGCAGACCGGGCAGTCCCCATTGTCCAGCAAAGGTAGCGCGCAATAGCTGCAGCGCTCGGCGGGCAGGCGCGGCCAGTCGCCGAAGCAGCCGGCGCAGAGCGGAGCGCCAGGCGCACCGCAGGCACGACAGCGTTCCGGGAAGAGCCAGTGGTTGAAACGCCCCGCTGCGTCATATAGCCGGGACAGGTGTGGAAGAATCCGTTGCAAGAAGTTCCTTGGGTTGTTTAGCCATCTGGCAGGGCGAGTATCGTCACCGGCTACGATTCTCCCGCTCCAGCACTCCATTGACAAGGCACAGGCCCCTCCCTATAAGAAACTATGCATAGCGAACGGGAAGAATCATGGCGCGCTGAATTGTCCGCCTTGCGTGCACACGACCTCTGGCGGGAGTTGCAGGTACTGCAACCTGCGCCGGAGCGCGGGCCGCCCACTTTTGTGGGGACGCGGGGCGAACCGCTCCTGTCCTTCGCCAGTAATGATTATCTGGGCCTGAGCGCAGAGTCGGCCTTACGTGATGCCGCCATCGCCGAGATTCAGCAGAGTGGGGTAGGGGCTGGTGCCGCGCCCTTGCTCGGTGGCGAGCGGCCCGCCCATGCCGTGCTGGCGAACGCCCTGGCCCGCTGGCTGGGAGTGGAGGCGGCGCTGCTCTTTGGTAGCGGTTATCTGGCCAATCTGGGGGTCATCTCCACGCTGGTCGGGCGCGGTGATCGGGTCTACGCCGACCGTCTCAACCACGCCTCTCTGGTGGACGGGGTGCGTCTCTCCGGCGCGCGCCTGCATCGCTACCGGCATGGCGATATGACCCATCTGGCGCAATGGTTGGAACGCGGCGGCCGGGGGCAGGCCTGGATCATCACGGACGGGGTGTTCAGCATGGATGGTGACATCGCCCCGCTCCCTGAACTCGCCACCTTGGCGCAGCAGTATGGCGCAGGGATCATTCTCGACGAGGCCCATGCCTTTGGAGTGTTGGGGACGGAGGGACAAGGCACCGCGGCGCACTGGAATATGGACATCCACGGGGTAGACGTCATCATGGGCACCCTGGGTAAGGCCTTCGGTGTTTACGGCGCCTTCGTGGCGGGGAGTCAGGACGTGGTGGATCTCCTGCGTAATCGCGCCCGCAGCTTCATCTACCATACCGCCCTGCCCTCCGCCCTGGCGGCCGCCGCCCTCGTCGCGCTCGACCTTTTACGGCATGGGGATGCCAGGCGCGAGCGCCTGACACAGCACCGGCAGCATCTGCGTGCGCAAGTGCCCGATGCCCCCTGGTTGGCCAGCGAGACACCTATTCAGGGTCTCCTGTTGGGCGATGCGCGGCGGGCGCTGACGGTCAGCGCCCAATTGCGCCGTGCCGGCCTTTACTGCCCGGCGGTGCGGCCGCCCACGGTGCCTGCCGATAGCGCCCGTCTGCGTATCACCCTCAGTGCGGCGCACAGTCATGATGATATCGAGCTTCTGGCTACCACGCTCCGGGAGGTCCTGTGAACTGGGCGCGTCAGGTCAGTGGTCGGGGACGTCCGCTGGTGCTGCTCCATGGCTGGGGAATGGAAAGCCGGGTCTTCGCTTCCTGGCGGTCCCTTCTGGATACCCATTTCACCTGCATCAGCTACGATCTCCCCGGTCACGGACAGACGCCCTGTGCGCCCTCCGGTCTGGCTTGGTCTGCCAGTCTGGAGAGTCTCCGCCAGATGCTTGCTCAGGAGGCCCCCAAGCCCCTGTTGCTCGGCTGGTCTCTCGGGGGCTTGTTGGCCCTGGGCATCGCCTTGCAGCACCCCGAATTATTGGCGGGACTGGTGCTGGTATCCAGTTCTCCCGCCTTTTGCCAGCGCCCCGACTGGTCTCCGGCCATCCCTGCCGCGACTCTGGAGGATTTCGCGCAACGCCTGCGCGTAGATCCCCAGGGTACCCGGCGGCGCTTCCTCGCCCTGCAAGTGTTGAACGATCCACAAGGACGCCGTGTTCTGGAGGGCCTCAGCACCTCCTGGCCCATGCCGGATCAGGCCTGTCTTGCCGATGGGCTGGGCCTGCTGCGGGAGGTGGATTTGCGCAGCCAACTGAGCAGAGTGCCCATGCCGGTGCATATCGTGCATGGGCGACAGGATCGGATCGTACCCGTCGGCGCCGGTGAGTATCTCCACCAGCATCTGACCGGCAGCCGGTTTACTCTCCTGGAACAGGCTGGTCACGCCCCTTTTCTGTCTCACCCCGAAGCCTGCGCCAATGCGCTGCTGGAGACCTGGGGATGAGTTCCGGCAACCCGTCCTTTTTCATGGAAAAACGCGCCGTGCGGCGGGCTTTCGAGCAGGCAGCGGCCGGGTATGAAACCAGTGCCGTCTTGCAGGATCAGGTCGGCGCGCAGCTCATTGAGCGACTGGACCTCGTCAAGCTGGAACCCCAATGGATACTCGATATGGGCAGTGGTACCGGCTTGCAAAGCCGCCGTCTCAATCGCCGTTATCCGCGTGCGCGGCTGCTTGCCCTGGATCTGGCGTCGAACATGTTACAGCAGGCCCGGCGTCGTAAAGGCTGGCGTCAACGTCAGTATTTCTGCCAGGGCGACGCGGAAAATTTACCGCTGGCGACGGCCAGCATCGACCTGCTCTACGCCAACATGTCCATTCAGTGGTGCAATGATCTGGATCAGGTATTACGCGAGTTTGCACGGGTGCTGCGTCCCGGCGGCCTGCTCATGTTCAGCACCCTCGGTCCGGACACCCTCAAAGAACTGCGTCAGGCCTTTGCGGCAGTAGACGACCAGTCCCATGTCAGTCACTTCATCGACATGCATGATATTGGCGATGCCTTGGTGCGTCAGGGCTACGAAATGCCCGTCCTGGATGTGGAACGTTATCAGCTCACCTATGCGGCGGTAGACGATCTCCTGCGGGATCTGCGGAATATCGGTGCCACCAATGCCGCCGCAGGTCGCGCCCGTGGCCTGCTCACCCCCCGCCGCCTGCAGGCACTGCGGCAGGCCTACGAGGATTTTCGCGCCGACGGCCGCCTGCCTGCCACCTATGAAGTCGTCTACGGACATGCTTGGGGCAGCGGACCGCGCGCCCTTCCGCGTGAAGACGGTAGTATCGTTTTTCCTCTCACGCGGCTGCGACGCCGTCCATGACCGGGGAGCATCCCTCGCCGCGTCGGCATGCGGGTCCACTGCGTGGACTATTGGTTACCGGTACGGATACGGGTGTCGGCAAAACCGCTGTCACCGCTGCCCTCGCGCACAAATGCGCGCAGCACGGAATGCTGGTGGCGGCCCTCAAACCCATTGTTTCTGGAGTCGAGGCCGACGGTACCTGGGAGGACGTGGAAATTTTGCGCGCCGCCAGCCAGCCCCCGCGCAGTGTTGCCGAAACGGGTCTCTATGCTTTCGACCCGCCAGTGGCGCCCCACTGGGCGGCACATCAGGCGGGCGTCACCGTCGAGCGTGGGCGGGTGGCGGCTTTCGTCCGGATGCAATCCGCGGCGATGGATTGTGTGCTGGTGGAGGGTGCCGGTGGTTTTCTTACCCCATTGGGCGATGACTGGGGCGTTGCCGAACTGGCCAGGGATCTGCATTTTCCTGTGCTGTTGGTGGTGGGCTTGCGGCTCGGTGCCATCAACCACACGCTGCTGAGCGTCGAAGCCATCCGCGCACGGGGACTGCGCTTGGCCGGGTGGGTGGCAAACACCCTGAATCCCGCAGTCGCGGTGGGCACATTGGAGACCTTGCAAGGGCGGCTGGCGGCGCCCTGTCTGGGGGTGCTGCCTTACGCGCCACACTGGTCTCCCGCCATCCTGAGCCCTTGTCTATCCCTTCCTGATGTCCTGTATTGATGTTAGACTGTTTCCGTATTGTCATAAAAAACAAAAGGCAAGCGGCCGCGATGTCAGGGTGGAAATTCAGTCGTCGCGGTAAGGTCGGTGTATTCTGATGGAGCGTGCGTGTCATGAAATCATTCAAGAGCATACTGCTGTTGGTGGTGACGAATCTGCTGATATTCGTCAGCCTGTCGATCAGTTTTACTATTCTGGTCAACTTCATTTTGCCGATCTTCGGTGTCGACCTCCGCGGGTCGGTGAGTGGCGCGGACCTGCTCTGGGCGCTGCTGATCGGTTTTGGCGGCGCCTTTATTTCGCTACTGATGTCGAAACATCTGGCGCGCGCGGGCCTGCAGATGCAACGCATCGATGCGCCGCAATCGGCCAAGGAACATCTGGTATACGATTCAGTGGCGCAGCTCGCCAATCGTTTGGGTATTCGCATGCCGGAAGTCTGGGTGTACTGGAATGATGAGCCTAACGCCTTCGCCACCGGACCGGGGCGCAACCACAGCATGGTGGCGGTCAGCAGCGGCCTGGTCAATCTCCTCAGCGACAATGAGGTGCGGGCGGTACTGGCCCATGAGATGGGGCACGTATACAATGGCGACATGGTGAGTACCACCTTGCTGCAGGGGCTGATGAATACGTTTGTATTCTGGTTGTCCATGCTCGCCGCGCGGCAGTTTGATGACCGGCCCATGGTTGCTTTTGCGGTATCCATAGTGCTGCAGATCGGCCTGTCTTTCCTGGCGCTGATTCCCATCACTTGGTTTTCGCGCCGTCGGGAGTTCGCGGCGGATCGTTTTGCCGCCGAGCAGGTAGGCGTGGCTCCGATGATCTCGGCCCTGCAAAAACTGCAGCGGGGCGCGGAAGCCCTGCATGTGGTGCATGATGTGGTGCGCGATCCCATGGCGACGGCCTACATTTCCGGAAGCTGGCGCGGTTGGTTTGCCACCCATCCCAGTCTGGAGGCGCGGGTGGCAGCTCTGCGGGCGTTGCAAAACGGTTATAGTTACCAGTAGTTGGTATCGCGATGGAGGAATTGGTCTTTGATGCAGCCAGGAGGCAGTGCAGTTGCGCCCTGAGGGCGTCCGTCCGGTCCTCCTGCAATGCCATGACCGGTCAGCCCCCTTCCCCGACCCGGAGCAGGCCGACGGCAACCTGGTCGCCATCGGCGGCGATTTATCCAGGGAACGCCTGCTCCTGGCCTATGCCCACGGCATCTTTCCCTGGTTCGGCGAGGAAGACCCCATTCTCTGGTGGTCACCTGATCCCCGCGGTATTCTCGAGCCCCCGGCGATACACGTCAGTCGCAGTCTGCGCAAATCCGCCCGTAACCGTGACTGGCAATATCGCATGGACAGCAATTTTGCCGGTGTCATCGACGCTTGCGCAGCGCCGCGCCCAGGGCAGGGAGATACCTGGATTACCCCGGCGGTGCGGGCCGCCTACCTGGACCTGTTCGCGGCCGGAGCAGCACATTCCATAGAAGTCTATCAGCAGGACCGTCTGGTCGGGGGACTTTACGGCGTAGCCCTCGGCGGACTTTTTTTCGGGGAGTCCATGTTCAGTCGGGTGCCCGATGCCTCCCGGCTGGCTCTCGTTCTGCTGGCGCGTCATCTCCAGCATTGGGGCTTTGGCCTGATCGATACCCAGTTCATCACCCCGCATCTGCAGAGCATGGGCGCGCGGGAAATACCCCGTCGTGATTTCCTGCGTGCCCTTGCCGATCTGCGCACCCAACATACGCAAGCAGACTGGAACATCTCGTTACCGCTGACCGGGATGTTTTAATCATGGCTTTTTATTTGTCCGCCTTGCAGAAGTGTCCTTACCTGCCGGATCAGGAAGAACTCCTGGTGCTCAGCGATCCCCGGGAGATGGTGGGCAGCGCCCAATATGACCAACTTCTGCAGAAAGGATTCCGGCGCAATGGTCCGGTGGCATACCGCCCGATGTGCCCGCAATGCGATGCCTGCGTTTCCGTGCGCATCCCCGTTGCGGAGTTTCGGCCAGATCGTGGCCAGCGGCGCACCTGGGCATGCAATCAGGATATACAGATACGGGAGCAGCCCCCTCACTGGGAAGCCGCCCACGCACGTCTCTTCGCCGAGTATCAGTGTTCGCGGCACCCAGGGGGTGGCATGGACGAGCATGCGGATCGCCTGTACCGGGAAATGATCGTCGAAAACGGCGGCGTGGACGCCCGCCTCCTGGTCTTTGAACAGGATGAACATCCGTTGGCGGTGGCACTGGTGGACGTGCTCGACGGCGGCGTCTCTGCGGTTTACACCTTTTATACACCAGATCTGCCGCAACGCGGCCTGGGTATTTTTGCTATCCTCAGCCAGATTGAATGGACCAGGAAGCTGGGCCTTCCCTATCTTTATCTGGGCTATTGGGTCGCCAACAGCCCCAAAATGGACTATAAAAAGCGCTTTCGCCCCCTGGAGGGTTTTGTGGCGGGCGACTGGCGATTGCTGACAGAGGCGTTCAAACGCGGATGAACAGTGCCGCACCGGACATTTTCAGCACCTTTTCACCGTGGACCATGGCGGGGGTGACCGGCCTCCTCGGCAGTGCCTGGGCCTTGTCGGCCTGGCAAAAGCTGGGGGTGGGCAAAGAGCTTCTGTGGTCGGCGGCCCGGGCGACGGTTCAGTTGGGGATCATGGGGTTTCTGCTGGGTTGGCTGTTCCGCCAGCATCAGCCGTTTTTGCTGGTGCTCTTTCTGATAGCCATGATCCTGATGGCTGGTCGTTTCAATCGTAAGCGTGGTGCCGGTATTCCGCACGCCTACTGGATCGGGGTGATCAGCATCACGGTGGCGACTACGGTCACCCTCGGTTGGATGCTCCTTTCCGGGCTGGTTTTCTGGCGAGGCGAATCATTGGTCCCCATTGGCGGTATGATTATCGGCAATGCAATGAACGCCGTATCGCTGGCACTTAACCGTCTGCGCAGCGAGGTGGACCAGCGTGAGGCGTTGTTGCTGGCCATGCTGGCGCTTGGCGCCACGCACCGTCAGTCGATGCGCAGCCTGTACAGTATGGTGGTGCGAAGTTCCCTGATTCCGACGATAGACAGCCTGAAAAGCGTCGGCATGATCCATATTCCAGGAATTACCGCAGGAATGATTCTCGCGGGTACGGCGCCCCTTGCCGCGGTATCCATGCAATTGGTGGTGATGGTGATGTTGACAGCCGCTGTCACCCTGAGTGTTTCCACAGCGGTTTTGCTGGCTGCACCGCATGCGCTGGTTTTTTCACAACAGATTGAGGAGTAACTTCTGATGGCGGCTTTGGCCGGACGGTTTCGCGGCTTTTTGCCGGTAGTGGTCGATGTGGAAACGGCAGGATTTGACTCTGAACGTAATGCGCTGCTGGAAGTGGCTGCGATCATCATCGGTGGCGAAGTGGGGCAGTTGCGGCCCGTAGCCACCCACCACTTTCAGGTCCAGCCCTTTGCCGGGGCGGTGCTTGACCCGGCAGCGCTGGCGTTTACGGGTATTGATCCCTTTCAGGCACTGCGCGGCGCTGTTTCCGAGGAGGAAGCCCTGCGCGGGATTTTCAGGCCGGTGCGCACTGCCGTAAAGGTGGCTCAATGCCGACGTGCCATTCTCGTGGGGCACAACGCCGCTTTTGACCTGTCCTTTATCAAGGCCGCAGAAAAACGGACCGGCGTCAAGAATAACCCCTTTCATCTTTTCAGTACCTTCGACACCGTTAGTCTGGCCGGACTGGCCTATGGTGAGACCGTGCTGGCCAAGGCTGCCCTGGCAGCCGGCCTGGACTGGGATCATACCCAAGCCCATTCGGCACTCTATGATGCGCGCCAGACGGCGGAATTGTTCTGCCGGATCGTGAATCGCTACGATCTCAACCGGGAGTATCCGTGAAGCGCGGCCATCACGCCGCGCATCTGCTAGAATGCCCGCCGAAACATTTATCAATCGTTATGAAAGGATGTGCTCATGACTTACCGCCTGCGTATTGAACCGAGCGGCCACGAGATGGATTGCGACAGAGATGAAACCATCCTGGAGGCCGCTCTGCGGCATGGTTTTCATATTCCCTACGGTTGTCGCAATGGTACCTGTGCGACCTGCAAGGGACGTATTCTCCGTGGAGAAGTGGATTACGGGAAGGTGGAGGAAAAGATCTTGTCGGCCGCCGAGAAGGATGCGGGCCTGGCGCTCTTCTGTCAGGCAATACCCCTGTCCGATGTGACGATAGAAGTTCGGGAGATCGGGGCCACCAAGGATATCCAGATTAAAACACTACCGTCCCGGGTAGCAAGAATAGTCGATTTGGCACCCGATGTGCGCGCCGTTTTTCTAAAAATTCCGACTACGGAGCGTCTCCAGTTCCTCCCTGGACAGTATATCGACATTCTCCTGAAAGACGGTGGCCGACGGGGTTTTTCCCTCGCCAACATACCCGGTGACGATGCGCTCCTGGAGCTGCACATCAAAAGAGTACCTGGTGGCGTCTTTACCGGGCATGTATTCAGTGCGATGAAGGAAAAGGACATCTTGCGTTTCGAGGGACCATTGGGCACTTTTTTCATTCGTCAGGAATCCACCCGTCCTTTACTGATGGTCGCTACCGGTACCGGTTTTGCACCTATTAAGGCGATGCTCGAGTCGCTCTTTGCGCAGGGCTCCATACGTCCGATCCATTTTTATTGGGGTGTGCGCCATCCGGAGGACTTTTATTATCAGGATTTGCTGAGGGAATGGCAGGCGCGTCATGACCATTTTCAGGTAACCCGGATAGTATCCCGTCCCGATGCTTCCTGGTCTGGAGCAACCGGCTATGTTACGACACAAGTGATCCACGACTTTCCGGACGCGAGCACGCTCGACGCCTATATTTGTGGGCACCCGGACATGGTGTTTTCCTTAAGCGCCGCTTTACAGGGAGCTGGATTGAATCCGGAACACATTTATGCAGATGCATTTGTATTTGCCAAAGCAAAAACAAGCTGACATAATTATTAAATTGGCGAGGGGTTCTGCCAAGTTAACCTGACTTAGAGGAGCGATAGCATATGGAAGCACAAGTAAAAAAGCGTCACCGTCGTAGTTCGGAGGAGCGTCTCGCGGATTTGGAAGAGAAGCAGCGCCAGACGGAAATGCGACTGCGTGAACAGTTGGCAAAAATCGAACAGCAGAAGCGGAGCCTGCAGGAAAATCCGCGCGCCCGTCGTGAGCGGGAAGCACAACGGCGGTCATTGATGGACCGTATTTCCCGTCTGGTACCTGATTGGGAACCCGCCCAGATTCTGGCGGCTGTTGCCGA
The DNA here is from genome assembly GCF_000021485.1 of Acidithiobacillus ferrooxidans ATCC 23270. Classification (NCBI taxonomy): domain Bacteria; kingdom Pseudomonadati; phylum Pseudomonadota; class Acidithiobacillia; order Acidithiobacillales; family Acidithiobacillaceae; genus Acidithiobacillus; species Acidithiobacillus ferrooxidans. The sequence goes on from NC_011761.1 coordinate 229,603, forward strand.
AGTGCGTGACCGCGTGGGTGGTAATGACCATTTGCTGGGTGAACTGAACCACCGCGGTGATGCGCTCATGCAGGAACTGAAACCCCGTCGCGGTCGTCGTCCCCGTTCCGCGATTTAAATTCTGGTCCAATCGGTTTTCCACGTACAGAAGCCCCCGGCGCCGAGCGACGGGGGCTTCCTTTATAAAGCGCGGCGGCGGCGGCGTTCTAACGCTTTTTGCATCCCCGCCAGCGGGCCAGTGTCGGCACGCGATGTGCCATGTAAGCACGGACGTACCATGGAGCATTACGTTGGCGCATCAGTTGCCGGACACGGTGCTGCATGGCATCCAGCGCCAGTTCCGGCTCCCTGAATTGACCTCCGGCATAGCAATAGCTGCAGTAACAGGTGCTGTGGCTACCATCGGCTTCCGTTCCCCCACCTTCGGGGTCAAATTGCAGCGGCATACCACAACTCTGGCAGCGGTTTCTTTCGAGTTCCAGTTGGCGCATCCATTTTTTCATAGGGAAATTAGACATCCTCCGGTGCTACCAGTTCGAGAGCCTCAATATAGATGTGTGCCATGCCCAGCAGGAACACCACATTGGGGAGAATGAATACCAGTGCGCCGGCCAAGCCCATTCCCATGCTGAGTCCAGCGTTATACAAGGAGGTATTCGCTGCCATCGCCTGTACAGGCATTCCGTTGCCAAAAACCCTGTCTCCCGACCATGCTCCCAGCATTTGCCAGAACATATCCGCACTGCGGCTGATTTCGTCAGCCAGCACCGGGGTGGCCGCCGTTAATGTCATGCCATATCCAATATAGAGAATCACTGCAATGATAATTCCCATACCTGTCGCCAGGGCTGCGAGCAGCAACATCATCAGCAGGATGGAACCGGGTTTATTACGGGCGATGGCAATGGTATGACGAAGTGATTTGCCCACGCCTTCGCCATGCCACAACGCTGGTCCGGAAAGATTGAAGACGATAATGGCAAGGACAAAAACAACGGCGTTTACCAGCATGACGGCAGGGAAAATCGGGACAAACAGTACCGCACCCACTCCGGGTATCTTGCAGGCGAGAAACCCCAATACCTCTACCGCAAAAATGCCGAGAAGCAGGAGACTTTCGATAATCAGCAATCCCAGCAGACGTGGTAGCGCCCGTATGCCGAAGCGGAGGCTTTTGATTATTCCGGGCAGTGGGTCGCCGCGCGCTTCATGCAGCAATACGCCACCGGAGCCCAGATAGCCGACACCAAAACTGATCAGCAAAATGGTCATCCCGATGGTGGCACCTGCCCACCCTCCCGGCCATTGTGCGAAAAATTCCAGACCAGCCATACCCAGGAAAACCGCGATCACGTACACCAGAATGGGCTGCCATAAAGTAATGCCGCGCAGCGCTCGCAACAACAAAGAAAAAGACAGGTCTCCCTGGCTGGGAGTGTGGGTAAACATGCGTGGTTCCCTTGCTAGAATTTCCAGCCCCTAGAATAGCAAATTGCAGGCGGATGGTGGACAGCTTCCACCCGTGCCCACAGAGGGACAACTGCCACGGGTGATGCTACACTGTCCCTATATTGACCGATTGGTCGGGCGGCGCGCAAGTGTGGCCATCACATGCAGATTGGGGGCGAGGGACGGTTTCATGGGGGAGTTGCCACTGACACTTGAAGGCGAAGGACGGCAGCGGATTCTGGCCGCTGCCGAAAAGCTCTTTTCCGATAAGGCATTTGATGCGGTCTCCATGAATGCCATCGCTTTGCAGGCGGGTATCAGCAAGGCCAATATCTATCATTATTTTCCCAATAAGGATGCCCTCTATCTTGCGGTATTGCGCGCGGCCAGCCGCAATTTGCGGAAACTGCTCAACGATGCGGTCGACGCCCACGGAACCGTGGTGGATGTGCTCCGACATTTTGCGCGCTGCCACCTCCAGGCTCTGCTGGATCGGCCGGAACTGGTGCGTCTGGTATGGCGGGAACTGCTCGAAAAAGGCGCGCCCAGAGCACGGGAGTTTGCAGAACAGGGATTTGCGGATGTATTTTCGGCCTTGGTTGCGGTCTTGGAAAGCGGGCAGGCCCGGGGCGAACTGCGGGCGGATTTCAACCCTGCCTTGGTGGCAACCCTGATGTTGGGCGCGAATGTTTTCTTTTTTCAGTCCCGGGATATTCTGCGCCATTACCCGGCCGTGGCCTTTGCCGATGATCCCGCAGGTTATGACGCTGGGATTGTCGAGATTCTTCTGCGGGGGATGATTCCGGAATCTTCAGCAGACACGGTACGTGCATGATAAACTCCACACACAACGATCCCCACCTGCAGGCTCGCATACTGGTGGAAGCCCTGCCTTACATGCAGCGTTTTCACGGCCGTACCATCGTCATCAAGTATGGTGGCAACGCCATGACCGATGCCCGACTTCAGGAGCAGTTTGCCTACGATGTAACCCTGATGAAACAGGTGGGCATGAATCCGGTGGTGGTGCATGGGGGTGGGCCGCAGATTGGTGCCATGCTGGAGCGACTCGGGGTGCATACCCATTTTGTGGACGGCATGCGAGTGACCGATGCCGCGACCATGGAAGTGGTGGAAATGGTCCTTGGCGGGGGCGTCAACAAGGAGATCGTGCAGGCCATCAATCGTGCGGGCGGCCGCGCCGTGGGGTTGACCGGCAAGGACGGCGGCTTGCTCCGGGCGCGGCCCCTGCGCCGGGATGGAGTGGATCTCGGGCTGGTGGGCGAGGTCGCACGGGTGGACCCGGACATTATCCGTCTGCTCGATCAGGGTGATTTTATTCCGGTGGTGGCGCCAGTCGGGGTGGGTTCCCTGGGCGAATCCTATAATATCAATGCCGACCTGGTGGCAGGCGCTCTCGCTGCGACGTTGCGTGCAGAGAAGCTGATCCTGATGACCAATGTCGCCGGTGTGCTGGATTCTGATGGACAGTTGCGCACTCGTCTGGAGGCCGCCGAGGTGGACCGGATGATCGCCGATGGCCGTATTTACGGCGGTATGCTGCCCAAGATCCAGTGCTGTCTGGACGCTGTGGCGGCGGGCGTGCAGGCTTCACATATCATCGATGGTCGGGTACCCCATGCATTATTGCTGGAAATATTCACCGACGCGGGGGTCGGTACATTGATCTCCGACACGCGCTGAACCTGGGTCGCGTGGTTTGGTGCAGATCTCGCCGCCACGGTTGAACTTCTGGCGTTACCGGCCCTGCCGGTAACGCCAGCGCTCAGAAGATCGGCCGCAGCGCCTTGACCCAGCCCGGTGCTCCGCCCGTATCCACCGTTACCGACGCGCTGGTACCGATCCGTAGCGGGAACCTGGAGTCCGGATTGGTGATGAGCACACGCACCGGTACCCGCTGTGTCACCTTTACCCAGTTACCCGTAGCATTTTCCGGGGGGAGCAGGGAGAAGGCGTTTCCGGCACCGCCGCTCAGGCTCACCACCTTTCCCTTGAAGGGATGGTCGGGGTACATGTCCACAGTGATTTTCGCACTCTGTCCCGGGTGTACCCGGCTGAGATCGGTTTCCTTGTAGTTGGCCTCGACCCAGTATTCCGCATTGCCGATCAGGGGGAACAGATCCTGATTGACATTGACCACGTCGCCCACATGGATTTTATCCACTTTGCTGACGACCCCCGCGATGGGCGCGTAGAGCGTGGTTTCAGACAGATAGAGCCGGGCTGTGCGCAGGGCGGCCTTGGCGGCGGCGATGCGGGCACCATTGAGGACTTGCTGCGCCTGGGTCTCCGCCAGGGCCGCCTGATCTGCGGTCAGGCGCGCCCCGGCACTTTTCGCCGCGGTCATTTCGTTATCCGCCTGTTGCGCAGACAGATATTTCTGCGCCGCCAGCGCCGCCGCGCGTTGGGCGTTGTGCCGGGCATTCTGGTAATTGACCTGGTCGGCGCTGATATTGGCGCGCGCTCCGGCAATATTGGCCTGAATGGCGGCCGTCTGCCGTTCCGCCTGGGTCAGTTCGGCCTCGGCTTTCTGCACGTCGTAGACGTAGGCCCGCGGATCCACCTCGACCAGGGGCTGTCCAGCCTGCACCACCTGATTATCATGCACATAAATAGCGACAATATGTCCTGTAACCCGCGGTGCGATGTTCACGACATGGGCATGCAGATAGGCATCGTCGGTGTTGGGATAGTAATCAGAAATCTGGAAGTATGCATAGGCGCCAAAGGCAACCACGACGATGATGACCAGAACCAAAAGGCGTTTGAGCCAGCGCATATGTGTCCCTTGTTGAATCCAAGCAGCCGGGCGACTCTCCGGACCTGTTTCGACGGTCGACTCATGCGCAACCCCTGCTTACAATGGGTTTTGCGCAGAGCATATGCGCGGCTCAGGTCCATCAGGGTTTTTTGACATGCGCGCTGAGCGAACGCATACTGACCGTTCGGTTGATACCATAACGCAAACGATTCCCGTCGGCAAGGCGGCCGACACATCTTTACTAAGGAGCAGTCATGAAGGACGGTAATGGAATCCTGGCGAGGATCCTGGGGGTGACGGCATTGGGTCTGCTGGCAGCCAGGCCAGCCTGGGCGGAGGGCGCGGGGTTGCATGTGATCCAGGGCGGCCCTGCGTATTTCAACGCCGGTATCGGTGCCTTTAACGCGGCTGGCGTCGAGCCCGGTCCCGGACATCGGGGTAATGCAACCCTTCCGGAGATCGATCTGGAATACCAGTCTGCCTCCAAGTTGTTCGGCATCGGCGCGCTATGGGGTATCGTCGCCAATACCAACGGCGGTTTCATGGGCTACACCGGCTTTTACTCGGATATCGCCTGGGATCACTGGGTACTGACGCCGGTGCTCGGCATGGGCGGATATAATCAGGGGCGTGGCAAATATCTGGACGGCACCTTCCAGTTTCGTCTGGAGTTGAGTCTGGCCTATCAGTTTGCCGATCAGTCGCGGTTGGGGATCAAGATCGCCCACATTTCCAATGCATATATCGCCAACGAGGATCCCGGCGAGGATGAGGTGCTGCTGACTTACGCCATCCCCCTGTCTTTTGGTGACCACTCCTGATGTACACCGGGGCCGGCCCGTCCGGCTGGCCCCTTGTCGCCGATCGTCAGTCCGCGCTGCGGTGCAGGCCCAGTCGGTTGAACAGGGCCTGGTCATGCCCTGTGCTGGCATTCCCTGTCGTCAGCAGGCGATCCCCAAGAAAAATGCTGTTGGCACCGGCCAGGAAGGCGAGTGCCTGTAATTCGTCGCTCATGGCTTCGCGCCCTGCCGAAAGCCGTACGTAGGCCTTGGGGAAGAGGATTCTGGTGACCGCGACGGTGCGCACGAATTCGAAGCCGTCAATGGGCTCCGCAGCCTCCAGCGGGGTGCCGGGAATGGGCACCAGGGCGTTGATGGGGATACTCTCCGGAGCCTGAGGCAACTGCGCGAGCACCTGCAGCATCCGCGCCCGGTCCCGGCGGGATTCTCCCATACCGAGGATGCCGCCGCTGCAAATCCGGATACCGGCGTCACGCACCGCCTCCAGGGTGTCGAGGCGGTCCTGATAACTGCGGGTGTGGATGACCTCACCATAAAACTCGGGGGAGGTATCGAGATTGTGGTTGTAGTAGTCGAGGCCAGCATGCTGTAGGCGTTCCGCCTGCCCCGGTTTGAGCATCCCCAGCGTCACGCAGCTTTCCAGGCCATACTCTTTGACCACGCCGATCATAGCGGCTACTTTTTCGATATCCCGGTCGTGGGGCGAGCGCCAGGCAGCCCCCATGCACAGGCGTTGGGCCCCATTGGCTTTGGCCTCGCGCGCGGCGGCACGCACCTGTTCAAGATCCATCAGCGGTTCGGCCTGGAGGGCCGTCTGGTGATGGACGCTCTGGGAGCAGTAGCCACAATCCTCGGGGCAACCGCCGGTCTTGATGGAGAGGAGGGTGGAGCACTGGATGGCGTTTGGGTCAAAGTGTAGCCGATGCACCTGTTGCGCCGCATAAATCAGATCGTTGAATGGGCGGGCATAGATTTCGAGGATGGCATCGAGAGTCTGCAGTGCTGTGCTGTTGTTCATCGGTCTTCCCTGTCGAGAGCAGGTGAGTGGGCGGATTCGGCATATTTTGCGAGTTGAGTCTGAACGTGTGTGGACGCTGCGCTAATCCTGAGCACTTTGTCCCGCGCGCTCTCCCCCTGCACCAAAGTGATCTGCTGTCTTTTCAGGCGCAGGGTAGCACAGAGCAAAGCCGAAAGGGCAGCATTGGCAGCGCCATCCACGGGCCGGGCACGCAGGCGAATTTTGAGGGCATCGCCGTGGCATCCGCCGATGGCATCGGTCTTGGCACCCGGCTGTACATGGATGCGTACATACAGGTCGTCACCGTCTGCCCGCAGATATGGGGGGCGTGTTTCTGAGGAGGTCATGTGCTGCAGTCCGTCGTAAAGGGCTTACCCGCCCAGATTGAGGATGGCATGAACCAGCAGCCCCCTGAGCACTTCGATGATCAACAGGGCTGCCAGCGGACTGAGGTCGAATCCGCCGATGGGCGGGATGATCCGCTGCAGGGGATAGAGAATGGGTCCGGTAAGCCGGTCCAGAAACTGCATGACCGGATTGCGTGGATCGGGCTGTACCCAGGACAATATGGCACGGATGAGAATTGCCCAGAACAGCAGGGTCAGAATGAGACTGGTAAGGCGTGCCGCCATGATACTCAGTTCGGTCATGGTATATCCTTTTCCGGGCTGCCCAGAGCGCGGCTGCGCTCCGCCGCGGCGGCCAGGGCCCGCTGCGCCAGTGGCCGCAGGTGCTCTTCCCAGACCGCCAAACCCGCCGCCGTGGTGCCACCCGGACTGGTGACCTGATGGCGTAACGCGGTCGGACTGAGGGTGCTGGCGGCCGCCATCTGTGCGGTGCCGAGCACCGTCTGCAGGGCGAGGGCGCGCGCAGTGGCACGGTCCAGGCCCTGCAGCACGGCGGCATCTTCAAGGGCTTCCAGGAACAGCAGGACATAGGCAGGGCCGCTTCCGGATAGTGCCGTAACAGCGTCCATCAGCGATTCATCGCTCAGCCAGTAAATCTCGCCCACGGCGGACATGATAAACCCGGCAGTCTGGCGTTGCGCGGCGCTCACCGAATCGCGGGCATACAGGGCCGTCGCTCCGGCACCGACTTGTGCCGGGGTGTTGGGCATACCGCGCACGATGGCGCTCCCGGGGTTCAGTTCGGCGGCAATGCGTGCGCTGTCGATGCCGGCAGCCACAGAGAGGAAGAGCACCCCGGCATCGGCGAAGGCCTGTCGCCACAGCGCAAGCACCGCGGATATCTGCTTTGGTTTGGCTGCGTAGATGACCACGCTGTTGGCAGGCAGACTTTGAGCCGTTGCCGCCAGACTGCGGATGCCGAACTCTTCGGCAAGTGCGTCACGGTGTGCACTGCTGGGGGCATGAACCTGAATCTGCTCGCCTGCAATGCCCTGACGTCGCAGACCGGCGATGAGGGCGCGAGCCATATTGCCGGCACCAATGAAGACAATATTCTGGGGTATCATAAGGGCTCCTGGGCACGGGCTCCGAAGAGGATGGTACCAAGACGGATTTCTGTGGCACCCTGCTGCAGGGCCTGGAGGTAATCCGCCGAAGTGCCCATGGAGAGGGTATCCAGATCGGCATGGACCTGGGTCTGCCGCAGCGCGAGAAAAAGTTCTGCCATCCGGCGGAAGTCGGCCTCTGCCAGCTCCGGTTGCGGGTGGACCAGGGCCATCAGACCGCGGAGCCGTAAATGGGACAACCGGGAAATGACGAGGGCCAATTCCGGAACGTCTTCTGGCGCGCAGCCGCCCTTGGTTTCCTCCCCACTGATGGCGACTTCGATCAGCACATTCAACGGCTCCATGCCGGCGCGGGCGGCATGGAGCCGTTCCGCGATGAGTGGGCGGTCCACACTTTCTACCCAGTCGAAATGCCGGGCCAGTAGTGCGGTCTTGTTGCGCTGGATGCGACCTATGAAATGCCAGATGATGCCATCCAGATCTCTCAGTGCCGTCTGTTTGTCCAGGGCCTCCTGCAGGAAGTTTTCGCCGAAGTGGCGAAGTCCGAGCGCATAGGCGTCACGCAGTGTCGCCGCCGTAACGTGCTTGCTGGCCGCCAGCAGGCACTGCGGCGGGTGATCGGCAATCTCCCCTTGCACATGGGCTAGGCGTTCAGCGATGGACATCGGTCTCCGGCAGACGTGGGCGAAATGGTCAAGGTCGACTATAGTAACGCCCAATAGCCTTTGGCCCCAAATCATGGGGCGTTCTTGTCGGGAGCCGCACGATGGATATCTCAGAACTGCTCGCCTTCGCGGTGAAAAACAACGCGTCGGACACCCATATCTCGGCAGGTCTGGCGCCGATGCTGCGGATCAATGGCGACATCCGTCCGCTGAATGTGGAGGCGCAGGACAGCAAAACCGTACACAGCATGATTTACGACATCATGAACGATTTCCAGCGGAAGGGGTATGAGGAGAACCTGGAAATCGACTTTGCCTATGAACTGCCGGGTGTGGCGCGTTTTCGGGTTAACGCCTTCAACCAGGACCGCGGACCGGCTGCGGCGTTCCGGACGATTCCTGCGAGTGTGCTGACACTGGAAGACCTCAATGCGCCCGGTTCTTTCAAGGAGATCATCAACGTGCCGCGCGGACTGGTATTGGTCACGGGGCCGACCGGATCGGGTAAGTCAACGACGCTGGCAGCGATGGTGGATCATATCAATGCGAATCGCGCCGACCACATCATTACCATTGAAGATCCCATCGAATTTCTGCACACCCCCAAGAAGTGCCTGATCAACCAGCGCGAGGTGGGTGCCAGCACCCACTCCTTTGAAAACGCCCTGCGCTCGGCTTTACGTGAAGATCCCGATATCATTCTGGTGGGCGAGCTACGTGATCTGGAGACCATGCGCCTGGCGCTGACCGCGGCAGAGACCGGCCATATCGTGTTTGCGACGCTGCATACCAGTTCCGCACCAAAAACCATCGACCGTATTGTCGATTCCTTTCCCGGGGGGGAAAAGGATATGGTCCGCGCCATGCTGTCCGAATCCCTGCGCGCGGTCATTTCCCAGACTCTGCTCAAAACGGCCGACGGCAAGGGAAGGGTGGCCGCGCACGAAATCATGATCGCCACCCCGGCTATCCGCAACCTGATTCGTGAGAACAAGGTCGCGCAGATGTACTCGGTGATCCAGACCGGGCAAAATCAGGGTATGCAAACCCTGGACCAGTGTCTTGCCGATCTGGTGCGTGCCCACAAGGTGACTCACGAAGATGCGCTGCGCCGGGTACAGAACAAAGACAGCTTCATGAACGTGGCCTGAGGATAATTTATGTCTGTGCTGGATGACCTGCTGGTCCTGATGGTGGAAAAAAACGGCTCGGATCTGTACCTCACCGTGGGCTCGCCACCGGTCATGAAAGTCGACGGACGGACGGTTCCGCTGGGGACAGAAATGCTGAAACCGGGTCAGGTGCTGAATCTGGCCAAGGAAATTCTGGGGATGGAGCGCTTGCAGGAGTTCCAGCACGAGAAAGAAATCAACATGGCCATTTCCGTGCCCGGGGTGGGGCGTTTCCGGGTCAACGGGTTTTTCCAGCGTGGTGAACTGAGCTTTGTCCTGCGCGCCATCAAGACCCAGATTCCCAGCCTGGAGCAGCTCAGGCTGCCGCCGATACTGAAAGATCTGGCCATGACGTCGCGGGGGCTGGTGCTCTTCGTCGGTTCTACCGGTTCCGGGAAAAGCACCTCTCTGGCGTCGATGGTCCAGTATCGCAACCAGAACGCGGCGGGTCATATCCTCACCATCGAGGATCCGATCGAATTTCTGCACCGGAATGCGAAGTCCATCGTCAATCAGCGCGAAGTGGGCATCGATACCCTGAATTATGAGCGGGCGTTGGAGAATGCATTGCGGGAAGCACCGGATGTCATCCTGATCGGCGAAGTGCGCAGCCGGGACACCATGGATCATGCCATCGCTTATGCCGAAACTGGGCACCTGTGTATGTCCACCCTCCATGCGAACAATGCCAATCAGGCCATTGAACGGATCATCAATTTTTTCCCGGAAGACCGTAAAAAACAGTTGCTGATGGACCTTTCGCTCAATTTGCGCGCCGTGGTCTCACAGCGCCTGTTGCCGGTCAAGGGGCAGAGCGGACGAATCGCTGCAATGGAGGTGCTGATCAACACTCCGGCCATTGCCGATCTGATCTACAAGGGTGAAGTGGGCCTGCTGAAGGACGCCATGTCGCGAACGAACGACGTCGGTATGCAGACGTTTGATCAGAGCCTGTTGCAGTTGTTTATGGATGGACTGGTGGAATATGACGATGCCCTGCGCGCGGCCGATTCGCAGAACGATCTGCGCCTCGCCATCAAACAGGCGTGTATGCGTTCGGGCATGGCAGATCCCGGGGCCGCCACCTCTGCGGAAGGGCAGTGGCGTATTCAGTCTTGAGCGACATGTGGCTGTTACCGGCCGCGTGGGCCGTTCTGGCGGCCTGGCTGGTGCTGTTCCTCGGGCGGGGCGCTTTCTGGCGGGCAGATCAGCGTCTTCCACCCCGCGAAAGCAACCCACGGCGAAGCTGGCCGGAAGTCACCGCCGTAGTGCCTGCGCGTAATGAGGCAGAGGGTATTGGTGCCTGCGTAACGGCCCTGCTGAGGCAGGATTACCCCGGCGTCTTGCGGGTCATCGTGGTGGATGACCAGAGTACGGATGGCACTGCAAAGTGCGCACGGGAGGCGGCGCGGCAGATGGATGCCTCCTCCCGTCTGGAGGTGCTGACCGGCACGCCGCTGCCGGAAAACTGGGCGGGTAAGGTCTGGGCCATGGACCAGGGGGTGACCGCGGCCGGCCGGGTGCCGCTTCTCTGGTTCACCGACGGTGACATCGTGCATGGGCCGGATGTCCTGCAGCGCCTCGTCACCCGGATAGAGGATCGGGACCTGTCATTGGTCTCGCTGATGGTGATGCTCTCCTGCCGCGGTTTTTGGGAACGTCTTCTGATCCCGCCCTTCATCTTCTTCTTCCAGATGCTGTACCCCTTTCCCTGGGTCAACGACCCACACCGTACTCTGGCCGGTGCGGCGGGGGGGTGCATGCTGCTGCGTCGGGAGGCGCTCGAAAAGGCCGGCGGGTTCGCCGCCATGCGTGCCGCACGCATAGATGACTGCACGCTGGCAGCGTTACTGAAGCCCCATGGCGCGATCTGGCTGGGTTTAGGGACGGAGAGCCATAGTCTGCGGGATTACCGCCAACTGGGCGAAATATGGCGGATGGTAGCACGTTCCGCCTACGTGCAATTGCGGTTCAGCCCCTGGCGGCTGCTCGGAGCGACGTTGGTGATGGCTTTTCTCTATGCCGGGCCGGTAGGGGGGCTGCTGTATGGACTTTGGACCGAAAATGTCTGGCTGGCGATACCCGCGTTGCTCGCCGGTCTGCTGATGCTGACGGCCTATGTGCCCACTTTGCGGCTTTACTCGCTGAACCCCCTCCGGGCGTTCAGTCTGCCCATTGCGGCTCTGTTCTATACACTCATGACGCTGGATTCCGCCCGCCGTCATTACGGCGGCCGGGGCGGAGCGTGGAAAGGGCGGCATTATAGTGCATAGTGCGCCCAGACAGGAGCGCTGAACCCCCGCCGCGCCTCGTCGGGGCCGCATTGCGCTTCTCAGCGGTAATGCAACAGATAACGCCACTCAAAGGCGACCTTGGCCGCATGCCAGAGCGAGTTTGGCAGGATGCTGGCATGATTGGGGCTGCGATAGACCATGATGCCGCTGTCCAAGGTGTCGACAATGCAGATCAACTCGCTGCGGAAGGTATTGTCTGCCGCCTTCCCCTGCAGATGCAGGAGCAGGTTATGCACGGCGGTCCCGGCCTGCAGGTCCGCCATGTGGCCCTGCTTGGGTAGCCAGTCCGGGCTGCCCGCGTAGGACCCCCCGTCACCAATGACAAAGACGCCCGGATGGTCGGGGACGGTGCAGTGCAGGTCGGACTGAAAAAAGCCACCGGCAGAGAGGGGCAAACCGCTGTCGGCTGCCCAGTCCGGGCCGGTCATGCCGGGCATGAACAGGATCAGGTCCGCGGCAATGTCGCCGCCTTCGGTCATCACTTTGTTTACCGAGAACCCACTGATTTTATGACCAAGATGGGTGCGAATATCGCGCCGCTGCATTTCCGCGAGCAGTCCTTCCACCGCCTTCGGACCCAGTCGATTACCCGGTTCGGTCATCGGATTGAAAAATACCAATTCGATTTGCCCGCGCTTATCGATCTGACGAAGGTAAGTGTCGATTCCAAAGAGCAGTTCAAAGACCGGACCACCGCGTACGGCGGTCGGCTCCAGGGGATTGCCGGCGAAACCGAAGGCAATGGTGCCTTTGTCCATCAGCGCCAAGCGGTCTCGGATGTTTTCGGCGGCATCGATACCGTCGCAGATGGCGAAACTGTGTTCGATGCCCGGCAGCTTACGAATACCGCGACCGCCGCTGGCAATGATGAGCGCGTCGTTCCGCACTTCACCCTGGTCGGTGATGACGGTACGGCCGCCATCGCGCAGGCCAGTGACGCGACCCTGATGAAACTGCACTCGTCGGCGCTGAAAGAAACGGTCCAGGGGAATCCGCAGATTCTCGCCTTGCCGCAGCCCGGTGGGAATCCAGATCAGGCTGGGGTAGTAAACGAACTCCGCCCTGGGTGCGATGACGGTGATTTCCGCGTCGGGCATCCGGCGACGCAGGTGGCGGACGGCCGTCAAGCCACCAAAGCCTGCGCCGATAATGGTCACTTGGGTCATATGCTATTCCTCAGTAGCAGAAAACGTGGAAGGAAGCCGCAATCGGCCCCGTTCACACAGTATACTGCATCCGCGTGGCAGAGCGCCCCGCAGGCCGGACGCCGTTGCTCCTCCGGCAGACGGCTCAACCCCCCAGTACACGCTGATAGTTGTCTGGTAAGGGGCTGACCTCCTGGGCCTGGGCAAAGCCGCGTTGCACGAAGAGGTTGATGACGGCGCCGTGGGCCTGAATGAGGATCACCACGTTCGGATCCTCGCTGGTCTCTTCCACAAGAACCCCATTGGGTACCAGGGTTACTTCCATTCGCACTTTTTCGCGCTGCGCGAAAATTTCTGGAAATGCTGGATCCCAGAAGCGCAATCCAAAGTTTTCTTCCAACCGGTGGTGCATGGCTGGAACATGGTCATGTAGCAGGCCGACGATCTCCGGGTTGGCGGAGGTCGTCAGCGAACGTATGCCATCGGGAAGCCGGGTCAATTCACGCTGAATCTGGTCGTGATGGCGAAGCAGGGTATGAAAGACCTCCTGATCGTGCTGGTGACGTGCCCTTTTGTCCGTGTCCCCGGTGCCCGCCAGCATCCGCTGTTCCATAGATTCCTCGTCGGCCAGGCTCATGCCGGCAGGCCGCATGCCCGGCTCATTCCCGAAACGAATGCCGCCCTGCCCGCGTCCCTGACCTCCGCCGCCGCCACCTCGTCTCATGCCTGTCAGCACTCCTTGCACGGTATTTTGTTTGCTCATCTTAAGTACTCCTCATACGCTGAGCGCTCCACAGCGCTGGTTGGCGGGCACGGCAACATGAATTTTCTTCGGTTCTGACAAGTGGAGTTCCGCCATGATGGCGATGAACTCCTCCCGGCTTTTACCCGCCAGGCGACGGTTCATGCGCTTTTCCTCGCCGATGCAACTGACGTGGCGACCGGCATAGTCGTGGCCCGGGTAGACCAGCGTCTCGTCGCGCAGTGTGAAGATCTTCCCGGTGATGCTGTCATAGAGCGCCCCCGCATCGCCACCCTGAAAATCCGTGCGGCCACAGCCCCCGATCAAGAGTGCGTCGCCCGTGAAAACCCGGTCGCGCCAACGGTAACTTACGCATCCCGGAGTATGGCCGGGCGTGCTAATGACCCGTATGACGTCATCACCCAGCACGATAAAATCGTCATCATCCACTAGTACGTCCGCACAGGGCGCGGCGGCCCCGCGGCTGATCACGACCTGCGCACCGGTGCGCGCACGCAGTGCGCCGGCGCCGGTAACGTGGTCGGCGTGGACATGGGTATCGAGCACGTATGCAAGTCGCATGGATTCCCGATCCAGTATGCGCAGTACCTCATCGACGGTTTCCAGAACAGGGTCGATAACCACGGCCTCGTGCCAGGTCGGGTCGCCCAGGATGTAGGTGTAGGTGCTGGTTTCGGTTTCAAGAAGCTGTCTGAAAAGCATGATATCACCCCTTGTCGGCAATGGTGTCGGAGCACCATCCTGTGTTCTGAGATGCCCATACGCCCACCATAAGGTGTAGAAAGAGTGTCTGCATTGACAATTATCAAAGTTGACCGATTTGGTTAACTAACAGCGGAGGTTCAGGCGCGGGTGCCGTCGCTGCTGGCGTACAGGAATAGGTTTTGGGGATCGGGAATCTCGATTTGCCCCTTGTGTTCGTGGAGCAGCCTGTGGCGTTTCAGGTCCGCCATGATGCGGCTGACGTGCTCGGTGGAAAGGCCGAGAAACTCCCCCAGGTCCTGACGAGTGAGGGGGAAAGGCGCCGCGCGTTGTTGCGGGTAGGCGCCGACCCATTGGCAGAGGAATGTGGCCAGCCGGGCATCGGCCTTTTTGGCACCCAGTTCGACGATGCGGTCCTCGGCTTCCTGCAGTGCCTGCTGCCAGCGCGCGAAAATGGCTTCACGCACCGCTGGGAGACGCTGGGAAAGCGCATCCAGTGCCCTCAGTTCCAGGCGGCAGAGATCGGTGCCGGTCAAGGTAATGGCACTATGACGATGCCGATCGGTGCGCAATCCTTCAAAACCCAGGAGGTCGCCGTGGTGGAGCAGGCGAACGATCTGAGCGTGACCATTGGGCAGACTCTTGACCAGCTTGATGCCGCCCTGACGAAGCGTATAGGCATATTGCGCAGGATCGCCCTCGTGATAGATCGTCGTTCCCGCCGGGACGTGGATATCCTGGACGTCCATACCGAGTTCGCAGACTTCTTCCCTGCTCAACCCGGCAAATATGCTTTGTCCGCGCATGAGGCAATGCACACAGTCGGAGTGCCTGGCAGTCACGGGATGCGTCGATAGCAGAGGTCATAAACCGCATGCCCCAGTCGTTGCCCGCGCCGCTCAAATCGGGTCAGGATGCGGTTGTCGGGGCGGAAGACATAGCCATTGTCGGCATCTGCATTTTGCAGGCCCGGGGTGGCGTTGAGCACTGTGAGCATCTGCCCAGCATAATCCGCCCAGTCCGTGGCCAGTTGCAGTTCGCCTCCGGGCTGCAGCAGGCGGCACAACACTGCAGCAAAATCCGGCTGGATAAGGCGGCGTTTTTGTTGCCGTTTTTTAGGCCACGGATCAGGAAACTGAATGATGATGCAGCGCAGAATAGCGTCCGGCAGAGTCTTCAGCCAAGTGACGGCATCGTCGTGGACGATCCGGACGTTGTCGGTTCCGGCCTCCACCAGTTGCAGCAGCAGGGACCCCACGCCGGGTGTATGCACCTCGATGCCGATGCAGCCCCAAGTCGGCCGTTGCGCGGCGATGGCGGCCAAGTGCTCACCGTTACCAAAGCCTATTTCCAGCATAAGTGGTCTTTGGTTATTCCAGGGATCCCGCCATTCGGCATGGGCATCTATCTGTCGGGCCGGCAAATATTCCGCAACAGCCCGTGTCTGGGCAGCGGTGATGCGGCCCTGGCGCAGGACGAAACTGCGGATGGCCCGATGGCTGGTCTTGAGCGCTTCTTCCATGACAGGCATTATAACTCGTTTGGGGTCAGGGCGTAGAGGGGCAGGTATGGAACAATCGGTAGTGGGTGTGGTGATGGGCAGCGAAAGTGACTGGGAAGTGATGCGTGCCGCGGTGGAACATCTGCAGGCGTTGGCCATTCCCTGCGAACAGCGTGTCGTATCCGCACACCGCACGCCGGACCTCCTTTTTGACTATGCGGCTGGTGCCGCGCCACGGGGGCTGCGATGTATCATTGCCGGCGCTGGCGGCGCTGCGCACCTGCCCGGCATGCTGGCGGCCAAGACCATCGTGCCGGTGCTGGGCGTGCCGGTGCCCTCCCGGCATCTGCAAGGCCTGGATTCTCTATTGTCTATCGTGCAGATGCCAAAGGGGGTGCCGGTGGCCACCTTTGCCATCGGCGCAGCGGGTGCTGCCAATGCTGCCCTCTTTGCTGCCGCGATGCTGGCTGGTGCCGATGCGGCGCTGGCCCGGCGCCTGTTGGATTTTCGCGCGCGCCAAGAGACTGCAGTGATGGCCATGACCTTGCCGGAGACCGGCCTTTGATCCTGCCCGGCGCTACTCTCGGTGTGCTCGGCGGCGGACAACTCGGTCAGATGTTTGCCCTCGCCGCCCGGCGCGTCGGTTACGGCGTATGGGTACTGGACCCCGATCCGGATTGTCCCGCCGCCGCGGTGGCAGACCGCCATCTCTGCGCGGCGTATGACGATATCCACGCATTACGGGAGTTGACGGCTACCTGTGCGGCGGTTACTACGGAATTCGAGAATGTTCCGCTGGCGGCCTTGGAGCGTGTCGCCCGGGAGGTACCGATGCATCCCGGCGTCGGGGCGGTGGCCATTGCCCAGGATCGGGCACGGGAAAAGGCCTTTTTCCGCGACCTGAATCTGGCTGTTGCGCCTTTCGCAGTGCTGCGCAGCGCCGCCGACCTGGCAACGGCAGCGGCGGCGGTGCCCTTTCCGGCCATTCTCAAGACGGCGCGTCTCGGTTATGACGGCAAGGGGCAGATCGATGTGGCTTCCGCAGCAGACCTGGCTGCCGCCTGGATATCACTGGGGGAGAAGGAAGCGGTGCTGGAAGGGCGCGTCGCGCTGGCTCAGGAGCTTTCCATCATTCTGGCACGCACTATCGATGGCATGATGGTGTTCTACCCGGTGGCCGAAAATATCCATTACCGGGGCGTTCTCGACCTCAGCATCGTACCCGCCCGTGCCGTCGAGCCGCTGCAGGAGCAGGCGCGAAACAGCGCCGCACGGATTGCCGGGGCGCTGGATTATGTCGGCGTGTTGGCGGTCGAATTTTTTGTGGATGGCGCCGGTCAACTGTTGGTGAACGAGATGGCGCCCCGTCCTCACAACAGTGGTCACTTTACCGTGGACGCCTGTGTGCACAGTCAGTTCGATCAGCAGGTGCGGACCCTCTGCGGTCTGCCACTCGGGGATACCCGCCTGATCAGCCCTGTGGTGATGATGAACTTGCTGGGCGATCTCTGGGATAGGGGTAGCCCGGACTGGGAGGCGCTGCTGCGCCATCCCCAGCTCAAGCCCCACCTGTACGGGAAAAAGGAGGCCAGACCGCGGCGGAAAATGGGGCATGTGAACGCGCTCGCCCTGGACACGGGTCGGGCGCTTGACGTACTGGAAACCTTGCGTCGTGACTGGCGATGGCCAAACTGAAGAAGGCGGAAACCCTGTTTTTGCGGTCGAGGCCTAACGCCTGTCCTGCCGTCCGGAAAGCCATTGGGCAAGCCACAGCAGTACGGCGCAGGTGAGGAAAAAGACCAGACTCCAGTGCGTAACGGGCCATCCCGCCAGGGTGCGGGCTCCGGCGGCGGCGCAGGAGCCCTGTCCCGAGAAGACCGAGGCTGCCTCTTTGCCCCAAGGTCCGAAACTGCCCCCACTCGGGAAGATATCCACTGCTGTGCATGCCTCTGGTGCGTGGCTTGCGATCGCGCTGAGATGCCATTGCCACCCGGCAAGCCCTGCGCCCGCCAGGGCATAGACACTGGCCAGCATCCACAATCCGCGCCGTGCCGCACCCGCCCAGAAAAATCCCATCACGACGATGAGCAGCACGGCGACATTGGCTAGGCGCTGATACACACAGAGACTGCACGGTTCATAGCCCCGTGCGAATTGCAGCCAGAGGACCAGGACAAAGGCACCGGCCGCTGCGCTCGCCACTAGCACCGCGATCAGGCCGGATAGCCTCGCTGGGCTCAAGAAGCGTCGAGTAGGTCTTTCCATTGTGCGTTATCGGGCGGGCCTAAGAGGTAATGGATTTTTTTGCCCCGCTGGTAGACCAGAAAAGGCACCGCGGCACCTTCCATCCCAAAAAGTTCGGATTCCTTGCCATCGAGACGGGACTGGTTGAATTGAAGCTGGTTCAGCACATTGGCGACCACTGCGGCGTCGGCAGGCTTGATGCCACCTTCCGGACCGTTTGGGGTCATGGCAAAACCTTTTTCCGTCCGCCGGAGGGCGGCCAGGGGTTTGGGTGCCGCGAGAATGGCTGCAGCCTTGCCCTTGCTGCTGGGCGACAGGAAACCGACGATGACGAAGCGCACGCGCAATTGTCCACCATCGATGGGATTTTGTAGCCAGACATAAGTCTGATGGCAATAGGGACAGTTGGGATCCAGAAAATCATAGAGGATGGGCCCCTTGCTGCCTTCTTCGATGTAGCGGGTGTGGCTCAGGGCTTGCCAGTAGTCGAGATCATGATCGGTGGCCGCTGTCGCCCCCTGGGCGATGCCGACGCTCGTGGTCAGGATGACTCCGCCAATCGCCAGCGAACGAGCCAGGGTCTGAACTGCGTGAACAATCGTCATGATCCGTTTTTCTCCAGAGATATGGGGGACTCGATGCGCAACAGGGCGATATGCTGCCGGCTATAGAGTTCATAACCCGAGTAGAGTTCCTGTACATGCAACGCTCCGGGTAGGCCTGTCCGCAGGGCCGGTACATCGCGGGTCGGCAGGGCGAGATAGGCGGTGCCGTGGCCATCGGCAACGACGCGCCGGATCTCCTGCGGGTTTTTCAACTGATGCACGCGCATGGCGCCACGCCCGGCATAAAAGAGAAAACTGGGCTCAAACCACTGCCAGGTCGCGATGGCGTAGGGCCGTGCGCCCACACTGGCGCGGATCATGCGGCCCATGGTCACCGAGGGTTTCAAGGCATCCAGGGCGGGCATGGCCAGCAATACCAGGCAGGCTGTGAGGGCTACCGCGCCTGCTCCGAGACTGCTGATGACCGGCAGCAGCAGGCCTCGCCAAGCGAAAAACAGGCCGAGCATTGCCGCGGCGATATAGGGCAGGCCCAGATAGGCCATGCCGCCCAGGGGCGGAATTTTTTCCGGTACCAGCCAGGCCCCCAGGGCCGTCAGGACGAAGCCCACCAGCAATAAAGCCACGAGGGACAGGATGACACCGCGGCGACCGAGGGGCTCCGTCCCGTTCAACGCCCGGTAAAGGCGCGCCGCAATGAGGACAAAGAGGGGGGGGTAGGCCTCCCAGACGTAATTGGGGAGCTTGGTGGCGCCGAGGCTGAAAAAGGCAACCCAGACAACGACCCAGACCAGCATGAAGGTATCAGCGGGTGCCTGTTGCAGCAGCGTGGTCCGTCGCTGCCAGATTTCCGCAATGGTCTGCGGCAGAAAAATCGTCCAGGGCAGCAGCGCCAACGCCATGGTGAAAAGATAATAGTAAATCGGACCCCAATGCCCCTGCATGGCGGCGGCGTAGCGATCGATGTTCTGCTGATCAATGAACAGGCGATCCCAGGCCCAATGGGTCTCCATACCCACCGCCAGATACCAGGGCAGGGTGACGACCAAAAACAGTGGTATACCCCACGCCAGGCGGCCGCGGCGCCAAAGATCCGGCAGCTCCCGGCGCAGCAGCAGGAAAACCACAATGACAAGGCCGGGCAGGAGGAAGCCTATGGGGCCTTTGGCCAGGGTCGCCAACCCCATCGCTGCGTAGGCGATCAGATAGTCGCGCTCCGCTTTTTCCGGGTAAAGATAACCCCGCAGGTAGGAAACCAGTGCGATAGTGACAAAGAGAATCAACAGAGGATCCGGCACTGCGGCCCGGAAGATGATCTGGCTATGGAGGGCTGTGGCAGCCAGTAGTCCGGCCAGCAGCGCAGTCTGCTCCCCATAGGGGCGACGCAAGGCCAGCGCCAGATAGAATACCAGCAGCGCCCCCATGGCCACCGAGCCGATACGCAGGCCCCAACTGTTCATTCCCAGCACGTGTACCCCGGCCCACATCAACCAGTAATTGAGGATGGGCTTGTCGGGACGCAGTGCTGCGTTGAATGTGGGGACCACCAGGTTGTGATGCACCATCATTTCTTTCAGAGCCTGGGCATTATTGGGCTCATCGATGTCCCAGAGGCTGGAATTTCCGGTATGAAAGGCCAACAGCCAGAAGGCAAAAAGGAACAGAATCAGCGCCTGAAAGAGAAAAGTCCCTTGACGCCGTTCAGACATCCCGCGCCCCGCCCTTCATGATGCGCGCCTTGTCCCGCTGCCATTCCCGGTCTTTGACCGTGGCACGTTTGTCGTGCTCCTGTTTGCCCTTCACCAGTGCGATTTCCACTTTGGCACGGCCTTGCTTCCAGTACATGGCCAGGGGCACGATCGTAAAGCCCTTGCGCTCGACACTACCGATCATGCGATTGATCTGTTCCCTGTGCATCAGCAGCTTGCGGGTGCGTGTCGGGTCAGGGTTTATATGGGTGCTGGCGGTAGGCAGTGGACTGATGTGCGCGCCCAGCAACCAGAGTTCCGCATTTTTGACGATGATATAACTGTCTTTGAGAGTGAGCCGGTTGGCACGCAGCGACTTCACCTCCCAGCCCTGTAAGACCATGCCGGCTTCAAAGCGCTCTTCAATAAAGTATTCATGTTTCGCCTCGCGATTGAGGGCGATGGTGCTGCTCATCCTGCACCTCCCGTGCCGGCCAGTCGCGTATTGTACGGGAAAAGGCCAGTGCGCAGAAAGGTGGCATTGACTTTGTCGCTGTTCCTGTGGAAGGTAACCAGCATGCACCATAGCGGAGCCTGAAGACGTGCCGAAGCTGTTGCCCGACCATTTCGCGGCGCATCGCCAAAGACGCTGGGAGCCCATTCCCGAAGCCGTGCTGCTGAGCGAGATGCCGGCTATCGCCGAATGGCTGGAGCAGCGCCTGCGCGACGCGCACAACGAGATTCTCTTTGAGAACTATATTTTTGCCGGAGGCGACTGGCCCCGGCGTGTCGTGCGTATCCTCTGTGACAAGGCGGCGGCTGGGGTGGAGGTCTATATCACCCTGGACGCTCTGGGCAGCCGCAGCTTTCCGGGTGCCTGGGCGGCTGAGTTGCGCGCCGCCGGTGCCCGGTTACACTGGTACCATCACCTGCAAACCAAAGGGCTGGAAAAAAGGCTGCGACGCAGCCACCGACGCATCATCGTGGTGGATGGTGAGTGGGCTGCGGTCGGTGGTTTTGCGATTGCGGATGACTGGCTCACCGGCGTTCCCGGCACCGTGCCTTATCGTGAGATGCTCTTTGCCTGTCGTGGCCACCTGGCGGAACAAGGCCGCCAGGTTTTTTTTCGTCATCGCCCCGAGTCGCTTCCGTCGCCGGGCACGGCGGCATCCTTCCCCTCCGATACCTTGTGGTGGGGTTTCGGCCGTTTCGTAGAGGGGGCGCCGCCGAAAAATCTGGCGGTGCGTCGCCGTCTGCTCGCCGCCATCCGTGCGGCGCATCGCAGTATCTGGATCGCTACTCCCTATTTCAATCCCGATCCTATCGTCCTGCGGGCGGTGTATCATGCCGTTCAACGGGGCGTCGACGTCAGGCTTCTGCTCGCCGGTAGAATCACCGATCATCCGCTTTTGCGATTCGGGATTCAGGCGTACTATCAAAAGCTGATGCGCAGAGGGGTGCATATATACGAATATGAGGGTGCCTTTCTGCATGCGAAATATCTGTTGGTGGATGATTCCTGGGCATCCATCGGCTCCGCGAATCTCGATTTTCTGAGCCTGTGGTTCAACCATGAACTGAACCTGGAGCTGCGTGCTCCCCTCGCGGCGCTGTTGCTGCATACCCTGTTTTTACGTGAGTTCGCCCAGGCGCGGAACATCGACCCGGAGCCCTGGCGCAAACGGCCCCGCTGGCGGCGGGTCGTGGAATGGTTTTTGGTACGGATAGACCGATGGGTGCAGGCGCATGCGCTGGGGCAGCGCCGATATTGAGAGGATTTCATGCATCATATTTGTAAGACCGCCGTGCTGCCTTACAGTGCGGCGCAGATTTTTGCCCTGATAGAGGATATCCGCGCTTATCCGCAATTTTTACCCTGGTGTGGGCGAACCCGGATCATCCAGTCGAAAGAGGATGAAGTGGTTGCCGAGATCACCATCTCCCACGGCGCTTTTGGCAAATCCTTCACCACCAAAAATCGTTATCAGCGGCCCAAGATGGCGGAGGTGCGGCTGGTCAATGGTCCCTTCCGCTTTCTGGAAGGGCTCTGGCAACTGGAACTGGACGCCAGGGGCACCAAAGTAACCCTGGATATGCGTTTCGAGTTCGCGTCCCGGTTGCTGGGCGCATTTCTGGAACCCATATTCAAGCAGGCGGCGGAAACCATGGTGCAACGCTTCGCTCAACGTGCGCGGGCCGTATATGGCCCGCCGCGCGCGTTGGAGGCACAGGAATCTGGGGACGTCCCCCACTCCGGCCACCCCTAAGACGCAGTGGCCGCTGTCGTCGGCGTGGTGCTCCGTACGTCTCCCTGCACGCCGGTCAGCTTGTCGTCCTTGTCAAAAAGCACCAGAACCTTGCGGACCTCCGTATTGCCATAGGCCGGCTTGAAGCTGTAGGCATACACCCACTGATGGGGATGCCAAGGGTTCTGCAGGAGTGGCGAGCCAAGGATGGCGCGCACCTGCAGCTTATCCATACCCGGGTGCAGTTCAGCCAGCTCCTTGGCGGTGATGACATTGCCCTGTTGCACATCGACGCGGTAAATACTGCAGGCGCCAAGCGGCAGGGCACAGAAAGTAAGCAAAATAATCAGGCGGAAGCTTCTCATGGTCCTTGTCTTGGGCGTCAGGTGCAACTATCCTAAACCATTACGCATGGCCATTGCTACGAGCGAATGATCGACGAACGAATGAACAGCGATGAATTGAAGCGCGCCGGCCTCAAGGCGACCCTGCCGCGGCTGAAGATACTTCGCATTTTTGAGGACAGCGACGCACGGCATCTTACTGCCGAGGAAATCTACCGGCTGTTGCTGGAGACCGGTGAAGAAGTGGGCCTGGCGACAGTCTATCGAGTGCTTACGCAGTTTGAAATGGCCGGATTGGTGCGAAGGCACCACTTTGAGGGCGATAAGGCGGTCTTTGAGCTCAATGAAACCGGCCACCACGATCATATGGTGTGTACTGCCTGTGGTAAGGTACTGGAGTTTTTCGATGAGATGCTGGAGGCCCGGCAGCGGGAACTCGCTGCGAACCGGGGCTTCTTTATCAGCGACCACAGCCTCTATCTCTATGGCACCTGTCTTGGCATGCAGGACGTGGGGATTTGTTCACTAAGGGACGACGATGCACCCGGAGCCAGCACGGATTAGCCGTGGTCGCTGCTGAGCACCAGGTTGTCACGGTGGATGATCTCGAACTCGTCCACATCGCCGAACAATGCGCAGAGTGCCTTGCTGCCCTTACCTAGCCGCAGCAGGACTTCATGCTGCGCGAAGTTCACCAGGCCACGCGCGACCTCATGACCTTCCGGGTCCACACAGCGCACCAGGTCGCCGCGTTGGAAATCGCCCTCGCTGGCAGTAATACCGACCGGAAGCAGACTGCTGCCCTTTTCCCGGAGTACCCGCACGGCGCCCGCGTCCAGATGGAGTGTCCCGGACGGGCGCAACTGCCCTGCCAGCCAGCGCTTGCGCGCGGCCAGTTTGGCAACGCCCGGACGAAAATACGTCCCCACCTCTTCCCCGGACCAGATGCGTAACAGGATGTTGTCGGCGCTGCCCGGGGCGATAAGGGTGGCGGCGCCCGACTGGGCGGCACGGCTGGCCGCCCGCACCTTGGTGATCATGCCTCCGCTCCCCAGCATTGTCCCGGCACCACCAGCCATCCGTAGCAGTTCCGGGTCTCCGGCCTGTACTTCCGAAAGCAGGCCGGCATGGGGGTCGTGGCGCGGGTCCCTGTCATAAAGCCCGGCCTGATCGGTGAGTATCACCAGTAGGTCGGCTTCCAGCAGATTAGCGACCATGGCCGCCAGGGTGTCATTATCGCCAAAGCGGATCTCGGCGCTGGCAATGGCGTCATTTTCATTGATAATGGGGACTACACCCATCTCCAGCAAGATGCGCAGGGTGGAGCGGGCGTTGAGGTAACGCTGACGATCCTGCAAATCTTCATGGGTCAGCAGGACTTGGCTGCCATGCACGTTGCCCCGGCGCAGAAAATCTTCATAAACCTGAATGAGCGCAGCCTGGCCGACGCTGGCAGCCGCTTGGAGTTGGTGGAGTGACGTAGGGCGAGTCGACCAGCCGAGGCGCTCCATGCCGGCAGCTACCGCGCCCGAAGAAACCAGCACCAGTTCAATGCCATGCCGTCGCAGCACCAGTATTTGCGTAACCCAGGCCTCGATGGCGGCGAGATCAAGGCCCTGACCGTTATTGGTGAGCAGGCTGCTGCCGATTTTTATGACCCAGCGTTGCGCAGTTTTGAGGTCGCGACTCACACCTGCTCCTCCTCCCAGTCGGCATCGAGATCGTCGCCCTCCCAGTTTTCAAGGCGCTCGCCTGCATCGCTTTCGTCACCCCAGTCCTCTGTCTGCGTAGGGTCAGCGGCCGGAGGAAGGTCGGGAAGGGCCTGCCAGATGGCATACACCAAAGCCTCACACCCGGCGCCGCTGGCCGCCGAGATCAGAAAGGCGGGGCTCTCCCATTGCAGGGCCGTGCAAATCTGTTGAAACCTTGCCTCGGCTTCTTCGCCCGGAAGGAGGTCTGACTTGTTGACCACCAACCAGCGGGGACGCGCGGCCAGGGTTGGGCTGTAGGCGGCCAGCTCCATCTCCAGTGCGCGGATATTCATCGCCGGATCGCTCCCGTCAACGGGGGCCATGTCTACCAGATGCAGGAGCAGGCGGGTGCGACTCAGGTGCTTGAGAAAGCGGGTGCCCAGTCCTGCACCTTCAGAGGCACCCGGAATGAGGCCGGGAATATCGGCAAGCACAAAGGACTCGTGCGCTGCGACGCGCACGACGCCGAGATTGGGGTACAAGGTAGTGAAGGGGTAGTCCGCCACTTTGGGGCGGGCGGCACTGACGGCACGGATCAGGGTGCTTTTGCCGGCATTGGGCAGCCCCAGCAGGCCGACGTCGGCAAGCAGGCGCAACTCCAGGCGCAGATCCCGTTCCTCACCCGCGCCGCCTTTCTCAAACTGACGAGGGGCGCGATTGGTACTCGATTTATAGAACAGATTACCGTGCCCCCCGCGGCCGCTCCGGGCGATCAACAGCCGTTCGCCTTCGAATCGCAGGTCACCGAGCAATTCATGGGTGTCGTCGTCATACACCAGGGTGCCGACCGGGACTTTGATCTCCAGGTCGTGACCGGCGCGGCCCGTCATTTGGCGCCCGGCGCCGCCGTGACCATTTTCGGCGCGATAGCGGCGCTGGTAACGAAAATCGATGAGCGTGTTGAGGCTGGCCTGGGCCACCAGATAAACACTGCCGCCGCGTCCGCCATCACCGCCATCGGGGCCGCCAAAAGGAATAAATTTCTCGCGGCGAAAGCTCACCGCGCCGTGGCCACCGTTGCCGGACGCCACATGAATGCGTACTTCATCAATAAATTTCATAGAAAAACCCCGCACCCGCAAAAACGGGGCGGGGTCCCTCCGGGCGGCAGCCTGATCAGGCTGCCGAAACGACGCTGACGGTGCGTACCTGGCGCGGACCTTTGCGCTCGAACTTCACGACACCTTCGGCGGTGGCAAAGAGGGTATGGTCTTTGCCGATGCCGACGTTGGCGCCCGGATAAAACTGGGTGCCACGCTGACGAATGATGATGTTGCCGCTGATGACCTCCTGTCCGGCGTAGCGCTTGACGCCCAGACGCTTGGACTCGGAATCGCGACCGTTACGGGAGGAACCGCCAGCCTTCTTATGTGCCATGATTGTGCTCCTTAGGCTTCAATGCCGGTAATGCGGACTTCGGTAAAGTACTGACGATGGCCCTGCTGCTTACGGTAGTGCTTGCGCCGACGCATCTTGAAAATATGTACCTTTTTCGCGCGGCCCTGGCTGAGTACGGTGGCTTTCACCGCGGCGCCTTCCACCAGAGGTCGGCCGACCTGGACATCATCACCAACGCCGACCATGAGCACACGGTCCAGTGCGAGTTCGGCACCGGGCTCCATTTCCATTCTTTCGAGCCGGAGCTTGTCGCCCACTGTCACCCGATACTGCTTGCCACCATTTTCAATGACCGCGTACATCACAGACCTCCAACAAGGGTTTCGCCGGGACTGCCCGGAAAAGCTCGCTAAGATACCGTTATTACGGTATTAACGTCAAGCATATTCGGCTGCCGGGTAGCCGGGCTCTTGCACATTACCGGATCAGGTCGAGCGGTGGAACTATCAGGAACTCCGATGGCCTGTTTCCGCACATGTCGGTGTCAGATGGGAGCCTTCAGCACCGGCGCATCAAAGCCCTGTTCCCGCAGGCGGATTTCACGCAAGGGTGCGGAGCGTTCAAAATCCCTGATCACTTCGAGGACATCGTGATCGATGAAACCCACATGTTCACCATCCAGTATGACCTCTGCGCCCTTTGGCAGTCGTTCCAGGATATGGGAAAGCCGCGCCTTGTTGACAAATGTCACCTCCCGGTTCAGGGCAATTTTATAAGCGGCGCCCTCCCGGCCAATCTCTATGGCACTATGGTAATTGGCCTTGAGGACAAAGAACACCCCGGCCAGCAGGCCGATGATCACCCCGGTAATGAGGCTGGTAAAGAGAATCGCCACGATGGTGATCATGAACGGCAGATACTGCGATTTATCCAGCCGAAACATTCGCTGGAATATGCTTGGGTGGGCCAGCTTGAAACCGACAAAAATCAGGATGGATGCTAAGGCAGCCAGCGGAATCTGGTTCAGCAACGTCGCCAGAAACAGAACGGCGAGCAGCAGGAACAAGCCATGCAGAAAGGCACTCGCCTTGGTGCGGGCCCCGGCCGCCACATTGGCCGTACTGCGCACGATAACCGCCGCCACAGGAAGTCCGCCGATCAGACCGCTGGCAATATTGGCCACACCTTGTCCGAGTAATTCGCGATCAAGGGGCGTGCGTCGTTTGAATACATCCAGTTTGTCCGCCGCCTCGATGGATAACAGGCTCTCCAGACTGGTGATAAAGGTGAGGGCGATGGCCGTCACCCAGACGGCTTTCGATCCGATCAAGCCCCAGTCCGGCATTTGCAGCATGCCCTGCAGATCCGCAACGGAGCGGATGATCGGCAGGTTGACCAGGTTATGGCCGCTGACGGCCAGATCCGGAACGGCGTAGAGGAACAGTGTGTTGAGCAGGGTGCCCAGGATCACCGCCATGAGTGGTCCCGACAGCCAGGTCTGTTTACGCAGTACCGCCACCTTGTCCCAAGTGATGAGAATGGAAAGGGCAAGTACGCTGACCAGCAGTGCGCCCCATTCCAGGTGGGCGAGGGCAGCGATGACACCGGTGAAGGTATTCTCGCCATGGGCACTGATGAAATCCTGATTGCCAAATTCGCCCAGGTCAAAACCGATGGCATAAGGAAACTGTTTGAGGATGATGATGATGCCGATAGCCGAAAGAATGCCCTGAATGACCGCAGAGGGAAAAAAATATGCGACGACGCCGGCACGGATGGCACCCAGAACCATCTGGATGCCCCCGGCGATGACCACCGCCAGCAGGAAGGCGGAGAAACTCGGCAAAGTCTGCATGGCCAGGAGCACCGTGGCGACGATGGCGGGCGTCGGACCGCTGACGGCCAGTTGCGAACGGCTGAACAAGGGGACCAGTAGGCCACCCATAACGCCCGCAATCAGTCCGGCGATCAGCGGGGTCCCTGACGCCAAAGCTACGCCGAGGCAGAGCGGCATCGCTACCAGGGCGACGACCACGGCGGCGGGCACATCCGCGCGCAGATTTTTGAATGGCGAAAGATTGGCGCTGTTTTCCATATGGTGTCCTCAGGCCAACTGCTCGAACTGATGTTTCTCCGCACGATAGCTGAGGAGAGTGCCTTCTTCCATATCGAAGTACCAGCCATGCAACTGCAACTCACCCCGCACCACGCGGCGGCGCACACTGTCGAAGGTCAGCAGATTTTCAAGAGAAATCAGAATGCTGGCTTTTTCCAGTGCACGTGCCTGCTCTTCCGGGCTGGCGTCGGCGTACTCCCGCAGCACGTCGGACCGGGCGTCTTTGGCAATGTCCACCCAGGGGCCGACATATTTGCCGTCGGTACCGTGAAGCAGCGCTTTTATGCCGCCGCAGTGTGAGTGGCCGTTGATGATGATATGTTCGACTTCCAGCTGGCTGACCGCGAATTCCACTGCAGCACTGGTACCATGGAGATGGCCGTCCTGCTCCGCCGGGGGCACGAGGTTGGCGATATTGCGCACTACAAAAATGTCTCCGGGCTCGCTGCCGTAGAGGGATGTGGGGGTGACCCGGGCATCGGAGCAGCCTATCAGCATGACTTTCGGGCTTTGCCCTTTCCCCACGAGGGAATCGAAAAGGTCGGGGTGCTCATCATAATAGGTACGGTGGAACGCCTTGAAGCCGTGGATCATGGCATCGGTCACGTCGTTTTTCATGGCTGTCACTCCCTCGTTATCGGTTGAAATTCAGACGAAAGCGCAGGTTGGACCCTGACACCGTCAACAAGGTTCAATAACCATATGGCTAGTTAATGATAGTCCGGAATGGACATAAAAAAAGCCCTCGAAAAAAGAGGGCTTCCTCATGGCTTCAGGGGAGGATGTCAACCGTGCCGGGCGCGAACCTGGCGGGCTGCCTCGACCATATTCTCCAGTGCCGGGGTGACTTCCGCCCACTTGCGGGTTTTCAGACCACAGTCGGGATTGATCCACAGGCGTTCGGCGGGAACCACTTTAACCGCCTTCTCCATCAGACCCACCATCTCTTCGACGCTGGGGACGCGTGGGGAGTGGATGTCGTAGACGCCCGGCCCAATTTCGTTGGGGTAGTTGAAGGTTGCGAAGGCGTCCAGCAGTTCCATCTGCGAACGGGAAGTCTCGATGGTGATGACGTCGGCATCCATGGCCGCAATGGCGGGCAGAATATCGTTGAACTCCGAGTAACACATGTGTGTGTGAATCTGGACGTCATCGGGGGCGATCTGCGCCGAAATCCGGAAGGCGCGGGAGGCCCACTCGAGGTAGTGGCCCCAATCCTTGCGTTTGAGGGGCAAACCCTCACGATAGGCCGGTTCGTCGATCTGGATGATGCCGATGCCTGCGTCGATCAGGTCCCTGACCTCGTCACGGATGGCCAGGGCGATCTGCAGTGCAGTACGTTCCCGGGGTTGGTCATCGCGGACGAAAGACCATTGCAGGATGGTCACCGGACCCGTGAGCATGCCCTTCATGGGCCGCTGGGTGAGAGACTGGGCGTACTTGCTCCAGGCTACCGTCATCGGCGTGGGGCGGGAGACGTCGCCGAAAATCAGCGGCGGCTTGACGTAGCGTGACCCATAGCTCTGCACCCAGCCATGACGGGTAAAGGCGAAACCGGCGAGCTGCTCACCAAAGTATTCAACCATGTCATTGCGTTCCGGCTCACCGTGGACGGGTACGTCGATGCCCAGACGTTCCTGTTCCTTCACCACCAGGGCGATTTCTGCTTCCATGGCTTTCTGATAATCGGCGTTGCTCAACTCACCCTTGCGATTCTGCAGTCGGGCTTTACGGATCTCGGGAGTCTGCGGGAAGCTACCGATGCTGGTGGTGGGGAAGGCAGGCAGTTTGAAACGGGCGCGCTGCGCGGCTTCGCGGATGGGGAAAGGGCTCTTGCGCCGACCATCATCCTGACCCAGTCCCTCCAGACGCTGGGCGACCGCCGGGTTGTGAATGCGTGGCGAGCTTTTGCGTGAGGCGACGGCTGCGCGGGCGGCGGCCAGTTCCTGTGCCACCGACTCGACACCTTCCTTCAGCGCGCGTCCGATGATGGCGACTTCGTCCAGTTTCTGTACGGAGAAGGACAGCCAAGACTTGAGTTCGGCGTCCAGCTCGGTTTCCTGCTCCAAGTCTACCGGAGTGTGCAGAAGGCTGCAGGACGGTGCCACCCAGAGGCGATCACCGAGTTGTTTGTGAGCGGGTTGCAGCAGTTCCAGAGCAGCGTCCAGATCGGCGCGCCAAACGTTACGGCCATCGACGACGCCAAGGGAGAGTACCTTGTCGGCGGGGTAGTCGCTGAGGAAACTGTTCAATTGCTGCGGCGCACGGCGCAGATCCAAGTGCACCCCGGCTACCGGCAGCGCCTTCAGCGCTTTGGCATGATCGGCGACGGAATCAAAATAGGTCGCCAGCAGCACCTTGGGCGTCTTGTCACGGCGCAGTGTCTGGTATGCGGATTCCAGGGCCTCGACCCATTCCTGGGGGAGATCGAGGGCGAGGGCGGGTTCGTCGATCTGTACCCATTCGACACCCATTTCCGCCAGACGCGCGAGTATCTCGGCATAAACCGGCAGGACCTTGGGCAGCAGGGTCAGCCGGTCAAAACAAGCGGCCCCGATCGGGGCGCCATGGCCATGACAGGCGCTGTCATCGTGATGATGCTGCGCGTCATGGTGTGCTTCCGCATTCAGGTCTTTTTCCTTGCCCAGCCACAGATAGGTGATAGGGCCGACCAGTACGGGCTTGGCCTTGAGACCCAAGGCCTGCACCTCTTTCACCTGATCAAACAGACGCTCGCTGCTGAGGCGGAAATCCATCCCCTCGTGGAACTCGGGGACGATGAAGTGATAGTTGGTATCAAACCACTTGGTCATTTCCATGGCTGGCTGGGTGGCGGAGCCGCGGGCCATGGCGAAGAAGGTGTCCAGACCGACCTGACCGCCGGCGAAGCCGTAACGGGGCGGAATGGCACCGAGGGTACAGCTCATGTCGAGCATGTGGTCGTAAAGGCTGAAATCGCCGACGGGCACCAGATCCATGCCGCAGGTCTGTTGAATCCGCCAGTGGCGGTCACGTAACTGGGCAGCGCGGGACTGCAATTCCTGCTCGTCAATTTCCCTGGACCAGAAGCTTTCCAGCGCCTTCTTCAACTCGCGCTTGTGGCCGATACGGGGAAAACCGAGACTGTGGACCGATGTCATGGGCATTACTCCTCTGCGAAAATTGCCGCCATCATGCCCTGCCATGCCGGCGGGCTCAAGAGGGAATTTTTAGGCGTGGTGATGAAAAGCATTCATTAGTCCATCCGGAACCCGCGATGCAGTGCGACAATCCCGCCGGAGAGGTTGAATACCTCCACCCGCTCCAGCCCGGCATCTTCCATCATTACCTTGAAGGTTTCCTGATCGGGGAAGCGGCGGATGGATTCCACCAGATACTGGTAGCTCTCACGGTCTTTGGCCACCAGTTCGCCAATTCGCGGCAACAACTTGAAGGAGTACATATCGTACATGGTCTGCAAACCGGGCCAGCGTGGATGGGAGAATTCGAGGATCAATACCCGCCCACCGGTTTTCAGCACCCGATGAATTTCTTTCAGCGCCCTTTCGGGATGGGTCATGTTGCGAATGCCGAAAGCCAGGGTGACCAGATCGAATTCGCGGTCAGGGAAAGGCAGGGCCTCGGCATTGGCCTCGACAAACTCCACTCCCGCGATGATGCCTTTGTCGGCCAGCCGGCTTTCCCCCACCGCCAGCATCTCGGGATTGATGTCCGAGACCACGATGGAGCCGTTGGGCCGCACCCGCGGATAAATGGCGGCAGCCAGATCGCCCGTACCACCCGCCAGATCCAGTACCCGCTGCCCTGGCCGGGGCCGGGCGAGATCTACGGTAAAGCGTTTCCACAGGCGGTGGACTCCGAGGGACATGAGATCGTTCATCAGGTCATATTTGCTGGCGACGTTGCTGAAAACCCCCCTGACGAGTTGCTCCTTCTCCGTCTCGGGCACTTCCTGGTAGCCGAAGTGGGTGGTCGGCACCAGTGCCTGACTCTGTTCCCCGTTTTCGTGATGCGCGCTCATATGGTCTACTCCCCTGTTCCTTGTCGAATTTGTGGTGCGGCGTTGGTTCAGGCAGTACGCAAAAACAGACTGCCTCTCTCACTGATATAGTTGCGCAGACGATCGGGGAAGTCCGCAGTCACCGATCCCGCCACTTCCGGCAGCTCCATGAGCAATGCCGTCAAACGTCGCAGTTTGCCCAAGGATTCCCAGCGCGGCAATGGGCGCAGGGCATGGAGGATTTCCATGCGCATGAACAGGGGGGCCAATGCGGCGTCTATCAGACTGAAGTCGTCGCCGGCGAAGAAGGCGCCGTTTCCCATGGCCTTATCCAATCGTTCCAGCTTGTCAAAAAGCTGACGACTGGCGGCGGTAAAACGCTCTTCTCCCTGAGCGACCATCATCTGCATCTGGTCGCCCAGTATTTCGCTGCCGAAGGCAATCCAGGCGCGGTGCTGCGCCCGCTCCAGCGGGTCGGCAGGATGGAGCACGGGGGCGATGGTTTCGTCCAGATATTCATTGATGACCTGCGAATCGAAAAGTACGGTGTGTTCATCGATCTTCAGGCAGGGGACTTTGCCCAGGGGCGACAGGGCCAGAAACCACTCCGGTTTATGCGCCAGATCAATGTGGGTGAGGGTGAAGCCCACCTGCTTGTGGAGCAGGGTGATGACCGAGCGCTGCACGTAAGGGCAGAGGGGAAAGCTGATGAGTTCCAGTGGCATGGCATTCTCCTGCAGCGGGTCAGCGCACCATCAGAGCGCAACGATAGAGGGCGACCTCGCCGAAAAGATTGGGCAACAAGCGGTTGCGCCAGGTTTCGCGACGCAGATCGTTCAGCACGACCCGCTGATGGACGGCAATCCCGTTATCATGGCACAGCGACTCGAAATCACGGATCGTACACAGATGGATATTCGGCGTATCGTACCACGTATGGGGCAAAACATCCGTCATGGGCATGCGGCCACGGATGCCCAGTTGCCAGCGCGCGTGCCAGTGCCCCATGTTGGGAAAGGTGACGATGACCTCTCGTCCCACCCGCAGCATCTCCAGCAGCAGTTCGCGCGGGTAGGTGGTCGCTTGCAGGGTCAGGGAAAGGACTACCGTATCGACGCTTTGATCGGCAAAATTGCGCAAACCTTGATCGAGATCCTGCTGAATCACCGGTATGCCGCGGCGTATGGCCGCCACCACCCTCGCCTCCTCGATTTCCACGCCATAGCCCTGCACACCTTTTTCGGCACGCAGGTAAGCCAACAGTTCGCCTTCCCCGCAACCCAGATCGAGGATACGGCTTCGGGGTGCAATCCAGTCGGCGATAATCGCCAGGTCCTTACGCAGGGTCATGCGCCGATCTCTTCAGCAACCCGCCCCAGATAGGTGCTCAGCACTGCCACGTATTGGGGGATGGGCATCAGGAAAGAATCGTGACCATGCTCCGCCTCGATCTCCGCATAACTGACGTCCCGGTTACAGGTATACAGGGCTTGCACGATTTCACGGGAGCGTTCCGGAGAGAAGCGCCAGTCTGAACTGAAGGAAATCACCAGAAAGTTTGCCCGAGTGGAGGCAAAGGCCTCGGCCAGATTGCCCCCCCAGGTGCTGGCCGGATCAAAATAGTCCAAGGCCTTGGTGATATAAAGGTAGCTGTTGGCATCAAAGCGCTCCACAAAGCTGGAGCCCTGATAACGCAGATAACTCTCCACTTCGAAATCCACGTCGAAGCCGAAGGAGAATGCCTTGCCGCCACGGGTGTCGCGGCCGAATTTGGTACGCATGGCGTTGTCGGAGAGATAGGTGATATGGCCGATCATGCGTGCCAGCGACAGGCCGCGACGCGGTTTGGTGTTGTGCGCATAATAACGGCCGTTATAAAATTCCGGATCCGTCATGATGGCTTGCCGGCAAACCTCGTTGAAGGCGATGTTCTGGGCGGTGAGCTTGGGTGCGGCGGCGATGACCACAGCATGCCGCAGGCGCTCCGGATAATCCATGCTCCACTGCATCACCTGCATGCCGCCAAGGCTGCCTCCCACAACGGCCGCCCACTGTTCAATGCCCAGATAGTCTGCCAGTTCGGCCTGGGTTTTGACCCAGTCGCGCACGGTGACCATGGGAAAATCCAATCCCCAGGGTGCGCCGGTTTCCGGATTGGTACTGGCTGGGCCGGTGGACCCCTTGCAGGAGCCGATGAAGTTGGCGCAGACAAAGAAAAACCGCTCCGTATCCATGGCCTTTCCCGGTCCCAGCAAGTGTTCCCACCAGCCGGGTTTGCGATCGTCCATGCTGTGATAGCCAGCTGCGTGGTGGTCGCCGGAAAGGGCATGGCAGAGCAGGATGGCGTTGCTCCGCTGCGCATTGAGTGTGCCGTAGGTCTCATAGGTGAGGGTGTAGCCAGGCAGCGAGCGCCCGCACTCCAGCTCCAGAGGTGCCGAAAAGGTCACAGTCTGCGGGGTCACCAGTCCAACGGAATCGGCGGGTATCTCTACTGGCATTATGCACTTCGATTTATAGGGAGAGCTGAAAGAGTCTAATCGCGCCGGCCCCCAGCCACAAGATGTGCCGGGCAGGTCCGGGTGCAGGTGTTTTGTCATGACCCACATTCTTGGCTAAACTGATCCCTGTGTACCGGCCTGGTACAGGAATTGCGCACAGGCCGTTCGTCCTTAGTCCGGGAGCAGCGCTTTGGCTTGGAATTGGTTGAATCGAATGATGACCTGGGTGGAAGGTGGAGCCGAGTTGGTAGCGGTGCGCCCCAAGCAATGGCTTGCCTTCGCCGCGGGGGCTCTGATCTTCGCCGCCATTCCCTTCCCCGGTTGGCTTATGGACGCGCTGGCACCGCTTGGACTGTTGGTCGGTCTGCGCATCGCCGGGCGCAGTGAGGGAGAGGAATACACCCCGCAGCAAACCCGGCACGCACTCCATGTGGCCGTTTTATGGGGCATGGTATTCGCGATATTCGGAATGATCTTCGAGTTCGGCCAGGATACGGTAGTGATGGGGGCCATCCTCGCCGGAATTCAGATGCCCTGGAATGACGGGTCTGGCTTGGGGCAGGGGTTCTGGGGCTGGTGGTTCGCATTCGGCGAGCGCTTCTCCAATCTGGCGCTCATGCCCTACTTCTGGTTCTCTCCCGCCTTCTTTGGTATCGCTCTTGCGCTGCATAAAGGGCATGGCTGGCTGGAATCAGAGGTAGAAACCACGCTGACCCTGATTTTTCGGCCGGAGTTGCGCGACCCCCTGATTGCCCTGTGGGCCGCCATTCTTATCAGCAATGTGCTGATGCCCGCATTCTCTCAGCTTTGGCTCGGACTAGTGGTCTGGGTGCTTGGGCCACCGGTCATTTATGTGGCCTATCAGGATATTTTTGCGGACAAACAGCGGCCACGCCGTGGCAGGAAAGAAAAGGCGGCACCGAAGTTCGTTTTGCAGGGCCATCCCCAGCCGGTGCGTATCAAGATCTGAGCCGGTGCATGTTCAAGGCGCTGGTGGCCGATGAAGGAGATTCATGGGTTATGCCAATTTTTCACCCTTGCCGTGACCGTGTGCATCCATTAGTGTTTACGCCTGCTTTTTCTGAAGCCCAAGGAGTTCGGCCATGTTTTCCAAAACCCTGACCATCGCTGATTTTGACCCCGTGCTTTGGGATGCCATGCGCAAAGAGGCCCGGCGCCAGGAGGATCATGTCGAGCTCATCGCTTCCGAGAACTATGCCAGCCCCATGGTAATGGCGGCGCAGGGCTCGGTGCTGACCAACAAATACGCAGAAGGCTATCCTGGTAAACGCTACTATGGCGGCTGCGAGTACGTAGATATCGCCGAGCAGCTCGCCATGGACCGTGCGCTGGAGCTTTTCGGCGCTGAACATGCCAATGTCCAGGCTCATTCCGGCTCGCAGGCCAATCAGGCTGTTTACTTGTCCGTGCTCCAGCCCGGTGACAAGATCATGGGCATGAGTCTTGCCCATGGCGGCCACCTGACCCATGGCGCCAAAGTGAACGTGTCCGGCAAGCTTTTTCAGGTGGCGGCTTACGGCGTGCGCGCGGAAGACGGCCGCATCGATTATGACGCCATGGCGGAGCAGGCGGAGCGGGAACGCCCGAAGATGATCGTTGCCGGTGCCAGTGCCTACTCTCGCGTCATCGACTTCGCCCGCATCGGCGAGATTGCCCGCAGCATCGGCGCCTATCTGCTGGTGGACATGGCGCACATCGCCGGCCTTGTGGCCACGGGCCTGCATCCCAGCCCCGTGCCCCATGCGGATTTTGTCACCACCACCACCCACAAGACCCTGCGCGGTCCTCGCGGCGGATTGATCCTCTGTCGGGAGCAATATGCCAAAAAGGTGAACTCCCTGATCTTCCCCGGCTTACAGGGGGGGCCGCTGATGCATGTCATCGCTGCCAAGGCCGTCGCCTTCCGTGAAGCGCTGCAGCCGGAGTTCAAGTCCTATCAGCAGCAGGTCATTCATAACGCGCAAACCTTGAGCAAGGTGTTGGCCGGGCGTGGTTATGGCGCGGTTTCGGGTGGCACCGACAACCATCTCTTCTTGCTGAACCTGGGCGAAAAAGTCACGGGTAAGGAGGCGGAAGAGGCACTGGGACAGGCCAATATCACCGTCAACAAGAATGCCGTGCCCTTCGATATCCGCCCCCCGGCGGTTACCAGCGGCATCCGGATTGGTACGCCGGCCGCTACCACGCGTGGCTTTGGCGAGGCCGAAATGCATCGCCTGGGCAACGGCATTGCTGATGTCCTGGATGCGAGCAGCGATGCTGCGGTCATTGAGCGGGTCCGTGCAGATATGAAGGCCCTCTGCCATCAGTTTCCGGTATACGGCTGAGTATTCGTGCACTGCCCGTTCTGTGCCTATGCGGATACCCGTGTGGTGGATTCCCGCCTTGCGGATGACGGTGGAAGTGTACGACGGCGGCGTGAATGTCCCCAATGCGGGCAACGCTTCACTACCTTTGAACGCGCGGAACTGGCGTTGCCTGTGGTTGTCAAGACCGACGGGCGGCGTGAATCCTTCAATGAAGAGAAGCTCCAGCGGGGTCTGACCCGGGCATTGAGCAAGAGACCGGTAGCCACCGCGCGGGTGGATGCCGCCGTGCGGATGATCCAGCGCCGTATCCGCGAACGTGGTGAGCGGGAGATCCCGGCGCGCCTCATCGGCGAACTGGTGATGGAGGCCCTGCGTGACCTCGATCCCGTCGCCTATGTGCGTTTTGCCTCTGTTTACCGGCGCTTTGAGGACGTCGATGCGTTCAGCGTGGAGATTGCGCGGATGAAGGAGGCGGAGGTCCCCGACGGGGGAGACGATCTGAATCGTGGCGACTGAGCAGGATCTTGCCTTCATGAGTGAGGCTCTGGTGCTTGCGGAACAGGGCCTGTACAGCGCGCACCCCAATCCCTGTGTTGGGGCTGTTCTGGTGAAAGATGGACGCGTCATCGGGCGGGGTGCTCATCTGCAAGCCGGTGAGCCGCATGCGGAGGTTCTCGCGCTGAAGGAGGCGGGTGCTGCTGCGCGCGGCGCTACGGCTTATGTGACTCTGGAGCCTTGCAGTCACTATGGCCGTACGCCGCCCTGTGCAGATGCGCTGATTGCCGCGGGTATCGCGCGGGTGGTGATTGCCATGCGCGACCCCAACCCTCTGGTGGCGGGGCGCGGCGTGGAACGTCTGCGCGCCGCCGGCGTGGTGGCCGAGGAGGGTTGCCTGGAAGCGGCGGCAGAAGCCTTGAATCCTGGATTTCTGCGACGGATGCGCCACGGCCGCCCCTGGCTGCGGCTCAAGCAGGCCATGAGTCTGGATGGCCGGGTGGCGCTCGCCAACGGGCGAAGCCAATGGCTGACGGGGGAGGCGGCGCGTGCGGATGTGCAGCAGGAGCGGGCGCGCGCCAGTGCCATCCTTGTCGGCATCGGCACGGTGCTGGCCGATAATCCGCGCCTCGCACCACGCCTGGAAGCTCCCCTGCGGCGCTATCCGGTGAAAGTCATCATGGACAGCCATCTGCGCACGCCGCCGGATGCGGCGCTTTTTGGTACACCTGGTGCGGTATGGATTTTTCATGGGCAGGATGCTCCTGTTGCCGCCCGGGCGGCGCTATGCGCTGCCGGTGCGGAGTTGCTGTTCTGTCGCGGCACGGTACAGGGACTGGACTGGCAGGAAGTGATGGGCATGCTGGCAGAGCGGCAGATCAACGAGGTGCTGGTCGAAGCGGGGCCTGGCGTCGCTGCTTCCCTGTTCGCCGCTGGCCTGATCGACGAATGGCTGCTTTATGTGGCCCCGCTGCTGCTCGGGCTGGATGCACGGCCAGTGCTCGCCACCGGCCCCTATTCGGATCTCGCGGAGGTGCCGCGCTGGTCGGTGATCCAAAGCTCCCGATTGGGCAACGATATCAAGTGGACATTGCGTCCACAGGAGCGATAGGCGATGTTTACCGGTATCATTCAGGCCTTGGGCCAGATTCGCGGGATGCAGGCACGGGATGGCGACCTGCGGATGATCGTTGCCGCCGGAAGACTGGATCTCGCAGATGTCGGGTTGGGCGACAGCATTGCGGTTTCCGGCGCCTGCCTGACGGTGGTGGAAGTCCAGCGCGACGCCTTCGCCGTCGATGTCTCCCGCGAAACCCTCAATAAAACCATTCTTGGACGTCTTCAGGTGGGCAGTCCGGTCAATCTGGAAAAGGCCCTGCGACTGGCAGATCGCCTGGGAGGGCATCTGGTCGCTGGCCATGTGGACGGTGTCGGACAGATTCGCGAAGTGAGCGCCTCGGGACGCTCGCAGGTATTTGCCATCGCCGCACCTCCGGACCTGCTACGCTATGTTGCCGCCAAAGGCAGCGTCTGTGTGGACGGTATCAGCCTGACCGTCAACGCGCTTCGAGGCGACCTGTTCATGCTCAATCTCATCCCCCACACCCTGGCGCAGACGACGGCCGCGCAGTGGCGGCCGGGGCAGTCCGTCAATCTGGAGGTGGACCTCATTGCACGCTATCTGGAACGCTGGGTGGCCACAGGCCCCGGGTCCGGGTTAAAATCAGCAGTCGATCGCGATTCACTCGCCGCAAAAGGGTTTCCGGTATGAGCAGTGCCAGTA
Organism: Acidithiobacillus ferrooxidans ATCC 23270; assembly: GCF_000021485.1. NCBI lineage: Bacteria > Pseudomonadati > Pseudomonadota > Acidithiobacillia > Acidithiobacillales > Acidithiobacillaceae > Acidithiobacillus > Acidithiobacillus ferrooxidans. The sequence goes on from NC_011761.1 coordinate 268,764, forward strand.
TAAGTTCCGCAGAGGAGATCATCGCCGACATCGCTGCCGGTCGGATGGTGATTCTGATGGACGACGAGGGGCGTGAAAACGAAGGTGATCTGATCATGGCGGCGGAGTTTGTGACGCCCGCCGCCATCAATTTCATGGTTTCGCAGGGGCGTGGTCTGGTGTGCCTGCCGCTCACCCGCGAGCGTTGCGAGCGATTGCGCCTCCCGCAGATGGTAGGGCATAACACTGCCAGCCTGGGCACCGCGTTCACGGTGTCGATTGAGGCTGCCCGCGGTGTCACCACGGGCATTTCCGCTGCTGACCGCGCGGTGACGATTCGGGCGGCCATTGCAGACGAGGCAGGCCCGGAGGATATCGTGATGCCCGGTCACATTTTCCCTCTGGCCGCAGAACCCGGGGGCGTACTGGTTCGCGCCGGTCATACCGAAGCAGCGGTCGACCTTGCACGGCTGGCTGGCTGCAAACCCGCCGGTGTCATCTGCGAAATTCTCAATGTCGACGGCGAAATGGCGCGTTTGCCCGACCTGCTCCCCTATGCTGCGGAACATGGCCTCAAAATTGGCACCATTGCCGACCTGATCCGCTATCGCCTGGAACGGGAGCGGATCGTACAGCGGGAGGCGAGCGGCCCGTGGCATACCCCATGTGGCGACTTCGAACTCCACGTTTATCGTGACTGGGTCGCCCGTGAAACGCATTTTGCCCTGGTTCTTGGCGACCTGGAAGCGCGTGATGAACCCGTACTGGTAAGGGTACAGGTTGGCAAGACGCTGAATGATCTCTTCGCCGGTGAAGCCAGCCCGAATGTCATCGCCTTGCGGCGGATCGCTGCAGAAGGTCGTGGCGTGCTGGTCTATCTCCACCATCAGGAGAGTGTCGAAGAACTCCTGCGCGAGATCGCCGCATTGCCTGAAAAGCCCAAGGGGCCCGGTCAGGCGGGTGACGCCGGACGGGTTCTGCGCACCTTTGGCATCGGCGCCCAGATTCTCTCTGATCTGGGGGTGCATCAGGCGGTGGTCCTCAGCGACAGTCAGTTTCAATACCGTGGTATCGGCGGCTTCGGTCTGGAGATCGTCGGCCAGCGTCCCTTTCTGGAAGTTCCCGAGGATGAGTCATGATTCGTCATATCGAAGGCAGTCTGCAGGCCGGTGAGCATCGCTTTGCCCTGTTGGTCAGCCGTTTCAACAGCTTTATCACCCAGCAGTTGGAGCAGGGTGCCATCGACGCGTTGCGCCGTCACGGTGCAAAAGAAGAACAGCTTCATGTCGTTCATGTCCCGGGTGCTTATGAGATGCCGCTGATCGCACAGAAGCTGGCGCGTAGCGGTAATTATGACGCCGTGCTTTGTCTGGGCGCAGTGATTCGCGGCGGTACCCCACATTTTGATTATGTCGCGGCCGAAGTGTCCAAGGGGGTGGCGCAGGTATCCATGGACACGGGAGTGCCGGTGATTTTTGGGGTGCTGACCACGGACAGCATTGAGCAGGCCATTGAGCGCGCCGGAACCAAAGCGGGCAACAAGGGCTTCGATGCGGCCATGACTGCACTGGAAATGGTGCAGTTGTTGCGTCAGATCTGAATAGCACTCGATGAAAATCAGTCGCCGTCGTCTGGCGCGTCAAGCTGCGGTTCAGGCGCTCTACCAGTGGCAGATGAATCCGGGCCATTGTGCGGAGATCGAGTTGCAATTTACCTCCGATCCGGAGCGCCTGCAGGGCGCCGATGTCGCTTTCTTTAAAAGCCTCTGGCAAGGGGTCTGTGCCGCAATCTCCGAACTGGACCCTGCCATCGCCGAGGAAGTTCAGGACCGTCGCTGGGCCGATGAGGTCAGCGAGGTCGAACGGGCGATCCTGCGTCTGGCGGCCTGCGAATTGCGGGACTATCCGCAAACGCCATACCGGGTGATCATCAATGAAGCCATAGAACTGGACAAAGACTTTGGTGGTGAGCAAGGCCATCGCTTCGTCAACGCCGTCCTGGATAAACTCGCGCAGAGGTGGCGGTCTGCGGAGATGTTGCAGGCCGGTCGCTGATGGCACGTCGATGGCTTTCATTCTATCCCACAAAATGGAAAGAAGACTTGCCCGGACTTTGAAAACCCTGCCGCCATGTGCTATTTCTTACTAGAGCGTTTTTTTCATGTCCTTCAGGAGGGTAGCCATGGCGGAAGAGCAACCTAAAAAACGGGTCGCAAAGCCCAGGGAAGTTTCAGCGGATCCCAAGGTGGCGCCGCGCGCGACGGCGCGGGATGCGGTCGCCGTGCCCAAGAAGCCCCGGGCTGCCGGACGTTCAAAGTCTCCACAGGTCTCTGCTGCGGATCGCCAGCGCATGATTGCCGAACGTGCCTACTATCTTGCCGAGGCGCGCAGTTTTGTGGGAGGCGACTGTCAGGCGGACTGGTACGCGGCGGAGTCCTGGATCGACGCTCATATGTCTGCTTGACGCGCCTGATATGCGGCGCCTGCGCGGGGGGGAGAGCGCCGGGTGTGGCCAGTCCGCAATTCCCGTTCGGCATACGCCTGAAAAACTTCTGGTTATGCGCGAGGTTTTTGGTGTAACCTCGCTATCTGTAAGGTATGGGCAATCAGCTAGGAGTTTCTATGCGCAATTATCACGATTTCAGTAAACGATTCCTTCCTGCTGTCTGTGGGGCAGTATTTTTGGCGCTTTCCGCGCCTTGGGCGGATGCGCATACCGCAACCGGTGTAGCCCCCCAAGATGTGGCTGGCGCTCACTCTGCCGATCTCACCACGGCCAGGCTCGAGAATACGATAGGTACTCGTTGTGCATTGGGTGACGGGGTTCCGCAAAATTATAGCTTGGCTGCACATTGGTTCAACAAGGCTGCCCTCCATGGCTATGCCAAAGCGGAATACAACCTTGGCATGCAGTATTATTTCGGCCAGGGCGTGAACAAGGATGAAGCCAAAGCAGCTTACTGGTGGAAGAAGGCGGCAGCGCAGGGTATTCCCGCCGCTCAGTACAACCTGGGCAATCTCTATTTCCTGGGGCAGGGGGTGCCGCAGGACTATGGCCAGGCCAGCCTCTGGTGGCGCAAAGCAGCAGCGCTTGGCAATGTTCAAGCCAGCCGTAACCTGGCGACTTTAGCGCAAGTACACCCAGAGTACCGGGAGGTGGCTGCTGTTAGGGAAAAGACGGTAGTTGCACCATGACGCGCGACTAGTCACCTTCAGTCCGCGCTTCTTCCCGTGTTGCCGGTCGCCGTGCTGTTGCCTTTCTGGACGCGCATGGCGGCTGCATGTTCCTTTTCGAAGTACTCCCGTTTGCCCCGTTCCGCGTTGAGTTGCCCTTCAAGGTCGACCTCGCGTCGTTCATGGCGGCGGATCTTCAGCTTGTTACGGATATGTGTGGGGAGATAAATCAGCATACTCGCAATAAAACCGGCGACAAAACCACTAAGCAGGACCACCCCCTGGGACTGTGCAAACGTCCACGAGAAGAAATGAATGGTGGCGGGTGCCCCGTTCTGAACCGCGAAAATGACAGCCAGCGCCGCTATCAAAAATGAAACGACCATCCACATGACACCCTCCTTTCCCTAGCCCGGTGTATCTGTTGTAACGGACCTCCGCCTACCTTAGTCGCGACGGATAAATATGCTGCGTACCCATCTGGTCCCTGCCCAGAGGGCCGTCGGCAGGATAATCAGCCAAGCCCACACCGGCAAATGAAGTACCGGGCTATCCAGCCGGTGCTCCAGCGCCGCAATAATGCCCAAGCCTACCACAATAAACGTGCCGCCTACGCTATAGGTAAGTTTTTGCAAACCACTGTGCAGTTCCTGCCGAATACCCTGGATGTCGTTGCTACGGATCACCAAGGGCAGTTCACCCTGCTGGGTCTGGCGCAGGATGTTATGGAGTAGTACCGGCATTTCCGGCAGAACCAATCCCCACTGGGGGAAGTATCGTTTCAGCTCGGACCACCAACCCTGCGGACCGCGCTGACGGCTGAGCCATTCTGTCAGAAGCGGTGTGGCCACTTCCCAGATGTTGAGTGCCGGGTTGAAATCACGGGCGATGCCCTCGACATTGACCAGCGTTTTTTGGAGCAGCAGGAGTTGAGGCTGGGTTTGCATATGAAAGGCGCGCGTAGTCTGAAAGAGCCGCAGCAACAGGCTGGCAACGGATATTTCATTCAGCGGTTTTTCAAACACCGGCTCCGCAATGGCACGGATGGCGGTTTCAAAATCCTGCACATTGGTGTCCGCTGGGACCCATCCGGCTTCCACATGGGCTTCTGCCACGCGCCGATAGTCGCGTCGGAAAAACGCAACCATGTTTTCTGCAAGGTAATGCTGGCTCGCATCATCCAAGCTGCCCATGATGCCAAAATCCACCGCGATAAAGCGCCCGTTTTTCGGATCGATAAAAATATTGCCAGGATGCATGTCCGCGTGAAAATACGCGTCACGAAAGACCTGACGGAAAAAGATCTCCGCAGCGCGCCGCGAGAGTTGATCAAAATCAATGCCAGCATCATGAAGTGCCTCGCGCTGACCGATGGGGATACCATAAATGCGCTCCATCACCAGTACCGGAGACGCGCAATAGTCCCAGTATATTTCCGGCACATAGAGCAGTTCCGGTTCGGCAGCAAAATTACGCCGCAACTGACTGGCGTTGGCCGCTTCACGTAGCAGATCCAGTTCCCCGCGAATGATTTTCGCGTATTCCGCGACAACGGCACGCACCCTCAGGCGCCGGCCTTCCTGAGAATAGCGCTCCGCGAGATCAGCGAGCAGCGCAAGGATGGCCAGATCCTGATCGATGATCCATTGCAGGCCCGGGCGTCTGACCTTGATCGCCACCTCGCGGCCATCCAGCAATTGCCCGAAGTGTACTTGGGCAATGGACGCCGCCGCGGCGGGTTGATCATCAAATCGGGAGAAGATCGCATCCAGCGGTTTGCCGAGCGCTGCCTCGATGATCTGCCGGGCGACGTTGGACGGGAAAGGGGGGACTGCGTCCTGGAGTTTCGCAAGCTCCTGAGTAATATGGTCGGGAAGCAAATCCCGGCGGGTTGAAAGCATCTGTCCTAGTTTGATAAAGGTGGGGCCCAGTGTTTCCAGTGCCTCGCGCAGGCGTTCGGCAAAGGAGCCCTGGGGCCGCGGCGCCAGCCATGTCATGGGATTTAGGCGCAACACGGCCTGGTATGGTTTTAACAAAGGAAGAAAATACAGCACTTCGTCCAGGCGGTAACGCACCAGAACGCGGGTGATATGCAGTGTTCGCACAAAACGAAGGAAGGACTGTCGCATGGCGTTTAGTCTATCATGGAAACGATGCCATGCGCCGCCATGGCCGCCGCAAAAAAAGCGGGCCTTGGCTGGCCCGCATCTGCAATATTTGGAAGGAGATTACTGAACGGTCTTCTGAACCTTGATGCTGGAATTGATTTCCACGCGCTGATTCAGGAAGCGGCCTTGGGGGGTAGCGTTAGTGGCGACCGGATTGTCGTAGGAGTGACCCTTCAGTACCATGCGATCACTTGCCACCCCGTGATGGGCCAGGTACTGTGCGACACTCTGGGCACGCAGCTTGGACAGCTTGAGATTGTATGCGTAGGTGCCCACCTTACTGCAATATCCATTGACGTCGAGTACGGCCTCGGGATGTTTTTTGGCAAAACTCGCCACTTCGTCCAGTACCCGGATGTCATGATCCAGCAGCTTGTACGAATCGAACTTGAAGTTGATACCGGTGATGGTGATCGGCTTGCTCACCAGAATCGTCTGCTCAACAGGCGCGATGGGGGCAGGTACAGGGGCTGGAGGCGGTGTCGGCGCGGCTGCCACGGCGACCGGCGCGGGCGCACAATAGGCGGGCACCGGACCATCCGTTACCGGACGCCCGCCACGCACGCAGATACCCCGACTGGTGACAACAGGCTTGGCGCCGTGATTGACTGCATAACCCACATAGCCACCGTCCGCATAGGCTGCACTGGCGAAAATACCCCCGCTGATGGCTACAAGTAGTGTGATGCCTTTGATGCCTTTAATATGTTCCATTATCAAAACCCTCCTCTTTCAAGCCCTGGCGAAGCTGCCTGGCAAAAAACTTCACTTATTCTTTTACAGGATGTTGTAAATGGGCAACGATGTCAAGGCGCCGAGAGCGCAGAATCCGCATTATTCGTCAAGCTGATGGTGCGTTCCCGAAGGTGCCGGGGCCCAGCACCGCTTGACAAAGACGCTTGACAAAGAAATACCCAGGCCGCACAATGCGCCGCTAATCGTGGGAGGGGTTCCCGAGCGGTCAAAGGGATCAGACTGTAAATCTGACGGCTCTGCCTTCGGAGGTTCGAATCCTCCCCCCTCCACCAAGCTTTTTTATGGCATTCTGCCTGGCGCAGGCGCCAGTATGGCAAGTTTTGATTTGTGCGGGTGTAGTTCAACGGTAGAACCTCAGCCTTCCAAGCTGATGGTGTGGGTTCGATTCCCATCACCCGCTCCAGTGTTCATGCCCACATAGCTCAGTCGGTAGAGCACTTCCTTGGTAAGGAAGAGGTCACCGGTTCGAATCCGGTTGTGGGCTCCATATTTTCGGGTCTTTCTTGGGTCTGGTATTCTTGGGGAGTGTCTGATGTCCAAAGGGAAATTTGAGCGGACGAAGCCGCATGTCAACGTGGGAACGATTGGTCACGTGGACCATGGCAAGACCACATTAACGGCGGCGCTGACGAAGGTGTTGTCGGCGAAGTTTGGCGGTGAGATTCGCGCCTATGATCAGATTGACAATGCGCCGGAAGAGCGGGCGCGAGGGATCACGATAGCGACCTCGCACGTAGAATACGAGACCGCGAATCGTCACTATGCCCATGTAGACTGTCCGGGGCATGCCGACTATGTGAAGAACATGATTACCGGAGCGGCGCAGATGGACGGCGCCATACTGGTGTGTTCGGCAGCGGACGGTCCGATGCCGCAGACCCGCGAACATATTTTGCTTGCCCGTCAGGTGGGCGTTCCCTATATCGTCGTGTTTTTGAACAAGGCGGACATGGTGGATGACGCCGAGCTGCTGGAGTTGGTGGAAATGGAAGTGCGCGAACTTCTGTCCAAGTACGAGTTTCCCGGTGATGACATTCCGGTGATTATCGGTTCGGCGCTGAAGGCCCTGGAAGGGGATCAGAGCGACATAGGGGAGCCTGCGATTTTCCGTTTGGCGGATGCGATGGACAGCTACATCCCGATGCCCGAGCGTCCCGTGGACAAGCCCTTCCTGATGCCGATAGAAGACGTATTTTCGATTTCGGGTCGTGGCACGGTGGTGACCGGACGTATTGAGCGTGGCATTGTGAAGATTGGCGATGAGATCGAGATCATCGGCATTCACAACACCGCCAAGAGCATTGTCACTGGTGTGGAGATGTTCCGCAAGATTCTGGATCAGGGGCAGGCCGGAGACAACGTCGGGGTACTGCTGCGCGGCACGAAGAAAGATGATGTGGAGCGTGGTCAGGTACTGGCCAAGCCGGGCAGCATCAAGCCGCATACGCGTTTTGAAGCGGAAGTATATGTGTTGTCGAAAGAGGAAGGGGGTCGACACACGCCGTTTTTCAATGGTTACCGCCCGCAGTTTTACTTTCGTACCACTGACGTGACGGGTGCGGTGGAGTTGCCGGAAGGTGTGGAGATGGTGATGCCGGGCGACAATATATTGTTCAAGGTCGCGTTGATTGCGCCGATTGCGATGGAGGAAGGTCTGCGTTTCGCGGTGCGCGAAGGCGGCCGTACCGTTGGCGCCGGCGTCGTCTCCAAGGTGGTCGAATAAGTTTTCATGATGTAGTGTTGAACGGCGGCACTGTCCGCCGTTTGCCGTCTGCAGGGCAGTAGCTCAATTGGTAGAGCAGCGGTCTCCAAAACCGCAGGTTGGGGGTTCGAGCCCCTCCTGCCCTGCCATTATTAAAAAGGTGTGGTGTTCATGTCGGAAAAAGTGAAGCTCTATTTTGCGGCAGGACTCGCTGCCCTCGGGGTATTCGCCTATTTCCTCATCCCCATCCACTTCGGTACGTATTACCCTGGTGTGGCGCTGATTCTCGCTTTGTTGATTGCCGCAGGGCTTTTCGCTTCCAGCAACAACGGCAAGGCGCTCCTGGTCTTTTTTCGGGAAGCATACGTGGAGTTGCTGAAGGTGGTTTGGCCAACGCGCCCCGAGGTCGTGCGTAGTACGGCCATCATTATTGGTCTGATCGCGGTAATTGCCATCTTCCTTTGGCTGGTGGATATGGCACTCCTTGGGATCGTGCGCCTGCTACTCGGAGGAGTCGCGTAAATGTCTATGCGTTGGTATGTGGTTCATGCGTTCTCGGGCTTCGAGAAAAAGGTGCAGGGCGAGATCCGCGAGCGTGCCAATCGGGAAGGGCTTGCCGACAAGTTTGGTGAGATCCTCGTTCCCGTCGAAGAAGTCGTGGAAATGCGAAATGGCCAAAAAACGAGCTCGCAGCGAATGTTTTACCCCGGTTATGTCTTGGTGCAGATGGAAATGGACGACGTGACCTGGCACCTCGTCAAGAGCACACCACGGGTCACCGGATTTGTCGGCGGCTCTGTAGGGCGCCCACATCCGCTGAGTGATGCGGAGACCAACGCCATCATGGACCGCATCAAGGAAGGCGTTGAGAAGCCGCGTCCGAAATTCAGTTTTGACGCGGGTGAGCAGGTGCGTGTCGTAGATGGCCCGTTCAAGGATTTCAACGGCGTCGTCGAGGAAGTCAATTTCGAAAAGAGCAAGTTACGGGTTTCGGTGACCATCTTTGGTCGCTCCACGCCCGTAGAATTGGATTTTGGCCAGGTCGAGAAGGCCTGATCGTTTTCAACAGAGGGAGCCTGATGGCGTTCGCACCTCGCAGGAGTTAAATTATGGCAAAGAAAATAACGGGATATATCAAGCTGCAGGTAAAGGCTGCGCAAGCCAATCCAAGCCCGCCTATCGGCCCGGCTTTGGGTCAGCGTGGACTGAACATCATGGAATTCTGCAAGGCGTTCAATGCCCAGACCCAGGGTGTCGAACCGGGTTTGCCGTTACCCGTGGTTATTACTGTTTTTGCAGATAAAAGCTTCACTTTCGAGGTGAAGACGCCACCAGCAGCGGTGCTGCTGATGAAGGCTGCGGGCCTGCCAAAGGGCAGCGGGCGTCCCAATACGGTAAAGGTTGGTAAGGTTTCGGAAGCGCAGATCGAAGATATCGCCAAAACGAAAATGCCGGATCTCAATACGCAGGATATCGAGTCGGCAAAGCGCAGCGTGCGTGGTACTGCCCGCAGTATGGGCCTGACGGTGGAGGGCTGAAATATGGCGACGAAATCCAAACGCACACTTGCCATCAGGGCGATGGTGGATCGGAATAACCGTTATGCGATCGAGGAAGCCCTCGAACTCGTCAAGAAGATGGCCACGACCAAGTTCGACGAGTCGGTGGATGTGGCGGTGGGTCTGGGTATTGATCCGCGCAAATCGGACCAGGTGGTGCGTGGTGCGGTAGTGCTGCCCCATGGCACCGGTAAGCAAATGCGGGTGGCCGTTTTCGCCACCGCCGATAAAGCGACCGAAGCGCGTGAAGCCGGTGCCGATATTGTCGGTATGGAGGATCTTGCGGAGTTGGTGAAGGCTGGGCAGATGGACTTTGACGTGGTCATTGCTACGCCGGATGCCATGCGTGTGGTGGGCACCCTGGGTCCCGTGCTGGGTCCCCGTGGTTTGATGCCGAATCCCAAAGTCGGGACGGTGACTGCAGATGTTCGTACTGCCGTAATCAATGCCAAGGGTGGACAGGTGCGTTACCGCGCCGACAAAGGCGGCATCGTGCACAGTACCATCGGCAAGTCTTCCTTTGAGGTGAAGGCGTTGCAGGAAAACCTGCTGGTGCTGATCGACAGCTTGCGTAAAGCCAAACCGGCCACCAGTAAAGGTATATATATCCGTAAGGTGAACCTCTCTCCGACCATGGGTCCTGGCGTTGCCGTGGATCTGAGTGGTCTCGGCTAAAGATTTCCGTTTCCGGGCGGGAAGGTCGGCGTAAGCCGGCGTACAAAGACCGCAGGGGGCGTAAGCCTTAATGATTTTCCCTGCGTAGGCGACGGCGCGCCAGATCTTCTGGCCGCCTCGGTTAGATAGGAGGTGATATTCACGTGAGTCTCAAACTCGCAGAAAAGGAACAGGTCGTTGCCACCTTGCAGACCAGACTCACTAGGGCGCAAGCCACAGTGGTAGCGGAGTATCGCGGTTTGACGGTGGCGCAGATGACTGTTTTCCGGGCAGAAGCACAAAAGCAGTCGGTGCATGTGCAGGTTGTGAAGAACACGCTGTTGAAGCGCGCCCTCGCGGGAACGCCATTCGCAGTGATGGACCACTTGCTGAAAGGTCCTCTGGTATTCGCGGCAGCAGAAGACCCTGTTGCCCTGGCGAAGCTCTTCACTGACCATGCAAAGCGTTTGGAAAAACTGGTCATTATCGGTGGTGTGCTCAGTGGTAAGCAGATCGATGCGGCGGCAATCGCACAATTGAGCAAAATGCCCTCACGCGAAGAATTGCTGGCCAAATTGCTCGGTACCATGCAGGCCCCGGTTGCCGGCTTTGTTCGCACCCTTAACGAGGTCCCGAGCCGTTTCGTCAGGACCTTGGCGGCAGTTCGCGATCAGCGTGCTGCTTAAAATCAACTTGAACTGAAGGAGTTAGTAACATGGCATTGTCCAAAGCGGAAATTTTAGACGCTATTGCGGGTATGACGGTCCTCGAGCTGTCTGAACTCATCAAAGAAATGGAAGAGAAGTTCGGCGTATCTGCAGCGGCTGTCGCGGTCGCTGCACCTGCCGGTGGCGCGGCGGCTGGCGAAGGTGCGGCCGCTGTGGAAGAACAGACCGAATTTGACGTTATCCTCACCGCCGCCGGTGCCAACAAGGTTAATACCATCAAGGTGGTTCGAGCCATCACTGGTCTTGGTCTGAAGGAAGCGAAGGATCTGGTTGACGGCGCGCCGAAGCCCGTGAAGGAAGGCGTAGCCAAGGCCGAAGCCGAAAGTGTCAAGGCGCAGCTCGTCGAGGCCGGTGCCGAGGCGGAGATCAAGTAATCTATAGTTGATGTAGTAACCCTTATCGGCTGGCCGCGTAAAGCGCTGCCAGCCCCTCATTGTTTGCGGAAAGCAGCTTTAACCGCTGATCCCTGAACCATGCAGTCGTCGCGCGGAGCATCCATGGCCTACTCTTTTACTGAAAAGAAACGGATTCGTAAAGACTTTGGCAAAAGCCAGAGCATTCTTGCTGTGCCATATCTGCTGGCTACGCAGATGGATTCCTACCGGGAGTTTCTCCAGGAGTCGGTACCCCCGGCGGCGCGAAAGGAAACGGGTTTAGAAGCTGTTTTCCGTTCGGTTTTTCCGATGGAAAGTTATTCCGGCAATGCAATGCTGGATTATGTCTCCTACCGCCTGGAAAAACCGGTGTTTGATGTGGTGGAGTGCCGCCAGCGCGGGCTGACCTACTGTGCCGGTTTGCGGGTACGTTTGCGTCTGGCGGTTATGGAAAAAGACGACACCACTGGCGCCAAAAGAGTCAAAGACGTGAAGGAGCAGGACGTCTATATGGGCGAACTGCCTCTGATGACGGAGCACGGTTCCTTCGTGATTAACGGCACGGAGCGCGTCATCGTCTCGCAGTTGCATCGTTCGCCGGGCGTTTTCTTCGATCATGATCGCGGCAAGACCCATTCTTCGGGAAAGCTCCTCTTTAATGCGCGCATCATTCCTTACCGGGGTTCTTGGCTGGATTTCGAGTTTGACCCCAAGGATCACGTTTATGCGCGCATCGATCGCCGTCGTAAGTTGCCGGCGACGACGTTGCTGCGTGCGCTGGGCTACAGCACCCAGGACATTCTTGAGATGTTTTTTGATATGGAGACCTTTCGCCTGATCGACGGCGATCTGCGCTATGTACTGATCCCGCAGCGTCTACAGGGCGAAGTGGCGGCGTTTGATATCGTCAGTCCGGAAACTGGCGACGTGCTGGTACAGGCCGGTAAGCGAATTACGGTGCGCCAAACCAAGGCGCTCTCCGAGGTTCAGGGTCTGCATGAGATTCCTGTGCCGGATAGCTTCCTTCTGGGCAAGGTCGTCGCCCGGGATATCGTTCATCCCGAAACCGGCGAAGTGGTGGTACAGGCCAATGAGCCCGTCAGCGGTGAGCTTCTGGACGCTCTGCGAAAAATGCCGTCACTCACACTGCATACGCTCTATCTCAACGAACTGGATCGTGGGCCTTATATTTCAGAAACGTTGCGTATCGACACGTCACGTGATGCTCACGACGCCCAGATGGAAATCTATCGGCTGATGCGTCCGGGTGAACCGCCGACGAAGGATGCGGCGCAAAACCTGTTCCAGGGACTGTTCTTCAGTCCCGATCGCTACGACCTGTCGGCCGTAGGCCGCATGAAGTTCAATCGTCGGGTGGGGCGCGATGAGATCACCGGTCCTGGCGTGCTGAATGATGCGGATATCATCGCGGTGCTCAAGGTACTGGTCGCCCTGCGTAACGGTGTGGGGGAGATCGACGATATCGATCATCTCGGTAATCGGCGCGTGCGCTCGGTTGGTGAGTTGATGGAAAACCAATTTCGGCTCGGTCTGGTGCGTGTGGAAAGGGCCGTCAAGGACCGTCTTGCCCTCGCCGAGAGCGAGGGCCTCACGCCCCAGGATCTGATCAATGCAAAACCCATTGCGGCAGTGGTCAATGAGTTCTTTGGCTCCAGCCAGCTTTCCCAGTTCATGGATCAGACCAACCCGCTTTCCGAGGTCACCCACAAGCGGCGTGTCTCGGCTTTGGGGCCGGGCGGCCTGACCCGGGAGCGTGCGGGTTTCGAGGTGCGTGACGTACATCCGACGCACTACGGCCGGATCTGCCCCATTGAAACGCCGGAAGGCCCGAATATCGGACTGATCAACAGCTTGTCGTGCTACGCGCGGACGAATTCCTACGGGTTTCTCGAAACGCCGTATCGACGCGTTGTCGATCGCCGCACCACCGATGAGGTGGAATACCTGTCGGCTATTGAAGAAGGCAATTATATGATTGCCCAGGCGAACTCGACGGTGGACGAGCACGGCGTGCTCACCGACGAACTGGTGTCCTGCCGTTTCAAGAACGAGTTCACTCTGGCAAACCCGGATCAGGTTCAGTTCATGGATATCTCGCCGCGGCAGATCGTCTCGGTGGCGGCGAGTATGATCCCGTTCCTGGAGCATGATGACGCCAACCGCGCCCTCATGGGTTCCAACATGCAACGCCAGGCGGTGCCGACGGTGCGTTCCGATGCACCGATGGTGGGTACGGGCATGGAACGGGTGGTCGCCATCGATTCTGGTGCGGCCGTCGTCGCCCGGCGTGGTGGCGTGGTGGATATCGTTGATGGTGCCCGTATCGTCATTCGTGTCAGTGATGAGGAAACCCTGCCGGAAGAGCCCGGCGTGGATATCTACAACCTCGTCAAGTACGCGCGTTCCAACCAGAACACCACCCTGAATCAGCGCCCCGTGGTCAAGGTCGGCGATGTGGTGAGTCGTGGTGACGTACTGGCCGACGGGCCGAGCACGGAGATGGGTGAACTGGCGCTCGGCCAGAACATTCTGGTCGCCTTTATGCCCTGGAATGGCTATAACTTCGAGGATTCCATCCTGATCTCGGAACGGGTCGTGGCGGAAGACCGCTATACCACTATTCATATCGAGGAGTTTTCGGTTTTCGCCCGCGACACCAAACTGGGGCCGGAAGAAATCACCCGGGATATCCCCAACGTCGCCGAAGGTGCCTTACGTCATCTGGATGAGTCGGGTATTGTCGTAATCGGTGCGGAACTGGCGCCGGGTGACATTCTTGTCGGCAAGGTCACGCCCAAGGGCGAGACGCAGTTGACGCCGGAAGAGAAGCTTCTGCGGGCAATCTTCGGTGAAAAGGCCTCCGACGTGAAAGATAACTCCATGCGAATGCCTGCCGGTATGTATGGCACGGTGATCGATGTGCAGGTCTTTACCCGCGATGGTATCGAGAAGGATGCCCGTGCCAAGTCCATTGAAGAACATGAACTCGCACGGATCCGTAAGGATCTTAATGATCAGTATCGCATCGTCGAGGAAGACAGCTATCAGCGGATTGAGCGTCAGCTGATCGGCAAGGTTGCCGAGGGCGGTCCCAACGGCCTGGCGGCCGGAAACAAGGTGACAAAGGCTTATCTGAAAGACTTACCGCGTGCTAAATGGTTTGAGATCCGTTTGCGTACGGAAGAGAGTAACGAGTCCCTGGAACAGATCCGTGCTCAGCTCGAGGAACAACGCCAGCGTCTCGATGCGGTACTCGAAGAAAAGCGGCGCAAGCTGACCCAGGGGGATGATCTGAGTCCGGGCGTTCTGAAGATGGTTAAAGTGCATGTGGCCATAAAAAGGCACTTGCAGCCCGGTGATAAAATGGCAGGCCGCCATGGGAATAAGGGCGTGGTCTCCAAGATCGTGCCAGTGGAAGACATGCCCTATCTTGCCGATGGTACGGCGGTGGATATCGTGCTCAATCCTCTGGGTGTGCCTTCCCGTATGAACGTGGGACAGATCCTCGAAACCCATCTGGGGTGGGCTGCCAAGGGGCTGGGCAAGAAGATCGGCGCGATGCTGGACAGTGAGGTGGCAATGGCAGAAATGCGCGCTTTCCTGGCGGAAATCTACAACCGGTCTGGCAAGAAAGAGGATCTCGACAGCCTGACAGACCAGGAAATTCGCGAGCTTTCCGCGAATCTTCGTGGTGGTGTGCCCATGGCGACCCCGGTCTTTGATGGCGCCTCCGAAGAAGAGATCGGCGACATGCTGGAGCTGGCTGGTTTGCCGCGCAGCGGCCAGGTCACGCTGTATGACGGACGGAGCGGTGATGCTTTTGACCGCCCGGTGACGGTGGGTTATCTCTACATGCTCAAGCTCCATCACCTGGTGGATGACAAGATGCATGCCCGTTCCACAGGTCCGTACAGTCTGGTTACCCAACAGCCTTTAGGTGGTAAGGCGCAGTTTGGCGGCCAGCGCTTCGGTGAAATGGAGGTGTGGGCGTTGGAAGCCTATGGCGCGGCATACACCCTGCAGGAAATGCTCACCGTGAAGTCGGATGACGTAAGCGGGCGCAGCAAGATGTATGAGTCCATCGTCAAGGGTGATTTCCGCATGGATGCCGGAATGCCGGAGTCTTTCAACGTGTTGTTGAAAGAACTGCGTTCTTTGGGTATCGATATTGAACTGGAACAGTCCAAGTAAAATTTCCGCCCGTGGCGGGCAAGGATGGATGCGTTGAAAGACTTACTGAAGCTCTTCAAACAAAACGATCAGCAGGAAGAATTCGATGCGATTCGGATCGGTATCGCGTCTCCGGATAAGGTGCGGTCATGGTCTTTCGGTGAGGTAAAAAAGCCCGAGACGATTAATTACCGGACCTTCAAACCGGAACGCGAAGGTTTGTTCTGTGCCAAGATCTTTGGACCGATCAAAGACTACGAGTGCCTCTGCGGCAAGTACAAGCGCCTGAAACACCGCGGTGTGGTCTGCGAAAAATGCGGTGTTGAGGTAACCCAGGCGAGGGTCCGCCGCGAGCGGATGGGACACATTGAACTCGCCAGTCCTGTCGCCCACATCTGGTTCCTCAAATCTCTGCCGAGTCGTATGGGCATGATTCTCGATATGCCCCTGCGTGATATCGAGCGGGTCCTCTATTTCGAAGCGTATGTGGTCGTTGATCCGGGGGTGACCGCGCTGGAACGCGGGAACATCCTTACCGAAGACCAGTACCTGGACGCCCTGGAAGAGCATGGGGATGAGTTTGCAGCAAAAATGGGCGCAGAGGGTATTCGTGACCTGCTGCGTGGCATACCCCTGACTCAGGAAATTGAGCAGATCCGTAATGAACTGCGGGAGAGCAATTCCGACACGAAGACCAAGAAGCTCAGCAAGCGGTTGAAGATCCTGGAGGCCTTTGAACAGTCGGGCAATCGTCCTGAATGGATGATCATGGAAGTTCTTCCGGTGCTGCCCCCGGACCTGCGCCCCCTGGTGCCACTGGATGGCGGCCGTTTTGCAACCTCTGATCTCAACGATCTCTACCGGCGGGTCATCAATCGCAACAACCGGCTCAAGCGCCTGCTGGAACTAAAGGCGCCGGACATCATCGTGCGCAACGAAAAACGCATGTTGCAGGAAGCCGTGGACGCGCTGCTCGATAACGGTCGGCGCGGACGTGCCATATCGGGACCCAACAAACGCCCACTCAAGTCACTTGCGGATATGATCAAGGGCAAGCAGGGCCGCTTCCGTCAGAATCTGCTGGGTAAGCGGGTGGACTACTCCGGCCGCTCGGTGATCGTCGTCGGACCTGAGCTGCGCCTGCACCAGTGCGGTTTGCCGAAGAAGATGGCCCTGGAGTTGTTCAAGCCATTCATTTTCAACAAGTTGGAAGAGCGTGGGCTGGCGACCACCATCAAGGCCGCCAAGCGTTTGGTCGAGCAGGAAAAACCGGAAGTCTGGGATATCCTTGAAGAGGTGATTCGCGAACATCCGGTCATGCTGAACCGCGCGCCAACCTTGCATCGTCTGGGTATCCAGGCCTTTGAACCGGTCCTGATCGAAGGCAAGGCCATCCAACTGCATCCACTGGTATGTGCTGCATACAATGCGGATTTTGATGGCGATCAGATGGCTGTGCACGTCCCGCTGTCGCTGGAGGCGCAGTTGGAAGCCCGGACCCTGATGATGTCCACCAACAATATTCTCAGCCCGGCCAATGGTGAGCCCGTTATCGTCCCGTCCCAGGACATCGTCCTCGGACTCTACTACGTCAGCCAGGAGCGGGCCGACGCCAAGGGCACCGGCGGAGTCTTCGCGGATGCGGCAGAGGTGCGGCGCGCTTATGAAACGGGCAACCTGGGTCTTCACGCCCGTATCACCGTGCGCTTTCGCGGTGAGCGTATCGATACCACGGCAGGACGCGCCCTGCTCGGGGATATTCTCCCTGAGGGCCTTCCGTTCAGTGTCATCAACCGGGTGCTGAAGAAAAAGGTGATCGGCGAACTCATCAATACCTGTTACCGGCGTTTGGGTATCAAGGATACGGTTATCTTTGCGGATCAGTTGATGTATACCGGCTTCCGTATGGCGACACGCGCAGGCATTTCCTTCGGTGCTGGGGATATGGTCACGCCGCTGGAAAAAGAGGGCATTCTGGCTCGGTCCGAAGATGAGGTCAAAGCCATTCAGGCCCAATACACCTCGGGTCTGGTGACTGAGGGTGAACGCTATAACAAGGTCGTCGACATCTGGTCGCGGGCTACCGATGAAGTTGCCAAAGCCATGATGGATCGGGTCAGTAAGGATACCGTGTACCTCCCGGACGGCAGCTCGGTGCAGCAGGATTCGTTCAACTCGATCTTTATGATGGCGGATTCCGGCGCCCGAGGTTCGGCGGCGCAGATTCGCCAGCTTGCAGGTATGCGCGGCCTGATGGCGAAGCCCGACGGTTCTATTATCGAGACTCCCATCACCGCAAATTTCCGCGAGGGACTCAACGTCCTGCAATACTTCATTTCCACTCACGGTGCCCGCAAGGGGCTTGCAGATACCGCGCTGAAAACCGCCAACTCCGGCTATTTGACCCGGCGTCTGGTAGACGTTACCCAGGATCTGGTGGTGGTCGAGACCGATTGCGGATCGGAGGAAGGCCTTCCCATGACCTCCCTCGTCGAGGGCGGTGAGATCATCGAACCTCTGCGCGACCGCGTGCTGGGTCGTGTAGTTGCGGAGGATGTGGTCCACCCCAACACCGGTGAGATTGTCATCCCCCGCAATACCCTGCTGACAGAGCGGCATCTCAGTCAGTTGGACGAGCTGGGTGTGGATGCACTGAAGGTACGTTCGCCCCTGACCTGCCGGTCACGCCATGGGGTCTGTGCACTGTGTTATGGGCGTGACCTGGCACGTGGGCATCTAGTCAATGCGGGTGAGGCAGTCGGCGTTATCGCTGCGCAATCCATTGGTGAACCGGGCACCCAGCTCACCATGCGTACTTTCCACATCGGTGGTGCGGCCAGTCGTTCTGCTGCGCAAAGCAGTATCGATATCAAGCAGGGCGGGGTTTTTCGTTATCAGCCCAACCTTCGCCTGGTCACGCACTCCAGCGGACGCCACGTAGTGGTGGGCCGGAATGGGGAAGTTACCGTCACTGACGAACAAGGCCGGGAAAAAGAGCGTTACAAGGTGCCCTATGGTGCCACCATTCTGGTGGATGACAACGCCGCGGTCACAGCGGGTCGTCGGGTCGCGGAATGGGATCCGCATACGCGGCCCATTGTCAGTGAGGTCGGTGGCAAAATTTCTCTGAAAGATGCGGTGGAAGGCGCGAGCGTAGCCATCCAGACCGACGAGATCACCGGGCTGTCGACACTTGTCGTCATCGACGCGAAGCAACGGCCACCCCAGGGGCGCGATTTGCGGCCGGTGATCAGTCTGCTGGACGAGCATGGCCAGGACCTGAAGCTGCCCGGTACTGACCTGCCCGCACGTTATTTCCTGCCGGCAAAGGCGATTATCGCGGTGCACGAAGGTATGGAGATTCATCCCGGAGACATTCTGGCACGTCTGCCGGTGGGTACCACAAAGACGCGCGACATTACCGGTGGTCTGCCCCGTGTGGCGGAACTGTTCGAGGCCCGGCGTCCCAAGGACTTCGCTGTTATCGCGGAGCATGAGGGCATCATCGGCTTCGGGAAAGACACCAAGGGCAAGCAGCGACTGATCATCACCGACGAGAGCGGGGAACAGCATGAATATCTGATTCCCAAGGGTCGCCATGTGACCGTGTACGAAGGGGAGCGGGTCAGCCCGGGTGAGCAGCTTGTCGAGGGCCAGCCGGTTCCGCACGATATCCTGCGTGTGTTGGGTGTGCAGGCTCTCGCCAACTACATTGTCGATGAGGTGCAGGACGTATACCGTCTGCAGGGCGTGCGTATCAATGATAAGCACATCGAAGTCATTCTGCGCCAGATGCTGCGTAGGGTCGAAGTGACGTCCAGTGGGGACAGTACCTTCATTCCCGGAGACCAGGTGGATCGGGCACGGGTGGAAGATGAAAACATCGCGCTGGAAGCTGCCGGCAAAGAACTGCCGCGTTTCACGCCGATGTTGCTGGGCATCACCAAGGCAAGCCTGTCTACCGAATCTTTCATCTCGGCCGCAAGTTTCCAGGAAACCACCCGCGTACTCACTGAGGCTGCGGTATCCGGCAAGGTAGACGACTTGCGCGGCCTCAAGGAAAACGTCATCGTCGGACGTTTGATTCCGGCGGGAACGGGCCTGGCCTACCATGAGCATCGCCGACGGCTGAACCGGGGTGAACCTGTCCTTTCCTTGGAGACTGCGGTGCCGCGGGATATGCCGGTATCGGTAAGCGATACGCCGTAATTTGTTGTATGACTGGGGCTTGCCTTGACAGCCAGGGCAAGCCTAACTAGAATGCGCCCTCTCATCGGTGAGAGGGCTGGGTGCCACCACCGTACTCTGGAGATTGTAAATGCCCACATTAAATCAGCTCGTGCGCAAACCACGCAAGCGGCCTGTAGCCAAAAGCAAGGTTCCGGCGTTGGACGCCAACCCGCAGAAGCGCGGCGTGTGTACCCGTGTTTACACGACGACGCCTAAAAAGCCCAACTCGGCATTGCGTAAGGTCGCCCGTGTGCGTCTCACCAATGGTTTTGAGGTCAGTAGTTATATTCCCGGCGAAGGGCATAACCTGCAGGAGCACTCAGTGGTGCTGATTCGCGGCGGTCGTGTCAAGGATCTTCCCGGTGTGCGCTATCACATCGTGCGTGGCACCCTGGACACTGCCGGTGTCAAAAACCGTAAACAGTCGCGTTCCAAGTATGGCGCCAAGCGTCCAAAGTAAATATTTATTGAAGGAGTTGTTGCGCCATGCCAAGACGTCGTGAAGTTCCCAAGCGGGTTGTTCTGCCGGATCCCAAGTACAAGGAAGAAGTCATTGCCAAGTTTGCCAACGTGATGATGCGTGATGGCAAAAAAAGCACTGCCGAAAAAATCGTTTACGGTGCATTGGAAATGGTTGCGGAGCGGAGCAAAAGCGACGCCCTCGAAATTTTTCGTAAGGCTATCGACAACGTGCGCCCGGTCGTGGAAGTGAAAAGCCGTCGCGTCGGGGGTGCCACCTACCAAGTTCCCGTCGAGATCCGTTCGGACCGACGCATGGCGTTGGCTATGCGTTGGCTGCGTGACTCAGCGCGTAAACGCAACGAAAAGTCCATGGGCAACCGCCTGGCGGCGGAAATTCTCGAAGCGGCGGAAAATCGCGGTAACGCGGTTCGTAAGCGTGAGGAAACCCATCGTATGGCAGAAGCGAATAAGGCCTTTGCCCATTTCCGCTGGTAATTGACTGCAACTCTCCGCACAAGGACTGACACGTGGCACGCACAACCCCTATCGAACGCTATCGCAATATCGGCATCATGGCGCACATCGATGCCGGCAAAACGACTACCACTGAGCGCATTCTGTTCTACACTGGCGTCTCTCATAAGATTGGCGAAGTGCATGAAGGTACTGCGGTCATGGACTGGATGGCGCAGGAGCAAGAGCGCGGTATCACCATTACCTCAGCGGCAACCACCTGCTTCTGGAAAGGTATGGATGGGCAGCGTGCCGAGCACCGGATCAACATCATCGACACCCCCGGACACGTCGACTTCACCATCGAGGTGGAGCGGTCCCTGCGGGTGTTGGATGGCGCCATGGCGGTATTTTGTGCGGTGGGTGGTGTGCAGCCGCAATCCGAGACCGTATGGCGGCAGGCAAACAAGTACAAGGTGCCCCGTATTGCGTTCGTCAACAAAATGGATCGTCAGGGTGCCAACTTCAAGCGCGTTGTCGATCAGATCGCGACCAAGCTACGCGGTAACCCCGTGCCGGTTCAGTTGCCCATCGGCGAGGAAGATCACTTTAGCGGTGTCATCGACCTGATGAAGATGAAGTCCATCAACTGGGATGATGCACTGCAGGGCACGCGATTTACCGAAGAAGATATTCCCCCTGCCTTGCAGGCGGACGCAGAAGCTGCGCGGCACTTCATGGTCGAAGCGATCGCGGACGCCGATGAAGACGTGATGATGAAATACCTCGAAGGTGAGGAAATCAGCATTGCAGAGTTGCAGGCGGCCTTGCGCAAGGCGACGATTTCCGGCGCCGTGGTTCCGGTGTTGTGTGGAAGTGCATTCAAGAACAAAGGGGTACAGGCTGCATTGGACGCAGTATTGGACTACCTGCCTTCGCCTGTCGATATCAAGCCGGTGGAAGGCACGAATCCAGACAATGGCGAAGAAATCGTCCGTTTCGCCGATGACAGCGAACCTTTCTCCGCGCTCGCGTTTAAAATCGCGACGGATCCGTTTGTCGGACAGCTCACTTTTTTTCGGGTGTACTCCGGGGTGCTCACCGCGGGCTCTACGGTCCTCAACCCGGGGCGTAACCAGAAGGAGCGTATCGGGCGCGTGTTGCAGATGCACGCCAATGAACGGCATGAAATCAAAGAGGTGCTTGCTGGCGATATCGCCGCCGCCGTCGGACTCAAAACAGCTTATACGGGAGATACGCTCTGTGACTTGAATAAGCCTATTGCTCTGGAGCAGATGGAGTTTCCCGAGCCGGTGATTCATGTCGCGGTCGAACCAAAGACCAAGGCGGACCAGGAAAAGATGGGCATTGCTCTGGGGAAGCTTGCGCAGGAGGATCCGTCGTTTCGGGTCCGTACCGATCAGGAATCCGGGCAGACCATCATCTCCGGTATGGGCGAGTTGCATCTGGAAATCATTGTCGACCGCATGAAGCGTGAGTTCGGCGTCGAAGCTACTGTGGGTGCGCCGCAGGTGGCGTATCGCGAAACGATCCGCAAGACTGTCGAGTCGGAAGGCAAGTTTGTTCGCCAGTCAGGCGGTCGTGGCCAATATGGACACGTCTGGTTGCGCCTTGAACCCCTCGAGCCGGGAAGCGGTTTTGTTTTCGAGAACGGGGTGGTCGGCGGTACGGTACCCAAGGAGTTTATCAACCCTACTGAAAAGGGTGTTGAAGAAGCGCTGGAAAATGGTATCATTGCCGGCTTCCCAGTGGTGGACGTCAAGGTCACCATTTTTGACGGTTCATATCATGATGTCGACTCCTCGGAGGCGGCATTCAAGATCGCGGGGTCGATGGGTTTCAAGGCGGGTGCGGCCAAGGCGAACCCTGTACTGCTGGAACCCATCTTTGCCGTAGAGGTAGTAACTCCGGAAGAATATATGGGTGACATCATCGGCGACATCAACAGCCGTCGCGGCATGATGCAGGGTATGGAAGACGAAGCGGGCGCCAAGCTGATCCGCTGCGAAGTACCCCTGGCGGAGATGTTCGGATATGCGACGACGGTACGTTCGCTTTCCCAGGGTCGGGCCACCTATACCATGCAGTTCGAGAAGTATATGGAAGTCCCCGGCCATGTGGCCGAGGCCATTGTCAAGAAAAGTCAGCGCTAGTCGTAACGGGAGAGTTCAAGATGTCCAAAGGGAAATTTGAGCGGACGAAGCCGCATGTCAACGTGGGAACGATTGGTCACGTGGACCATGGCAAGACCACATTAACGGCGGCGCTGACGAAGGTGTTGTCGGCGAAGTTTGGCGGTGAGATTCGCGCCTATGATCAGATTGACAATGCGCCGGAAGAGCGGGCGCGAGGGATCACGATAGCGACCTCGCACGTAGAATACGAGACCGCGAATCGTCACTATGCCCATGTAGACTGTCCGGGGCATGCCGACTATGTGAAGAACATGATTACCGGAGCGGCGCAGATGGACGGCGCCATACTGGTGTGTTCGGCAGCGGACGGTCCGATGCCGCAGACCCGCGAACATATTTTGCTTGCCCGTCAGGTGGGCGTTCCCTATATCGTCGTGTTTTTGAACAAGGCGGACATGGTGGATGACGCCGAGCTGCTGGAGTTGGTGGAAATGGAAGTGCGCGAACTTCTGTCCAAGTACGAGTTTCCCGGTGATGACATTCCGGTGATTATCGGTTCGGCGCTGAAGGCCCTGGAAGGGGATCAGAGCGACATAGGGGAGCCTGCGATTTTCCGTTTGGCGGATGCGATGGACAGCTACATCCCGATGCCCGAGCGTCCCGTGGACAAGCCCTTCCTGATGCCGATAGAAGACGTATTTTCGATTTCGGGTCGTGGCACGGTGGTGACCGGACGTATTGAGCGTGGCATTGTGAAGATTGGCGATGAGATCGAGATCATCGGCATTCACAACACCGCCAAGAGCATTGTCACTGGTGTGGAGATGTTCCGCAAGATTCTGGATCAGGGGCAGGCCGGAGACAACGTCGGGGTACTGCTGCGCGGCACGAAGAAAGATGATGTGGAGCGTGGTCAGGTACTGGCCAAGCCGGGCAGCATCAAGCCGCATACGCGTTTTGAAGCGGAAGTATATGTGTTGTCGAAAGAGGAAGGGGGTCGACACACGCCGTTTTTCAATGGTTACCGCCCGCAGTTTTACTTTCGTACCACTGACGTGACGGGTGCGGTGGAGTTGCCGGAAGGTGTGGAGATGGTGATGCCGGGCGACAATATATTGTTCAAGGTCGCGTTGATTGCGCCGATTGCGATGGAGGAAGGTCTGCGTTTCGCGGTGCGCGAAGGCGGCCGTACCGTTGGCGCCGGCGTCGTCTCCAAGGTGGTCGAATAATGGACAGTTCCAAGATTCGCATCCGTCTTAAATCATATGATTATCGCATGCTCGATATTTCCGCTGCGGAAATCGTAGAAACCGCACGCCGGACCGGTGCGCGTGTTTGTGGCCCGATTCCCCTTCCCACAAAAATCGAACGTTTTACGGTTTTGCGCTCGCCGCATGTGGATAAAAATGCGCGTGATCAGTTTGAACAGCGTACGCACAAGCGCTTACTGGATATTCTCGATCCCAACGACAAGACGGTGGATGCCCTGATCAAACTGGATCTGGCGGCTGGCGTCGATGTCGAGATCAAGCTGTAATTATAAAGGACGATACAATGGTAATGGGCCTGATCGGACGGAAAGTAGGTATGACGCGCATCGTTGCAGGCGATGGGCGTGTGCTGCCGGTAACCGTCATTCATGTGGCGCCGAATACGGTGGCACAGGTTAAAGATATCGCCACGGACGGTTACTGTGCAGTGCAGGTGGCAACCGGTACGCGCCGTCCACAGCGGGTAACTTCTGCTTTGGCAGGACACTTTCGTAAAAATGGCATTGCTCCCGGGCGGCTATTACGGGAATTCCGCGTGGCAGATACCGCCAATTATGCGTGCGGTATGGACATTGATCTGGACATCTTCGCTGAAGGGCAGCGCGTGGATGTGTCGGGCGTGAGCAAGGGAAAAGGCTTCGCCGGCGCTATCAAGCGCCATAATTTCCGGAGTAACCGCGCGAGTCATGGTAACTCCCTGTCCCACCGTGCACCGGGATCCATCGGTTGTCGCCAGACGCCGGGCCGCGTGTTCAAGGGCAAGAAAATGGCCGGACACCTGGGCGCAGAACAGGTCACAACACTCAATCTCGAGTTGGTACGCATCGATGCCAATCGTCGCCTGCTCATGATCAAGGGTGCCGTCCCTGGTGCGCGAGACGGTGACGTGATGATTCGTCCCGCCGTGCGTGGTTAGGAGAAAAACAATGCAAGTGCAAAGCTTGGAAGTGACCACCGGGAAAAGCAGCGAAATCGAGATCGCCGATGGTGTTTTTGGTGTGCCTTATAACGAGGCGTTGCTGCATCAGGTGGTGGTGGCCCAAATGGCCGGTATGCGTTCGGCCAACGCCGTACAGAAGAATCGTGCGGCAGTGCGCGGTGGCGGACGTAAACCCTGGAAACAGAAAGGCACGGGCCGGGCGCGCGCGGGCAGCATTCGTAGCCCGATCTGGCGCGGTGGTGGGCGAGCCTTTCCCGGCGGAAATGAAAACTACACGCAGAAGGTCAACAAGAAAATGTGGGCCGGGGCAATGCGGACCGTACTGGCAGAATTGCTACGCCAGGGTCGTTTGCAAATCATTCAGCAGGAAGATTTCGGAGAACCACGAAGCCGCCTGGGCAGGGATTGGTTGAGTCGCGCGGGAGGAGATAACGTTCTGCTCGTCATGGGGGAAGTACCGTTGAATCTTTTTCTGGGCTTGCGGAATTTTCCGAGAGTGGGTATCGCTGGATGGCAGGACGTCGGTCCTGCCGATCTGCTCCAATATGGCCGAGTATTACTGGATGTTGAAGCCGCAGCCAGGTTAGGTGAGGTGTATGGATGAACGCTGAGCGTAAGTATCTGGTCTTGCTGGCGCCTGTGATCAGTGAAAAAAGCACGATGGTGCAGCAGCAGGCGAATCAGTTCGTATTTAAGGTTGCCCGTGATGCCACGAAGCGCGAGATCAGGTCAGCAGTGGAAAAACTTTTTGAGGTTCAGGTTCTTTCTGTTCAGACCTGTAACTATCTGGGAAAGGAAAAGCGTGTAGGTCGCCATGTCGGGCGTCGCTCGTCCTGGAAAAAAGCCTATGTACGGCTGGCCGAGGGCAGCAGCATAGATTATGGCGTTGCCTGAGAAAAAGGGATAACACATGGCACTGATTAAAACCAAACCGACCTCTGCAGGGCGGCGTTTCGTGGTAAAAACCATCGATACACGTCTGCATAAAGGGAACCCGCATTCCGCCCTGGTGGAGGTGCAATCTCACAGTGGCGGTCGCAACAATCTTGGTCGGGTTACTCGGCGGCACCAGGGAGGCGGACACAAGTCCCATTATCGGCTGGTGGATTTTAAGCGTAATAAGCTAGACATACCTGGCAAGGTAGAACGCTTGGAATACGATCCCAATCGCTCCGCCCATATTGCGTTGATTTGTTATGTCGACGGTGAGCGTCGCTATATCCTCGCGGCAAAAGGCATGTCTGTCGGTGATCCGGTGCTTTCTGCTGAGCAGACGCCCATAAAGCCCGGTAATTGTATGCCACTTCGCGGTATCCCGGTGGGTTCAGTGGTTCATAATGTTGAGATGCGCCCGGGCAAGGGCGGACAGATTGCCAGATCCGCTGGCGCATCGGTTCAGCTCATGGCCCGTGAGGGCGATTACGCCCAACTGCGCTTGCGCTCTGGTGAAGTCCGCAGAATTCATGTATCCTGCCGCGCTACTATAGGTGAGGTAGGCAATGAAGAACACGGATCTCGTCAGTTGGGAAAGGCGGGAGCAACGCGCTGGCGGGGTGTGCGGCCAACAGTTCGTGGTGTGGCGATGAACCCGGTTGACCACCCACATGGTGGTGGCGAAGGCCGTACTTCCGGTGGTCGCCACCCGGTATCGCCGTGGGGCCAACCGACCAAGGGTTACCGTACTCGTAGAAACAAGCGTACGAGCAATATGATTGTGCGTCGTCGTTCGCGTTAGTGGTTAAGGGGATTTCACGTGCCACGTTCGATTAAAAAAGGTCCGTTCATTGATGAACATCTGGACCGCAAAGTGCAGAGTGCTCAGGCGAGTAACAGCCGTCGGCCGATCAAAACATGGTCGCGCCGTTCGACGATTACACCTGATTTCATTGGATTGACCATTAGTGTTCATAACGGCCGTCAGCATATTCCGGTAGTTGTTAACGAGAATATGGTGGGTCATAAGCTCGGTGAATTCGCTTTGACGCGGACCTTCAAGGGCCACGTCGCGGACAAGAAAGCCAAGCGCTAAAGGGGGGAATGATGAAATCATCAGCCGTGCTCAAAGGATTACAGATGTCACCCCAGAAGGCGCGTCTTGTCGCAGATCTGGTGCGCGGACAGCCGGTGGGGAAAGCGTTGGAGATTCTACGCTTCACTACTAAAAAGGCCGCCTTGCCCATTCGTAAGTGTTTGGAATCGGCGATCGCGAACGCTGAAAATAACGAAGGCGCCGATGTCGATGCCCTGGTGGTCGAGCAGATCATGATTGATGGTGGTGCCGTACTGAAGCGGTTCGCGGCCAGAGCGAAAGGTCGCGGCTCGCGGATTCTGAAGCGCACCAGCCATATCACCGTTGTAGTTGCAGAGGTTTACTGAGGAACCTATGGGACAAAAAACCAATCCAATCGGACTGCGTCTGGGAATCATTAAGAATTGGAATTCCCGGTGGTATGGCAAAAGCGACTTCCAGGAGAAGCTGCTTGAAGATATCAAGGTCCGGCAGTTTATTCGGGAGCGGCTTGCAGGTGGGGCGGTTTCTGACATTATCATTGAGCGCCCAGCGCGTAGTGCGCGCATTACCGTACATACCGCCCGACCGGGTATTGTGATCGGTAAAAAGGGCGAAGATATTGAAAAGCTTCGGCATGACGTACAAAAGCGCATGGGGGTTCCCGTGCATATCAATGTGGAGGAAATCCGCAAGCCTGAGCTGGACGCGCAGTTGGTGGCAGAAAGCGTAGCGCAGCAACTCGTCCGTCGTATCATGTTCCGGCGGGCCATGAAGCGCGCTGTTACCAATGCCATGCGTTTCGGTGCCTTAGGCATGCGCATTAACTGTGCCGGTCGTTTGGGTGGGGCCGAAATTGCCCGCACTGAATGGTATCGAGAGGGTCGCGTTCCGCTGCACACGTTGCGCGCTGATATTGACTACGGTTTCGCTGAGGCCAACACCACCTACGGAATAATTGGGGTGAAGGTATGGATTTTCAAAGGTGAAATTCTGGAGTGGAGCACGGCACAAACGGCCGCTGCCCGCCAGAAGTGACGGGAGTTTCCGATGCTGCAGCCAAAACGTACAAAATTTCGTAAACAACACAAAGGGCGTAACCGAGGTGTCGCTACGCGCGGAAGCAAAGTGAGCTTTGGCGAGTTCGGTCTCAAGGCCGTTGGCCGTGGCCGTATTACTGCGCGTCAGCTTGAAGCCGCACGGCGCGCCATCAGTCGTCATGTGAAACGGGGCGGACGCATCTGGATACGTATTTTTCCGGACAAACCGATCAGTAAAAAGCCTGCCGAGGTGCGTATGGGCAAGGGTAAAGGCAACCCGGAATATTGGGTGGCACTGATTCAGCCCGGCAAGGTGCTTTATGAAATGGAAGGTGTTACGGAAGAGGTTGCGCGTGAAGCATTCGCGCTGGGTGCTGCCAAGCTTCCGGTACAGACGGCATTTGTAAGTAGACGGGTGATGGGATGAAAGCTCAGGCGGTTCAGAAACTTGATTTAGCGGGTTGTCAGGCTCAATTGCTGGTCCTTTTGGAGGAGCAATTCAGATTGCGGATGCAACATGCAACCGGGCAATTGGCCAAGACCTCCCGTTTACGCACTGTGCGTCGTGATATTGCGCGCGTACGGACAGCTATTACCGTGAAGAAGGAAGCGCACTCATGACCGAGGCGAAAAATCCGCGTAGTCTGGTTGGTACGGTAGTCAGCAACCTGATGGATAAAAGTATAGTGGTGAATGTTGAGCGTCGTATTCAGCATCCACTTTATAAAAAATATATTCGACGGTCCAAGAAATTTCACGCCCATGACGCGGAAAATATCTGCCATATCGGGGATATTGTAAAAATCGAGGAGTGTCGCCCGTTATCGAAAACCAAAAGTTGGCGTTTGGTAAGTGTGCTCGCCGAAGGCGTCATAGAGGGAGATAACGCATGATACAGACACAGACAAGGCTCAACGTTGCCGATAACAGCGGAGCGCGAGAAGTGATGTGTATTAAAGTGCTTGGCGGTTCACATCGGCGTTATGCGGATATCGGTGACGTTATCAAGGTCAGCATAAAGGATGCGGTCCCGCGCGGCAAAGTAAAAAAAGGCGACGTATATAACGCGCTCGTGGTGCGCACACGCAAGGGCGTGCGCCGGGAAGACGGATCCCTGATTCGCTTTGACAGCAACGCTGCGGTGCTTCTGAATAATCAGTTGCAACCTATTGGGACACGTATTTTTGGCCCGGTTACGCGTGAACTGCGCGGGGCTAATTTTATGAAGATCATTTCTTTGGCACCGGAAGTGTTGTAGGGGATGACCATGTTGAAGGTACGTAAGGATGATGAGGTTGTGGTTCTCGCCGGCAAAGACAAGGGTAAGCGCGGCAAGGTGCTCAAGGTGCTGCGCGAGGACTCGCGAGTGCTGGTTGAAAAGGTGAATATGATCAAACGCCACGTTCGTCCGGATCGCATGGGTAAAGCGGGCGGTATCGTGGAGAAAGAGGCGCCTATTCACGTATCAAACGTGGCAATTTTCAATGCCGCAACCGGCGGCGGGGATCGCATCGGCTATAAAGTGCTCGAGGATGGGCAGAAAGTGCGTGTTTTTAAGAGCAACGGCGAAGTTATCGGCCGCCGTTAAGCAAGGGAAATAATATGGAAGCACGTTTACATGCGTTGTATAAAACCTCCATTGCGCCCAAACTGATGCAGGAGTTTGGCTTCAGTAGTGTCATGGAAGTGCCAAAATTGCTTAAGATCACTCTGAACATGGGGGTCGGCGAGGCGGTTGGTGATAAAAAGGTGCTGGAAGCCGCGGTGGGGGACATGACCAGGATTGCAGGGCAGAAGCCGGTAGTCACGCGTGCGCGAAAGTCTGTGGCGGCATTTAAAATTCGCGATGGCTATCCGATTGGATGTATGGTGACGTTGCGGGGGATCGTGATGTACGAATTTTTGGATCGCCTCGTCAGTGTCGCTATCCCCCGAATCCGGGACTTTCGCGGGCTTTCGCCGAAGTCTTTTGATGGGCGTGGAAATTATACGATGGGCGTGAAAGAGCAGATCATATTCCCGGAAATTGAATATGACAAAATCGATCGTTTGCGCGGGTTGGACGTGGTGTTTACCACCACCGCCAAGAATGATGAAGAGGGCCTTGGGCTGTTGAAAGCCTTCAAGATGCCCTTCCGGCCTTGAAGGAGTTTGACGCGTGGCAAAGAAATCGTTAATCGCAAAGTCCGAAAGGACTCCAAAATTTAAAGTGCGTGCGTATCACCGGTGCAAATTGTGCGGGCGTTCACGCGGTTACTATCGGAAGTTCGGCTTGTGCCGTCTATGCTTTCGCAAGCATGCGTCGGCTGGGTCAATTCCCGGTATCGTCAAAGCGAGCTGGTGAGGAAACACGATGAGCGTGACGGATCCTATTGCTGATATGCTGACGCGCATTCGTAATGCGCAACAGGTAAATAAGGCGAAAGTGCGGATGCCCGCTTCCAAGCTGAAACGTGCGATCGCACGAGTTCTGGTGGAAGAAGGCTATATTCAGGAAGTAAAAGAGGACGTCGCGAACGGTCACCCCGTTCTCGATCTGACTTTGAAGTATTATGCTGGTGCGGGTGTGATCGCGGAAATTCGGCGAGTCAGCCGGCCTGGTGTTCGCGTTTACCGTGGTGCGGAAGATTTGCCGCGCGTGCGTGACGGCTTCGGTATTGCCATTATCTCAACGTCTCAGGGAATTATGACCGATCGCGCGGCCCGTAGTGCCGGGATTGGTGGTGAAGTTCTCTGCGTCGTGTCCTGAGGGGGGAACGAAAATGTCTCGTGTAGCGAAACAACCAGTGCCGCTGCCTAAGGGGGTTGAGGTCCACGTTGCCGATCAACGCCTGGTGGTAAAAGGCCCTAAGGGCGAAATGTCGGTTCCTTTTCATCCTGCGGTGGAATTGCGGATAGACGACGGCGGCGCGTCACTGACATGGTCAGATAACCAGAATGCCCAAGCGGGGACCATGCGCGCCATATTGAATAATATGGTACAGGGTGTCTCCCAGGGCTATGAGCAAAAGCTGGAAATTATCGGCGTGGGTTACCGTGCCCAGGCGAAGGGCAAGACCCTCAGTTTAAGCCTCGGCTTTTCTCATCCCGTGGACTATTCGGTGCCAGACGACATCACCATCGAAACACCGACTCAGACAGAGATTGTCATTCGGGGGATCGATAAACAAAAGATCGGACAGATCGCTGCAGATATCCGTGCCTATCGTCCTCCGGAGCCCTACAAGGGTAAGGGCGTGCGTTATGCGGGAGAAAATGTCAGACGTAAAGAAGCGAAGAAGAAATGATGGTTGAGGCTTACTACTATGAATAAAAATTTGGCAAGGCTTCGTCGGGCGCGTAAAACGCGAGCACGTATTGCATCACAGGCCAAACCGCGACTCTGTGTTTTTCGCTCGGGCAGGCATATTTACGCTCAGGTGATCGATGACTCGCAGGGTAAGGTTCTGGCGCAGGCCTCCACGGTCGAGGGTGAGTTGCGTGCGTCAATGGGGCGGGGCGCAGATGTTGCGGCAGCCGCAACAATCGGACAACGGGTTGCAGCGAAGGCATTGGCTGTGGGTGTTAAGGAAGTGGCATTCGACCGGAGCGGATATCGTTATCACGGTCGGGTGAGAGCTTTGGCCGACGCTGCCCGTGAAGGCGGGTTGTCGTTCTGATGGAGAGCTAAGATGGCACGGGAAAATCGCGATACGCAGCCCAATGACGGAATGCAGGAAAAATTAATTCATATCAACCGCGTTTCCAAGGTGGTCAAAGGTGGGCGGCAGTTTGGTTTCGCGGCGCTCATGGTCGTGGGGGACGGTGATGGAAAGGTCGGCTTTGGCCGCGGAAAGGCCAAAGAAGTCCCCGCAGGCATTCAAAAAGCTACCGACCAGGCCCGCCGGTGGATGACGAGCATACCACTGATGCGGGGTGGCACGATTCCCTACCCGGTAGAGGGTCGTCACGGCGCAGCGCGGGTGATGTTGCGGCCAGCGCCCGAAGGTAGCGGTGTAATTGCGGGTGGCGCGATGCGTGCGGTTTGCGAGGCGGTAGGTTTGCGTAATGTGGTCGCCAAGTCGCTGGGCTCCAACAACCCCATCAATGTGGTTCGGGCGACCTTTGATGCCTTCGACAAACTGATCAGCCCCCAGGCGATCGCGATGAAACGTGGTAAAAGCCTTAAGGAGATTCGCGGGCAAGGAGGACACGATGAGTAAACATCTGCGTATCACGCTGGTAAAAAGTTTGATAGGCGTTGCTGAGAAACATCGTCGGGTCGTCGCCGGCCTGGGCTTGCGCCATACCCATCACTCGGTGGAACGTTTGGATACTCCGGAGATTCGAGGGATGGTAAACAAGGTTCCTTATCTGCTTCGCTGGGAAGAGCTGTCATGAAATTAAACACCATCGCGCCCGCAGAGGGCTCAAAGAAGGACCGCCGGCGTGTTGGGCGGGGAATCGGCAGCGGT
Organism: Acidithiobacillus ferrooxidans ATCC 23270; assembly: GCF_000021485.1. Taxonomy (NCBI): domain Bacteria; kingdom Pseudomonadati; phylum Pseudomonadota; class Acidithiobacillia; order Acidithiobacillales; family Acidithiobacillaceae; genus Acidithiobacillus; species Acidithiobacillus ferrooxidans. The sequence continues at coordinate 301,062 of NC_011761.1, forward strand.
TTCGGCAAGACGGCCGGGCGTGGTCATAAGGGCCAGCATGCACGGTCCGGAGGTTACCATAAGGTAGGTTTTGAAGGCGGGCAGATGCCTTTGCAACGACGTATTCCTAAGCGTGGCTTTCGTAACACGTTGGGCGTTCGCGTCGTGGAGGTGGCGTTATCGCAGTTGGAGTCTGCAGCCATTGACGGCGTGGTGGATTTGGAAGGCCTGCTACTGCGACGCATCGTTCGCGGTTCGCCCGATGCGGTCAAGGTTATATTGACCGGAGAAATCACTCAGGGGTTGACGGTGCGTGGTCTGCGAGTCAGCGCTGGTGCCAGGGCGGCTATCGAAAAGGCCGGCGGAAAGGTGGAAGATTGATGGCTGGGTTACGTAGCATTGGAGGTGCCGCACAGGGTGCCGGTAAGATCAATGAGTTACGTAACCGTATCCTGTTTTTGCTTGGCGCGCTTCTGGTTTTTCGGGTGGGGGCGCATATCCCCGTTCCCGGTATCGACCCTGCGGCTATGGCGACGTTTTTTAATCAGCAACGGGGAACCATTCTTGGCATGTTCAACATGTTCTCCGGCGGGGCACTTTCCCGGCTGACGGTTTTTGCGTTAGGGATCATGCCGTATATCAGCGCATCCATTATTTTTCAGTTGGCCGGGTCAGTTTTTCCGAAACTTGAGGAACTAAAAAAGGAAGGCGAGGCCGGGCGTCGGAAAATAACAGAGTATACGCGTTATGCGACGGTCATATTGGCGTTGATGCAAGGTCTGGGAATCGCCATCGCGATTGAGAAGATGCATGCCGGCACTGTTCCGGTTGTTATTAGCCCAGGCCCGTTATTCTTGTTTACCACAACCATTTCTTTGGCTTGTGGTACGGTTTTTTTGATGTGGATCGGGGAGCAGATCACCGAGCGTGGGATCGGCAACGGCATTTCCATGATTATCTTCGCCGGAATTGTTGCCGGACTGCCAGACGCAATAGGGACGACCTTTGAACTGATGAAAACGGGTCAGTTTCAGCCACTATTTGTTGTGGCGCTCTTTGTGCTGGCGCTTGCGGTGACGGGATTCGTGGTGTTTATGGAAAGTGCGCAGAGACGTATTCCCATTCAGTATGCCAAACGGCAGGTCGGTCGCAAAGTATACGGCGGGCAGAGCACCCACATGCCGCTCAAGGTGAATATGTCCGGGGTGATTCCACCGATATTCGCATCCAGCATAATATTATTGCCCGCGACCCTGTCAGGTTGGTTTGCGAATGTGCCAGGTATGGAGTGGTTGGCGCGCTTCGGTCAGGCGTTGAGTCCGGGCTCTGCCCTTTACGTTGTGGTGTTTACAACGGCGATCGTATTTTTTGCATTTTTTTACACGGCCATGGTCTTTAATCCTCGGGAAACGGCGGATAACCTGAAAAAGTCCGGAGCTTTCGTACCAGGTATCCGACCAGGTGAGCATACGGCTAAGTACATGGATCGTATCCTCACCCGGCTTACGCTCTGGGGCGCCATATACCTGACCCTGGTTTGTTTGCTGCCAGAATTTCTCATTGTGCAGTACAATGTCCCATTCTATTTCGGCGGTACGAGTCTGCTGATCGTGGTCGTCGTGATGATGGACCTGATGGGCCAGATTCAGAGCCATTTGCTGACGCACCAGTATGAAGGGTTGATTCGCAAGAACCCTCTTGGCGGGCGGTGAGGGTGGCAAAGCATTTTATTTTTCTCGGTGCGCCGGGCGTTGGCAAGGGGACACAGGCGCAGCGCCTGGCCCAGTTAATAGGCTTGCCTCATGTCTCTACCGGTGATATGCTCCGCGCCTCGGTTCAGTCCGGTAGCGCGATTGGTGTTCGCGCTGCGGCGGTTATGGAGTCCGGTGCGCTCGTTGGCGACGAAATTATCATTGGTATCGTTGCGGAGCGGCTGCTTCTTCCGGATGCCGCGACAGGGGTTGTTTTCGATGGATTTCCCCGGACTATTCATCAGGCGAACGCGCTGGACGATTTGCTTGCCGGACGTGGTGATCAGATTGCGGCGGTGCTTCATATTGAGTTGGCTGATGAAGAAATCGTGGAGCGTCTTTCCGGACGGCGAGTGTGTGCGACGTGCGGGGCGATTTACCATATACGCTATCACCCGCCCGCAGTCGAAGGGATCTGTGATGTCTGCGGGGGGGTGTTGTTGCAACGTGAGGATGATCAGCCTGCGGTGATTCGTAAGCGCTTGGCTGTTTATCAGACGGAAACTGCGCCGTTGATTGCGTATTATCACGATCGGTCTGCTTACCACTTGGTGAGCGGAGAGGGTGAGGCGGATGAGGTATTCTCTAGAATCGTGAAAGCGGTAGAGGTAGCACGTTAAATGTCGAAAGAAGATACCCTGGAAATGCAGGGTGAGGTAGTAGAGAATTTGCCAAGCGCGACCTTTAAGGTTCGCTTAGAAAATGGTTATGTCGTCAATGCACATATCTCCGGAAAGATGCGGATGCATTATATTCGTATTTTGCCTGGAGATAAGGTTACTGTAGAGATGACGCCCTACGATTTAACGAAGGGTCGCATCATTTATCGTGCCAAATAGGGGGTGTCATGAAGGTTCGCGCATCTGTTAAAAAGCTTTGTCGTAACTGCAAAATTGTTCGTCGTAACGGTGTGGTTCGGGTGATTTGTGTCGAGCCGCGCCATAAACAGCGCCAGGGTTAAGGTGCGGGCGAAACTGTTTAGTCTTGTGGGGTCACCCCACTCAGTCTCTTGGAGGAATTGCGGATGGCCCGCATCGCTGGTGTAAATATTCCGAACAATAAACAAATAGAAATTGCCTTGACGTATATTTATGGTATCGGCAGAACGCGTGCCCGGACCGTTCTGAGCGCAGCCGACATTGCATGTGATATGCGGGTCAAGGATATCAGCGAGCCTGAGCTGGAACGTATACGTTCGGAGGTTGCAAAGTTTCTTGTGGAGGGCGACCTGCGCCGCGAAGTGACCATGAACATAAAACGCCTGATGGACCTGGGGTGTTATCGCGGTATACGGCATCGGCGCGGCCTCCCTGTTCACGGCCAGCGGACCAAGACCAATGCGCGTACGCGTAAGGGTCCCGCCAAATCTATTACACGATAGGCAGGAAGATTCCAGAAATGGCAAAAACTCAAACGAATACTCGTGCGCGAAAGAAGGTCAAGAAAAATGTCCTGGATGGCGTCGCCCACATTTACGCATCCTTCAACAACACGATTATCACCATCAGTGATCGTCAGGGTAATGTGCTGACTTGGGCCAGCTCCGGTGGATCGGGGTTTCGGGGCTCGCGCAAAAGTACACCTTTTGCGGCTCAGGTGGCCGCTGAAAACGCGGGTAAAAAAGCTCAGGAGTTCGGTGTAAAGAACCTGGATGTCGAAGTTCGGGGACCGGGGCCGGGACGCGAGAGCACTGTGCGTGCGCTTCATTCCATTGGTTTCCGTATCGCGAGTATCCGCGATGTAACGCCGATTCCTCATAACGGATGCCGTCCGCCTAAAAAGCGGCGTGTTTAAATTTTAGGTGGAGGTTGTCTGTGGCTAAATATACGGGTCCGAGTTGTCGTTTGTGTCGGCGCGAAGGCGGAAAGTTGTTTCTCAAGGGTGAGAAGTGCTTTTCTGATAAATGTCCAGTGAGTATTCGGGCCTACGCCCCTGGGCAGCATGGCCAGCGGCGGGGACGTGTCAGCGAGTATGGCGGGCAATTGCGTGAGAAGCAGAAAATCCGGCGCATTTACGGCGTGTTGGAGGGGCAGTTTCGGCGATATTTCCAGCGGGCGAGTCAGGCACGCGGTGTCACCGGCGAGTTGCTGCTTCGGTTCCTCGAACTGCGTCTCGACAACGTTGCCTATCGCTTGGGTTTCGGCGCATCTCGTGCGGAGGCGCGCCAGGTCGTTCGTCATGGCCATATTCTGGTTAATGGACGACGTGTGGATATTCCGTCTTACCAGGTACGTGCCGGGGATGTTGTGAGCGTTGCTGAGGCTGCCCGGACGCATATCCGTATTGCTGCATCGGTTGAAGCCACAGCAGGTCGTGGTTTCCCGGAATGGGTGAGCATGGACACTACCGAACTTAAGGCGACCATCAAAGCCGTGCCGGTGCGAGAAGATATGGCCCCGGATTTGAACGAACAGGTCGTCGTGGAGTTGTACTCTAAGTAAGACCGGGGGTTGAGGAACGCTTATGACTGAGGTTGGAGAGCTGTTGCGCCCGCAGGGCGTTGACGTGGAAGTGATTTCAGCACGCCGTGCGCGTCTGGCCCTTGGGCCCTTGGAGCGTGGTTTTGGCCACACTCTGGGTAGTGGGTTGCGCCGGGTGTTGTTGTCGTCTCTCAAAGGTGCGGCGGTTACCGAGGTGGAGATTGAAGGGGTGTTGCACGAGTACTCCAGCATCGAGGGCGTGCAGGAAGACGTGGTGGATATCCTGCTCAACTTGAAGATGCTGGCGGTACGGGCGCACGGACGCGGAGATGCGGTGGTGACACTGCGCAAGCGTGGCCCCGGCCAAATGACCGGCGCCGATATCGTATCGGAACATGGTATCGAAGTGGCGAATCCGGAGCAGGTAATCGCCACGCTGACCCGCGATGTGGAACTGGTACTCCGTTTGCGTATTGACGAAGGACGCGGCTACGACGCGGCGGCTACGCGACGCCAGTCCCATGAAAAGCGTATCGGTGTGATGGCTCTGGATGCGAGTTTTAGTCCGGTGCTGCGGGTGAGCTATCTGGTGGAAAACGCCCGGGTAGAGCAACGTACCGACCTGGATCGTCTAATACTGGATGTCGAAACCAATGGTGTGGTGGATCCGGTCTGGGCGGTGCAGGAGGCAGCCCGCATTTTTCGCAGCCAGCTCGGCGTGCTGGCAGGTGCGGAAACCCGGGAAATACCCGAGGCGTCGCAGGTGCAGGTCAGTCAGAGCCTTACGCCCCTGTTGATTCGTCCGGTCGATGATCTGGAACTCACGGTGCGGTCGGCGAACTGCTTGAAGGCCGAAGACATTTTTTATATCGGCGATCTGGTGCAGAAATCGGAGCAGGAACTTTTAAAGGCGCCTAATCTGGGACGCAAGTCGCTCAATGAGATAAAGGAAGTTTTGGTGGCGCATGGCCTGACGTTGGGGATGCGACTCGACAGCTGGCCGCCGGAAAACCTGCCGCCGGTGCCCGGGCGGGCGGCCGATACGGACTCGATCATCGGCTAACGTTAGAAATTATGTAGAGGGAATGGTGTCATGCGTCATCGTAAAAGTGGTAAACAGTTAAATCGTAATAGCAGTCATCGACAGGCCATGTTTGCTAACATGATGGTGTCGTTGTTTCATCACGAGCGGATCGTTACGACCTTGCCGAAAGCCAAGGAGTTACGGCGCTTTGCCGAACCCATGATCACGCTTGCGAAGGAGGCGACCGTCGCAAAACGGCGTCTGGCATTTTCTCGTCTGCGCGATCGCCAGGCAGTGGTTAAATTGTTTGATGACCTTGGTCCGCACTACCTCGCGCGTCCAGGTGGCTATTTGCGTATCGTCAAATACGGTTTTCGGGCTGGTGATAATGCACCGTTGGCTATTGTTGAGCTGGTAGACCGGCAAACGGCAGCCGCCGAATAATGCTGTATATCGTGATCAGAAAACCGGCCCATCGTTGGTGGCCGGTTTTTTTTGCTCAGGTGGCCATGCCCCTATACGTTCGCTAACCTGTTCAGCCCCCGCCCGAGGCTTCGCTGGTACCTGCACCCGTAGGGCCATGGCAGGGGGGGAGCGTACCTGCCTGTTATTGTCGTCCGGTGCTGCCAAATCCGCAGGCACCCCGTGCGCTGGCTGCAAAATGGTCCACCACCGTAATGGCGGGACGGATAACCGGCACCAGCACCAGTTGCGCGACACGCTCACCCGGTTGGATGAGTATCTCTGCGCTGCCGCGATTCCACAGGGACATCTTCAGCGGCCCTTGGTAATCCGCATCGATGAGGCCCACCAAGTTGCCCAGTACCAACCCGCGGTGCCCCAAACCGGAGCGTGGCAGCAACAGCGCTGTCACCTGAGGGTCGCCGATATGCATGGCAAATCCGGCGGAGACGAGTTCGGCCTGCCCCGGAGCCAGCCGCAGCGGGCTGTCCAGACAGGCACGTAGGTCCATGCCTGCCGAGTCGGCGCTGGCGTAATGAGGAAGAGGCCAATCCTGGCCGATACGCGGATCAAGGATGCGAATTTGCAGGTTATTCATGAAGGTCTTCAATCTCCGTTCCAGGCAATGAGATAAAACTGCTGAGGTGACGCACCAGGTGGCGCGCCAGATCGATTTTGCTGCAGCGCGGGATGTGCAGCACCCGTTCACCCTGCAGGATGCTGCAGGCATTTTCGGCGGCCCCCATCCCCAGCTCGGCAGAGTTGATATCATTGACCACTATGACGTCCGCGCCCTTGCGCTGCGCCTTGGTACCCGCGGTGGCAAGGTGATCATGGGTCTCGGCTGCGAAGGCGACGATATAGCGTGGTCGCCGGGAATCCCGATGTACGGCACTGACGATATCCGGATTGATGCTGAGGGGAAGGGGATTGGCAATGGCGGTTTTGCTGAGCTTTTGGGCGCTGAAGTGACTCGGTCTGTGGTCGGCCACGGCGGCGTTGGCGATAAATATATCCGTCGGTCGGTCCAGAGCCTGCAGGCAGGCCGTGAGCATATCCCTTGCGGAGAGGACATCCAGACGGCTTACTCCCGGCGGGGTTTGTTCATGGGTGGGTCCGGTAATCAATAGCACCTCCGCTCCCGCTTCTGCGCAGGCCTGAGAGAGGGCGAAGCCCTGGCGGCCACTAGCCCGGTTGCTGAGGCCTCTTGCCGGATCGATGGCCTCCCAAGTCGGACCGGCGGTAATGAGGACGCGTTGGCCGCGCAGGGTTTTCTCGGCCAGCGCTAGACGTAGTTCGCCCACCAGTCGGTCGGGCGCCAACAATCGTCCAGCGCCGTCCTCGCCGCACGCGAGACTGCCGCTGTCGGGGCCCAGCAAGTGGGCGCCATCCGCCTGGATCTGCGCAAGGTTACGTTGCGTCGCGGGGTGCATCCACATGGTACTGTTCATCGCGGGTGCGAGAAAAAGCGGCACACGACTGGCGAGAACAATGGTGCCGAGGAGGTCGTCCGCCAGACCTTGAGCGAGACGGGCGATTCCATTGGCGGAGATGGGCGCGATCAGGAGGGCGTCCGCCCAGCGGGCCAGACGGATATGGTCCATGGCCGCCTCTTCGGTGGCGGCAAAGAGATCTCCACGCACGGGCTCGCCGCTCAGGGCCTGCAAGGTCAGCGGGGTCACAAACTGTGCTGCGCTGCGTGTCATGACTACACGCAACTCTACACCGGCCTGGCGCAGGGCGCGCACGATTTCCGGGCTTTTGTAGGCGGCAATACTGCCGCCCACGCCCAGAAGAATCCGTTTGCCAGCGAGGGGCTCCGTCGTGTTGAATACGTTATCAGTCATCACATTCCCAGTGTAAGGGAAGGAGGGAGCGTATGGCCATCACTGATTGGCCGGTGGACGAGCGTCCGCGGGAAAGATTATTGCAAAAAGGGGCCGCGACGCTGTCGGATGCGGAATTGCTGGCGATTTTTCTGCGGGTTGGGGTGGTGGGTAAAAGCGCGGTGGATCTGGCCAGGGAGATGCTGCTGAATTTTGGCAGTTTGCGGGCGTTGCTCACTGCCTCCCATCATGATTTTTGTGTACATAAAGGACTTGGGGATGCGAAATATGCCCTTCTGCAGGCGGTGCTGGAAATGGGCAGGCGTCATCTTGCCGAGGAATGGCAACGTGGGGACGGCCTTGATTCGCCGCTGCGGGTACGACAGTATCTGTCTGCTACCTTGCGTGACCGCTGCCGGGAGGTTTTTGCGGTGATCTTTCTGGATAATCGGCACCGGGTGCTGCGTTTTGAGGAGATGTTCCTCGGCACTATCGACGGCGCTACGGTGCACATTCGCGAAGTGCTGAAGCGCGCCCTCGAGCTGAATGCGGCGGCGCTCATCGTTGCGCACAATCATCCCTCCGGTGTGGCGGAACCCAGCGCGGCGGACCTTTCCCTGACGCGGCGTCTGGATCAAGCCATGCAGCTACTGGACCTGCGCTTGCTGGACCACTTCATTGTCGGTGATGGTGAGCCCTTGTCCTTGCGCGAACAGGGGGGTTGGTGAAAAAAAACAGCGCCTTATGGCGGCGCGCCCTTTTTGCGGGGCGTGGGTTGTGGATCGCCGCCCGCGAGGAAGCCAGCTTCCGGACCGAGTTGCTGGCGGTGGTGGGGGGCGTGATCCTTCTGTACTGGACAGGGGCGTCCCTTCTTTGGTGGGGGGTCGGCATTTTGCTCATGGGCGCGGTGCTTGCGGCAGAATTGCTCAACAGCGCCGTAGAATCGCTCGCTGATCTCGTAAGCCCGGAATATCACCCCCTGGTAGCGCGCGCGAAGGATTGCGGCGCGGCGGCGGTGCTGGTGCTGAGCTTCACCGCAGTACTGATCGCCGCGCTGCTGTTATGGCGGTACCTGCACTTGGGGGAGTGACCGTTGCGCGGACCACAACGCTGGGAATTGCTGGCTTTATTGCTACTCGCTGTGGGGGTGGCGGCATTACTCTGGCTTTACGCGGGAGATTTTCTGGCGGGTCTGCTCCTGCATCGGGTAGCACTGCTGGACGCCCGTTGGGAGACAGTAATTCTGCAATCCAGGGCTCCTGGTTGGCAGCCATTCTGGGCCAGGGTGACGCAGCTCGGCGGGCCGGATGTTCTGCCCTGGCTGCTGGCGCTGATGGCCGCTGCCTGTTTCGCAACCTGGCGTTTCTTTGATGGTTTCCTGCTGGTATCCGGCACGGCGATATTGGCCGTACTCGTTCAACTGATAAAAGTGACGACTGCCCGTGCTCGTCCCCCGGCCGCGGCGGAAATGTTATCACCCGCGTTTCCCAGTGGGCATGTGAGCCTCAGCGTCGTGGTCTATGGCCTGCTGGCCCTCTACCTCCTTGCCACGCTGCGGCATCGAGGCCTGCGTCTGGCGCTGGTGACGGTGCTTGCAGTATTGGTGGCGGCTATCTCCTGGAGTCGCCTGATCCTCGGGGTGCACTGGCCCAGTGATGTACTCGGCGCATGGTTGCTGTCCGGACTATGGCTGGTGCTGCTCTGGTGGGTTTGGCGAACGTATCATTCCCGGCATCCATACTACGGGTTGACCGGTGCGCGGCAGACCTGGAGCAGGGTGGCTCTCGGGCTGCTGGGTGTCGTCGGACTGGCCGTGATGGGATATGTATTGTCCTTCTGAGGAAGCCTGCGCGCGTCACGTTGGCGCCCGCGATTTTACCCCGCCCGCAGATGCGGCTTATAATGAAAAGGGACGGCGCGATAGGCACGGGGTTGTGGCGGATTGTTGCCCTTCGCCGCATTTAATTAGGATTAGCTTTCGGTGCCCGGAAGCTTGGGGGGAGGGGAGGATGACCGTCAGTGCGGGGGTAACCATCATTGCCATTGTCATGATCATTATTCTGTTGGTCATCACGGTGACGGCGGTCGTGCTGATACGGACCCAGTTGCGTCTGGAAAGGCTGCTGGCCAGGGTCGAACAGGACATTGGACCGCTGATATTCGATGCCAAGGTGGCACTCGCGGATATCAAACATATTACCCGGACCGGGCGAGTACAGATGGATCGGGTGGACTCGACACTCAGGTATCTGAGTGTGGAGATCATGGATACCGCGGATACCCTGGTTCGTCCGGTTCGGGAACTGGGGTTGTGGTATCATGCGCTACGCACAGGGTGGCGTTATTTTTCCCGGAAACATTAGCTGGAAACAGTGAGGAGACCACAATGAAGAACGCGGAAGGCTTTGTTATCGGAGTGCTGGTTGGCGCCGTTGGTGCCCTGCTGCTGGCCCCGGCCAGCGGCGCAGAGACGCGCCAGGAATTGCGGCGCGCGGTCGACAAAGGCCGCGATCGTCTACGCAATATGGAGTCTGTGGCGGAAGAACGCATCGGCGTACTCATTGACGAAATCCAGGAAAAAACTGCACATCTGATGGATGTGGGCGGTGACTTGGTCGAGTCCAAACGCCAGGACCTGCTGGAGGCCATTCAGGTGGCCAAGCGCGCACTGGCTGAGGAGCGGGATATCCTGACCCGGGCCAGCCGGGCGCGCCGTGTCGAGATGCAGGACATCGACCACTAAGGACTCCTGTGGGGGCCTTACGACTTTTTATGGTGTAATCAATCATTTCATGGCGCGGTGCTGGATCGGGACGGCTATGATGGGCGGGCCGAATTTCACAAGGAGATATACATGGCTGACAAGTTGCTGATGGTTATGGTGAACACCGATCCTTCCAACCCCCAGGAGTTGGGTGCGCCCTTTTTTCAGGCGACGGTGGCTGCCGCGATGGATTTTGAGGTCGAAGTTGTACTGACCGCCCGCGCCGGCGAGCTGGCCAAGAAGGGTGTAGCAGAGAAAATGTTTGTTATGCCGGGCAGCCCCAAGAGTGTCTACGACTTTATCAAGGACGCCCATGAGGCAGGCGTGAAGTTCTTTGTCTGCACCCCGACCCTTGAGTTGTGGGAATGCACCAAGGAAGACCTGATTCCCGAAATCCAGGATATCGTCGGTGGCGCTTATGTCATCGAGCAGGCAATGGATGACGACGTGGTCACCTTTACCTACTAGTGCCATTATGACACCTACCCATTTAGGGCCCGCTGAGCATCTGTTCAGCGCGGAAGAGGTGGAGACGGCCATCCAGCGGATGGCCGTTGCCATTAATGAAGAGATGGAACATCTGACGCCGCATCGTCCGGTGGTATTGCTTTGCGTGCTGACGGGTGCCGTCGTGGTGGTCGGCCAGTTGATGCCGCACCTGCGTTTTCCCCTGGTGCTTGATTGTGTACAAGTCGGTCGCTATGGTGCCGAAACCAATGGTGGTGTCTTGCAGTGGCGCATGCGCCCCAAGGAATCACTGGCAGGTGCGGTGGTTTTGCTGGTGGACGACATCCTTGACGAGGGCGTGACCCTGCAAGCTTTGCAGGAATATTGCGTGGTGGAGGGCGCTGCCGCCGTTCATACGGCGGTGATGGTGCGAAAAACCCGTTCCCGCGCGATCGAGGTACGAGTGGACTATGTGGGGTTGGAAGTGCCGGATCGTTTTGTGTTTGGGTACGGGCTGGATGCCCGCGGCCTGGGGCGGAATGCACCGGGTATTTTTGTTTTGCCGGAGGACGGCTGATGGGTGTGGCGGGCATTATCGGTGGCAGTGGCCTGACCGGGCTCAAAAATTTGCAAATTCGTCACCGCCGGGTAATCCGTACGCCCTTTGGGGAGACATCTGGCCCCTTGACCTTTGGTCAACTGGGTGGGCAGGAAGTCGTTTTCATCGCGCGCCACGGCTATGGCCATACCATTCCCCCGCACCGGGTCAATTATCGCGCCAACGTCTGGGCGCTTCATCATGTCGGGGTGACGCATGTCGTGGCGGTGGCGGCGGTGGGCGGAATCACGGCAGCCATGCGGCCAGGCGTTCTCTGTCTGCCTGATCAACTGATCGATTATACCAGCGGGCGTCCCAGCACCTTCTTTGAAGGCGGCGAGAGCATGGTGGTACATATCGACTTTTCCGAGCCCTATTGTCAACCGCTACGTGAGCGCCTGCTGCAGGCGGCAGGATCTGCGGACATCGTCGTTATCGACGGTGGCACTTATGCGGCCACCCAGGGGCCACGCCTGGAAACCATTGCTGAAATCCGCCGTATCGAAAGGGATGGTGGCGATGTGGTGGGGATGACCGGGGCTCCAGAAGCGGTATTGGCGCGGGAAATCGGCCTGTGCTACGCGCCCCTGTCGCTGGTGGTAAATCCGGCGGCGGGCAAGTCGGCGGAGCCCATTACCATGGAGGCCATCGACATGGTAATGCATGAGGGGATGGAAAAGGTGCGAAAAGTGCTGGGGAATGTCGTACCGCTGCTTGCGGATTGCCCGCAGTGCGGTTGTGGCACAGCGGTGGGACCGGAAGCTCTCCGGCAGTTGCATAGCAAGAAGTAAGCTGCGGCTTTGCTCCGGCCCTTCAGCGCATGGTGACGAATTCCTCGGCGCTGGTGGGGTGGATGGCAATGGTGTCGTCAAGGTCCTGTTTCGTCGCCCCCATGCGCAGCGCTACCGCAAAGCCTTGGAGCATTTCATCCACACCGTCGCCGATGGCGTGCAGACCGACGACCTTTTCCTCCCGGCCCACCGTGACCAGCTTCATCGCCGTTTTTTCCGGTTCTGCCGCAAAAGCGCGGAACATCGGGGTGAAGGTCGTCTGGTAGACCTTGACCGCCTCTTCTCCATATTGCTCCTTGGCGACTGCCTCACTGAGGCCGACCGTCGCGATGGGGGGATGACTGAAGATCACCGTGGGTACCACGAGGGTGTCGAGATGCCGCTCCGTCTGGTTGCCGAAGATGCGGTCGGCGAGACGGCGCCCGGCGGCGATGGCTACCGGGGTGAGGGCTGGGCCCGCAGTGACATCGCCGACCGCGTAGACACCCGGTGCATCGGTGTTCTGAAACGCATCCACGGGGATGAAACCCTGCGGGTCGGCAGTAATGTTTGCGAACTCCAGACCAAGGTCGGCGCTGTTGGGACGACGGCCGATAGCCCAGATGACGGCATCCAGCCCTCCGAGGCAGTCGCCATCGTGAAAATGCAGGCATAAGCCATCGGCGCGTTTTTCCAGTTCCCGGACCTCGCGCTGGGCGAGGAGGCTGATGCCTTGGCGGAGCATGGCGTCCATCAGGCTCTCGCGCAGCATCGGATCGAAATCATTGAGGAAATGCCTGCGGCGCATGACCAGGGAAACGTCACTGCCGAGAGCGTGGAGTACCCCGGCGAGCTCCACGGCGATATAACCGGCGCCCACCACGGCAACACAGCGGGGCCTCGATTCCAGCGCGAAGAATCCGTCCGAGGTGATGCCCAGTTCTGCACCAGGAATGTCGGGCCAGACCGGATGCCCCCCGGTGGCGATCAGGATGTGTGCGGCTTCCAGGGTGCTGTCGCCGACATGGATTCGATGCGCGCCGGAAAAACGGGCATGTCCGCGGATCAGGGAGACGCCGTTACCATCCAGGCCTTGGGCATAGCGGTCATTGAGTCGCCCGATGTAGGTGTCACGCTGCTGCTTCAGGTGTTCCCAGTGGAAGCGCGGTTCTATGGTATCGAAGCCATATTCTCCTGCCATCTTCATTTGCCCGGCAAGGTGGGCGGCATTCCAGTAGATTTTTTTGGGGACGCAGCCTGCATTCACACAGGTGCCGCCCAATGGACCGGCGGCGACCAGCGCGGTGACTGCCCCGTAACGGGCGGCGCGGTTGGCCATGGCAATGCCGCCGCTGCCTCCACCAATGACGATGAGATCGTAGGATTGTGTCATGATAGCTCCCTTTTTTCGGGGTTGAACGAGGCAAGAAGGACGTCATCCCCGGCATACTGCTGGAGATGACCATCCGAAGGGATGTGCCCTTATTTCCCGTGGAAATATTTCTCCAGGTCGTCTGCGCCGCCGATGTGTCTGCCGCCGATAAAGATCTGCGGCACGGTCGAACGTCCGCTCACCGCGCGAATTGTCCGTGAACTGACGCCGGTACCCATACCTGTCTTGATCTCTTCAAAGGCTATGCCGTGCTCCTTCAACATTGCTTTGGCGCGGGCACAATGTGGGCAGCCTTCGCGGGTAAAGATGGTGACGAATTCGGGATCGCGTGCCTCCGGGTTGATATAGTGGAGCATGGTATCGGCGTCAGAGACCTCGAAGGGATCGCCGGGTTTGTCGGGTTCGATGAACATTTTCTCGATGATGCCGTTCTTCACCAGCATGGAGTAACGCCAGGAACGCTTGCCGAACCCAAGTTCGCTCTTGTCCACCAGCATGCCCATGCCTTCCGTGAATTCGCCATTGCCATCGGGAATCAGGTGGATGTTTTCGACAGCCAGTTCCTTGGCCCAGGCGTCCATGACAAAGGCGTCATTCACGGACATGCAAAGGATGTCATCTACGCCATTTTCGCGAAAGGTCGGCGCAAGTTCATTGTAGCGCGGCAGATGGCTGGAGGAACAAGTGGGGGTATAGGCGCCGGGCAGGGAGAACACGATCACGGTCTTGCCCTGGAAAAGTTCGTCGGTGCTGACGTCACGCCACTGATTATCATCGCGGGTGCGGAACACGGCCTGGGGAACACCTTGGCCTTCTATGCTGGTCAGTTTCATCTCAGTCTCCTGTTTATGCTGCAGTTGCGGCACCATTGCCGATGTGCACCAGATTGTTCTGTGCTGCACATGGGCTGATAATAGAATAAGTCTAAAATAATATCAAGTATTAAAATGTTGGTCGAGGTGCGCGGTTCAGGCGGTGCTCCAGCCGAGATAGGCGGCGGCGGTATCGAGACCGCCGTAGCGAATCTGAAAATCCGCCTGGGCGCGGACGACCGCTTTGGCGTGGTAGGCAATGCCTATGCCGGCTTTGCGGATCATGGGCAGATCGTTGGCACCGTCGCCGATGGCGATGCAATGACCGGCGTCGGTGCCCAGGCCGATGGCCAGCAGGTCGAGGATGTCGGCTTTGGCGGTCGCATCGACGATATCTCCGAGAACCTGGCCGGTGATTTGCCCATGGATGATTTCCAGGGTGTTGGCGAAGGCGTAGTCGAGGTCCAGTGCTTCCTGCAGGTGGCGGGTAAACTGGGTGAAGCCTCCGGATACGACACCGACCTCGACGCCCTGGGACTTGGCCGCGGCTACCAGTTCCCGGGCGCCGGGACTGAGCTGCAGTCGTTCGCGGATGATGGTGTCGATACTGCTTGCCGGAGTGCCGGCCAGCAGGCGCACCCGTTCGCGCAGGGAGGTCTGGAAATCCAGCTCGCCCGCCATGGAGCGTTCGGTGATGGCGGCGACCTGCCGTCTGAGACCGAGGTGTTCGGCCAATTCATCAATGCACTCGATGCTGATCAGCGTAGAATCCATATCGGTCAGCAGCAGGCGGAAATGCCCCTTGTCCCACAGTGGGGAAACAGCAACATCCAGCGTGATCCCCTCCAGGGCTTCGATGAGGCGGTGATTCACGGCGCTCAGAGGGCCGCGGGAACCGTGTAGGATCAGGGCCAGATCGTCGCCCTGGCAGTGGAGTACGCGGCCCGGCATAAGATTTTGCAGGTGAAGGGTGGTCAGTGCGCGGCGCAGCGCCTCGGGCCGCGCCGCTCCATGCAGCACCAGACGTACAGCGCTCTCGGCGCTGCTCATGGGAGCCCAGATCACCTCCCGCTCCTGGTGCAGGGCCTGGCGCGAGAGTTCGTCGAGGAAAGGGGCGATTTCACCGACGGTGACGGGCATATCCCAGCTTTGCAGCCAGCAACCCCATACCTCCTGGTGACTTTCCACTTCCGCCACCAGTTGGCCCATACTGGCCGGCAGACTCATGGGCCCGCGGGCGGCGGGGCTGAGAATGGCAAGGCGGGTACTGCTCATGGTTGAATCCTCAGTTGGTCGATGAGTTGCAGCAATTCCTGACAGCGCGCTTCGCCGTCGGGCAGGTCGCGGCGGATGCGCAGGCGGTGCTCGCCATCCAGTTGGTAGATGCTGTGAGGTTGCTGGATGAGCCGGATGATTTTGTCGGGGGCCACCTGGTTTTCGGCGGCGAATTGCAGGCGGGCACCGGCGGGGCCGGCATCGATCTGTTCAATGCCGGTCTGGATAGCGACAAGACGCAACCGGGTCTGACAGAGCAGGGTGCGGGCCGGCGCCGGAATGGGTCCGAAGCGGTCGATCATCTCCACCATGATCTCACCGATGGCGGTGTCACTGCGCACATCGCTGAGGCGCTTGTATAGTTGCAGGCGCAAATGCACGTCGGGCAGGTAGTCGTCGGGGATGAGCGCCGGTGTGTTGAGATGGATCTCGGGACCGCTCGTGCGTTGTTCTTCCAGACTGCGGGGATCCCGCCCGGCACGGATGGCTTCCACGGCATCGTCCAGCCATTCCATGAAGAGGGTGAACCCCACCTCATCCATGTGCCCGCTCTGCTCTTCGCCGAGCAACTCGCCAGCACCGCGGATTTCCAGATCGTGGCTGGCCAGGGCAAAGCCGACGCCCAGATCTTCCAGGGACTGGATGGCGTCGAGGCGGCGCCGGGCATCGTCGCTCATGGCCCGAAGGTCCGGGGTGAACAGGTAGGCGTAGGCGCGTTGATGGGAACGACCAACCCGGCCGCGCAACTGATGGAGCTGGGCCAGACCAAATTTATCGGCGCGGTTGATGAGGATGGTGTTGGCATGGGGGTTGTCGATCCCCGACTCGATGATGGTGGTGCAGAGGAGGATGTCGAAGCGCTGATGGTAAAAATCCAGCATCACCGCTTCCAGTTCGCCCTCGGGCATCTGGCCATGGGCCACGCGCAGGCGCGCTTCCGGCAGCAGGCGGCGCAGTGTGGCCGCCATGCGCTCGATGTCGCGTACCTCATTATGCAGAAAATATACCTGACCGCCGCGATGCAGCTCGCGCTGGCAGGCTTCGATCACCGTCGCATCATCCCAGATTTGCACAAAGGTGCGTACCGGCTGGCGGCGCTGGGGTGGCGTGGCGATGATGGATAAGTCACGCAGGCCGGCCAGCGAGAGATTGAGAGTGCGGGGGATCGGCGTTGCGGTCAGGGTGAGGATATCCACCTCGGCGCGCAGGGCCTTGATCCGCTCCTTCTGGCGTACCCCGAAGCGATGCTCCTCATCCAGAATCAGCAGCCCCAGGTCGTGGAAGGCGACATCCTTTTGCAGCAGGCGGTGGGTGCCGATCAGGATATCCACCTCCCCTACGGACACTGCCGTGAGCACTTGCTTGTGCGTTTTGGCATTCTGGAAACGGGAGAGCACTTCCACCCGCAGGGGCAGCCCGGCGCAGCGGTTCCGGAAATTCTCGTAATGCTGCTGGGCGAGCAGGGTGGTGGGGACCAGTACGGCCACCTGCGCACCACTGTGCGCCGCCAGAAAAGCCGCACGGAGCGCCACCTCGGTTTTGCCGAAGCCGACATCGCCGCAGACCAGGCGGTCCATGGGGTGGGGGCTGGTCATATCGGCAATGACGGCGTCAATGGCCTGCTGCTGATCCGGGGTTTCCTCAAAGGGAAAGCGGGACACGAATTCCCAATAGGCGTCATCCGGTTCGGGGAAAGCCCGACCGGTGCGCGCCGCGCGACGAGCATAGATGTCCAGCAGTTCGCTGGCGGCATCGACGGCCTTTTGCCGCGCCTTGGCCTTGACTTTTTCCCAGTGATTGCTGCCGAGGCGGGAGAGCACCGGTTCCGTCGCACCATTACCCACGTAGCGGGCGATACGATCCAGATGATCCGCCGGGACGTAGACGAGATCGCCGTTGGCGTACTCCAGGACCACATATTCATTGATGTCTCCCTGGGAGGCAAAGGGCGTAGCCATGCCCTGAAAACGGCCGATGCCGTATTCCTCATGGGTAACGGCATCACCCGGCTGTAACTCGCCGAGATCGCGGACCAAGCCTTCAATGCTGCGCTGTCGGGCGTTGGCACTACGCCGCTGGGCAAAGACGCGATCACCAAAAATCTGCGCCTCGGAGACCAGCGCCAGTCTGACCAGGCCATTTTCCTTGATGAGCAGGCCGCGTTCCAGGGGTGCTACGGTGATGGCGATCCGTTCCGTACCGGCCAGGAACTCCGGCCAGTCATGCACCCGGCTGGGGAGCAGTCCGCTCTTGCCAAGCCGTTCCGACAGGGCTTCCTGACGGCCGGGTGATTCAGCGGCGAGGATGACCCGGCCCGTGGTCGGCAGATGGCGAAGAAAAGTATCCAGTGAGGCTAGTGGCGCTTCCGGGCTGCCATGAAGATCGGGGAGGGGAGCGGTCGGCAGACGCTCCGCATCGCCCTCCTGTTGCCCATATACCCGCGCCCGACCGCGCAGGACATCTTCCCATTCACTGGGGGGGAGGAGCAGTTCATCAGGCGGCAGTATGGGATGCACCGTGTCGTGGCTCCGTTCCTCATAGCGCTCCTGCCAGTCCTGACGAATGTGCCGGGCGGATGCTTCCAGACCGGGCGGGAGAAAGACGACGCCGTCTACGGGAAAGTGCATCAGCAGGTGGCTGCACTCCGGAAAGAAGAGCGGAAGATAATGCTCGGCGCCTTGGGGCGCCTGTCCCCGGCTGGCCGCCCGGTATATCTCGGCGCGTTGCGGGTCACCGCTGAACCGGGCGCGGAAGCGGCTGCGAAATTCCTGTAGCGCGGCGGTGTCCACCGGCACTTCCCGCGCCGGGAGCAGAGAGACCCCCTCGACCTTTTGCAGGGTACGCTGGGTTTCCGGATCAAAGGCACGGATGCTTTCCACGACCCTATCGAAGAGCTCGATGCGATAGGGCAGGGGGCTACCGCTGGGAAAGAGATCGATGATTCCACCACGCCAGGCCAATTCGCCGGCCTCAGAGACTTCACTGACGTTGCGGTAGCCGGCGTCGATCAGGCGCTGGCGAAAACCTTCCGGACTCAGGTGGTCGCCCACGGCTAGGACAAAAGCGTGCTGGTCGAGGAAACTGCGCGGTGGCAGGCGTTGCAGGACGGCGGACAGGGGGGCGAGACAAACGCCACGCCATTCCGGCAAGGTGGCAAGGGTAGCCAGTCGGGTGGCCGTGGCATCTGCCGGCGGCGCCAAGCGGTCATAGGGAAGGATTTCGCGGTCCGGGAAAACCAGCGGCGCGGGCAAGTCCGGTGCGAAAAAACGCCACTCGCGCTGCCATTCCTCCACGTCGCGGGCGTTCGGCAGCAGAATCAGTAGCGGGCGCTGCCACTGCCGCGTCATCTGCGCTGCCAGCCAGCTATCCGCAGCACCGTAAATTTGACTAAATGCGCGTGCCGCCCCGGCGCGCGGCGGGGTGCCGAGAGAAAGACTTCGATCCAAGAATATCTGATCTTATGTGAGGGCCCTGAAGGCCCCTAGTGTAAAGGGGCGCCATGGAAACTGCAAAACGGGACGCGGCTTTCTTGCGTCCTCCCTCAAGACTGCGGATACTTCGCGCTGGTGGCTTGGGTCCAGAAGATTGGGGGTGCATATGGAGCGCGTCTGGGTGGTGATCCCGGCGGGAGGGCGGGGACAGCGCTTTGGCGCGGCGCAGGCCAAGCAGTACGTTCTGCTGCGCGACCGTCCCGTCATTGCCCACACCCTGGCGGCCTTCCTTGGGGAACCGCGAATTGCCGGCATTCAGCTGGTTCTGCCGGGCGAGGATATTGCCACCGGCGCCTGGCGGGAATTGCTGGGACCCATGCCGGCGCCGCTCCTGCCCCCGGTGGTCGGGGGCGGCCTGCGTGCCGATTCGGTGCGCCTTGGTCTGGAGGCGCTGCTGCGACAGGGCGCGGTGCCGTCCGATTGGGTGCTGGTGCATGACGCCGCCCGGCCCTGTCTGCGTCGCGAAGATCTCCTGAGGCTACTGGAAAGTCTTGCGAACGCACCCCAGGGCGCGCTGCTTGCCGTGCCCGTTGCCGACACCCTCAAGCGGGGTGAGGATGGATGCTCTTCAGGTACCGTGGATCGGGAAGGATTGTGGCGCGCCCTGACTCCGCAGGCGTTCCCTCTCGGGGCGCTGCTGGCGGCCTTGGAAGCCGCGCGTGCGGGGAACCGGCAAATCACCGATGAGGCGTCGGCGATGGAGGCGCAAGGCTGGCGTCCCCGCCTGATCCCGGGACACGGCGATAACATCAAGGTAACCCTCAGTGATGATCTCATGCTCGCCGCCGCGATTCTCGCGGCGCGTAGTGAAGAAGGATAATCTCATGCAAATGCGTATTGGTCACGGCTTTGACGTACATGCGTTGGTGCCGGGAAGGGCTCTGATCCTCGGTGGCGTGTCGGTACCCTATGAACGCGGTCTTGCCGGCCACTCCGATGCTGACGTGCTCCTTCACTCCATCTGTGATGCCCTGCTGGGGGCGGCTGCCCTGGGCGACATCGGACGTCATTTCCCCGATACCGACGCCCGTTTCGAAGGTGCGGATTCGCGGCTCCTGCTCCGACATTGTCGTCAGTTGGTCCAGGGGAAAGGTTTTTCGGTAGGCAACGTGGATGCGACCATCGTCTGTCAGCGTCCTAAATTGGCAGATCATATTCCGCAGATGCGCGCCCATATTGCTGCTGACCTCGCTGTGGAGCTCGATGCGGTCAACATCAAAGCGACCACCACGGAGCAATTGGGCTATACCGGTCGGGGTGAAGGCATTGCCGCCCACGCCGTCGTGCTGATTCAGCATGTCTGAAAGTCTGCCGCGCATCTATCCCGCAGAGAGCGGTCTGCTTGGCGCCGAAATGAGGCAGTCTCCAGAAGACTTTCAGGTCACGGAACTGCTGCCTTTTGCCCCATCCGGTTTGGGCGCCCATCACTGGCTGGTAGTGGAGAAGCGCGGCCTCAATACTCAGGATGTGGCCAATCGTCTGGCGCGTTGTGCCGGGGTGGCGGTCCGGGATGTGGGTTTTGCCGGTCTCAAGGATCGTCAAGCCGTTACCCGGCAGAGTTTTACGGTGCCGGCCACGGCGGGTAGCAACCCGGATTGGGGCAGTCTGGAAGACGACAGTCTGCACCTTCTACAGGTCGGCCGCCATGACCGTAAATTGCGTCGGGGCGTGTTACGTGGCAACCACTTTCAACTCACCTTGCGCGCCACCACGGGAGCACACAGTCTCTGGGACGCCCGCCTGCAAATTCTCCGGAAACGAGGATTCCCCAACTATTTCGGTGCCCAGCGCTTCGGGCACCGAAATTTGCAAGAGGCCGCGCGACTGTTATCCGGACAGCCGATGCGAGTAGACCGCCATCGGCGCGGCCTGCTCTGGTCCGCGGCCCGCTCCGCCCTGTTCAATCTGGTCCTCGCCGAGCGGGTGCGGCAAGCCAACTGGACGGAGATTCTGCCGGGTGAAGTCGTGCAACTGGCGGGCTCGCACAGCATTTTTCTGGCGGAGGACGATGATCTCGCGGATTTGCAGGCGCGCGCCACCGACTGGGACCTGCACCCCACCGGCCCTTTGCCGGGTCGTGGCGGGTTGGCGCCGACCCTGGTTGCCGCCGCGCTGGAGACCTCGGCCCTGGGCGCGGGGCCCGTCATCGCCGGTACGACAGACGATGGCCTCCATTGGGCACGTCGTCTTGCAGAACAAGGGCTGGATGCCGCGCGGCGCCCCTTGCGCGCGCGTCCGGAAAACCTCAGCGGTCGCTGGGAGGATGCACAGACTCTGATTCTGAGTTTTTTCCTCCCTGCGGGCGTATTCGCGACGAGTTGTGTGGAAGGCCTTTTGGGGAGGGAAATGGCGGAAGCGCAAAGCCTTGACCTTTGTGTTGACTAGAGGCCTTGCAACGGACACCATAGTTCGGGACGGTATGCACTCTTCCAATGGCACCATATAACGAGGAGGATGATTATGGAAGCTCCGGTAACCATCGGCCGTTTGGCGCGTGAAGCAGGGCTTGCCGCAGAGACCTTGCGTTACTATGAGCGGATCGGGCTCATTCGGCCTGTGCAGCGGACCCCGTCCAACTATCGGCTCTATGACGGTGAAGCCGAAGCGCGGCTGCGTTTTATCCGGCGTGCCCAGAATCTTGGCTTTTCCCTGGCAGAAGTGAAAGAACTGCTGGATATCAGCGGCAGTGCGGAGAACGACATGGGCGAGATCAAAGCGCTCACCGTGCAGAAACTTGCCGAGATCGATCGCAAGATCGCCGATTTGCAAAGAATGCGCACGGTCCTTGCGCAACAGGTCGACTGCTGCCCCGGCCATGGCCGGGTGGCTGATTGCCCGATTCTCGCGTCTCTGGCCGATGCAGAAAACGCCTTGCCTGTCGGGGAGCGTTGGGGGCGGCGGGATACCCGGATACCCTGCAACGCGGCGCTGGGCTGAGGGCGGGGTACCGAAACTGTTCAATGTTGCGGCCCCGGTTAAAGGCCCGATCTATGGTCGGGCTTGCCTATTCGCGACGGGGCCAGCCCAGTAGAACGCGCAATGCGCCGCCGCCGCCCTCTTCTGGGCGCGCCTGAGCAAATGCCAGCACTTCCTGATGACGCATCAACCAGCCACCCACCAGCCTTTTCAGGACAGGAATGCGGCCGGGGGATCCCAGACCTTTCCCGTGGATGATGCAAACGCAGGTCCAGCGCCGCTGTCGCGCTTCCCGCAAAAATGCTGAAAGTTCAGCTCGGCCTTCCTCCACGGTGCAGCCGTGCAGGTCGAGCCGCTCCTGAATCCGGAACCGACCCCGGCGCAAGTCCCGCAGCAGCGCCGGAGACAGCCCGGGCCGTAAATAAAGCCACCCGTCTCCGGATTCCAGAATTTCGTCGCTGTGCAGACCACCGTCCAGCGCTTCAAGAACCGCCAACTCGTCCTGATGCCGCTGTATCGGCAAGGGCGGTGGCGGCGCTGGACGTGGGGGAGGGGGTGGGGCTGGCAGAGGTCGGACATCCGCTACCGCTTGCAGAAAGCAAGCGGTGTCGTCCACCCCGGTCACTCGCTTTTGTTCCTCCGGCTGATCCGGCCGCCGCCGCCCCATGGTTCAGCCCTCTTGTTGCTGCTCCAGCCAACGCTCCGCGTCCAGCGCCGCCATACAGCCGGTTCCTGCGCTGGTTACCGCCTGACGATATACATAATCCTGAACATCTCCGGCAGCAAACACCCCCTCGATACTGGTCGCCGTGGCCATGCCATCACGGCCACCCCGGGTAACCAGATAACCCCCCTCGTCCATCTTCAGTTGTCCCTTAAAGATTCCGGTGTTGGGTTGATGGCCGATGGCAATGAATACACCCATCAGCGCGAGATCCTGGGTGCTGCCGTTTTCTACATGCTGAATGCGCAGGCCGGTAACTCCGGAAGCATCGCCCAGCACTTCCGCCACGGAATGATCCCAGATAACGGTGACATTTTCCTTGGCCATGAGCTTGTCTTGCAGGATTTTCTCCGCCCGGAACCTGTTGCGACGATGGATCACGGTGACATGCTTGGCAATGTTGCTGAGATATAATGCTTCCTCTACCGCCGTATTGCCGCCACCGACCACGGCGACCGCCTGCCCGCGATAGAAAAATCCGTCGCAGGTCGCACAGGCGGAAACACCCTTGCCGCGAAACTTGTCTTCGCTGGGCAAACCCAGGTATTTGGCAGATGCGCCGGTGGCGAGAATCAGCGCATCGCAGGTATAGCAATGCTGATCCCCACTGAGGCGAAAAGGGCGCTGACGGAGATCGGCGGTATGAATATGGTCGAACAGAATCTCGGTATCGAAACGGCGCGCCTGCTTTTCCAGTCCCTGCATGAGTTCCGGGCCCATGATGCCGTCTGCGGCACCCGGCCAGTTATCCACCTCCGTGGTCGTCATCAGTTGGCCGCCGGGTTCCATGCCCTGCACCAGTATCGGACTCAGGTTGGCGCGGGCAGCATAGATTGCCGCCGTATAACCACCGGGACCGGAGCCCAGGATAAGCAAGCGGCAATGTTTTTCATCGATGACACTTTTCGGATCGCTCATGGGCACCTCGTTGCCTGTAAAGAAACGGTACCGCGCCGGCCCGCTGCATGGCGGAACCGGCGCGGGCCAGCGGAGAACTTCTGGAGAAAGTCTAGCATCATTCCCGCACCCCTGTCCCTCCCGGGCAGCGATCGGATATGGAGCCGCGCGCAGTGAAGTGGCCTGATCCGATCCATTGGAAACGCCTAACAACTGCGTTGATTTGCCTTTTCTTTCCCGCATCTCCTTGACACCCGCGCAGGGGTCGTTTAGCGTGCCGACATGAGCTCTGCTGCCCGTAATGCGTCCCGAGGCTCCCGGCCTGCCCCCGCAAAGCCGGGCCAGCCGTCGCGCGCCAAACCATGGCGCCGCGAGGCGCTACTGCTGATGCTGATCGGCGTCACGGCGTTCGTGGCGATATCCTTGATCAGCTTTCACCCCGCCGACCCGAGCTGGTTCAACAGCGGAAAGGGTGGCCCCGCCCATAACTGGGGCGGCCAAACCGGTGCCTATATCGCTGATTTTCTGGTGCAGGTCTTTGGTGTGGTCGCATGGCTCCTGCCCGTGGCGTTGGGCGCATGGGTCTGGCAGCTATGGCGATACTGGTTTCATCAGCATCCGGGGCGCCGGGCGGCGCCCTTGGGCGCTGTCGCCATGATGCTGGGTCTGAGCAGTTTCCTGGCGCTGACCTGGCCGACGGGCTGGTGGCCCATTGCCGGTGCGGGAGCGGGTGGTATCCTGGGACAGGAAGCCGGCGCCCTTGCCCGGCCGTTCATCGGTGTGGGTGGTAGTGCCTTGCTGTTTCTTGGGCTGTTTGGTCTCGGCGTGTTTTTGCTCACCGGTATGGCCGGCGCAATGGTGCGCGGGCCCATACCCTGTATGCGGCCTTGCCCAGATCCCACCTGCGCTGGCCGCTGCGACGTCAGATTCCGGCCCGGGCGGCCCCTGCGTCCATCACCACGCTGGCGCCCGCTGCGCCAAAGGTATCCCCGCCCGCGGCACCCAGCTTCTTTTCTACCAAAAAGCGCGGGCCAGGTTCGGTGCATGCCGCCGTTAAAAGCAGTCGGCAGTTGCCGTTGCTGGCTCCGGTTGGGCCGCCGCGTGCCGATGGCCTCCCCGATCTGGGCCTGCTCGATCCACCCGATGCGGCAGATCCTGGTTCTCAACTGCAGCCCGAAGCGTTGCAGCAGCAGTCGCGTATGTTGGAAGAAAAGCTCGCCGACTTCGGGGTACAGGCGACCGTGGTGGCGGCCCATCCTGGACCGGTGATTACCCGTTTTGAAATAGAACCGGCGCCGGGAGTCAAGGTCAGCCAGATTGCGGGCCTCAGCAAAGATCTTTCGCGCGTGCTGGCGGCACGGGTGCGTGTGGTGGAAGCCATTCCCGGTAAGGCCACCATGGGCATCGAGGTGCCAAACCCCCACCGGCGCACGGTGCGCCTCTCCGAGGTGCTTTCCAGTCACGGCTTCACCCAGAGCAAAAGTCTGCTGACGCTGGCATTGGGTCAGGATATCGGGGGGCAGCCGGTGTCCGCCGATCTGGCCAGAATGCCCCACCTGCTGGTAGCCGGGACCACCGGCGCCGGCAAGTCTGTGGGTGTCAATGCCATGATTCTCAGCATACTGTTCAAAGCGACTGCCGAGGATGTACGCCTGATCATGGTGGATCCCAAGATGCTGGAGCTATCCATCTATGAGGGCATCCCTCACCTGCTCGCGCCGGTGGTGACGGACATGAAAGAGGCCGCCAATGCCCTGCGCTGGTGCGTGGCGGAGATGGAACGGCGCTATAAGCTCATGGCTTTTGCCGGAGTGCGCAATCTGGCCGGATATAATCAGAAGGTCCGGGAAGCGGCGGCTTCGGGACATCCCCTGCCGGGCCCGGATAAGGATATGGACGGCGAACCCGTGGCCTTGAGCGTGCTGCCCGCTATCGTGGTGATCATCGACGAGTTCGCGGATCTGATGATGGTGGTCGGCAAACAGGTGGAAACCCTGATCACCCGCCTGGCCCAGAAAGCGCGTGCGGCTGGTCTGCACCTGATCATGGCGACCCAGCGTCCTTCGGTGGATGTGATCACTGGCCTGATCAAGGCCAACGTCCCCACCCGCATTGCCTTTCAGGTTTCGTCGCGTATCGACTCGCGCACCATTCTTGACCAGATGGGCGCGGAAACCTTGCTCGGCCAGGGCGACATGCTCTACCTGCCTCCCGGCTCCGGTTATCCGTTGCGGGTGCATGGGGCCTTTGTCAGCGACGACGAAGTCCATCGTGTGGTAGAGTCCCTGCGCCAACTGGGCGCGCCCCAATACGACGAGCGTATTTTACAGGGTAGTGAAGGTGGCGATGGGGAAAGCATGGACGGGGAGGGTAGTGAAGATGCCGATCCGCTCTATGATCAGGCGGTGGCCATTGTCACCAGCAGTCGCAAGGCGAGTATCTCTTACGTGCAGCGGCAACTCAAGGTGGGCTATAATCGGGCCGCCCGCATGATCGAAGAGATGGAGCGGGCTGGTGTGGTCGGTCCCTTGCAAAGTAACGGGAGCAGAGAAATCTATGCAGCAGCACCCCCTGGTCGTGACTGACCGTTTGCGCCTCAGGCGCGACCCATCACGGGCTTCGGGCCTGGCTCGCTGGTTTCTGGTGCCGCTGCTGATTTTGGGCGGTATCCAGCTCGCGGCTGCCGCCACGGGTCTGGCGATGTTGCAGGATTTTTTCCAGAAAACCCACACCATCACGGCCCAGTTCCGTCAGGAAGTAGCCAACCATGACGGCCGGATCGTCAAGCGTACCAGTGGCAAGCTGTGGATTTCCCGCCCCGGCAAATTCCGCTGGGACTACGACGGCCGTAACGGGCAAACCATCGTGTCCAACGGTGAGAAGGTCTGGCTTTATGAACCGGCTCTGGAACAGGCCACGGTGCAGCCCCTCGGCAAAGCTATCGGGTCCACCCCTGCGGCGCTGATCGCGGGTAACGATGACCTTGGCCGGCGCTTCAGGATTACAGACCTGGGCGAAAAAGACGGACTCCGCTGGCTGCTGTTGCATCCCAAAACGGGGCAGGATCAGGGCTTCACCGCGTTGCGCCTGGGCTTTGATGCACAGGGCGCGCTGCGCGAGATGCGCATGGAAGACGCTTTCCAGCAACAGACCGTCCTCCGCTTTGAGCATATCAGGATCAATCACCCCATTTCGGCGCAGGAGTTTCAGTTCACCCCGCCTGCCGGCGTAGATGTTCTCTCTCAATAATATTTCCTGGAGTACTGCATGTTGGCTTTGAAGACCCGCCTCGTCCTCGTTACCCTCGGTCTGTTAGTGGCTGCGCAGTCCCATGCCGCGGGTTTTGCCGCGCCGACCTCCGTGGTGGGGCTTTCGGAAGCCGGCGCCACGGTGGCCGACGGCGGACCCGTCAGCAGTTTTGCCGACAATCCCGCAGATATGGTCTTCTTTCCGGGTACCCGGGTGGGTCTGGATATTCTCGCAACGCGCCCAGCTTACAAGGTGGATAACGGCAGTAGCAGCATCGATGCGAGCAGCAATCTGCAGATTCTGCCCGATCTCTTTGTGACCCATCGTTTCAATGATCTGCCACTGGCGGTGGGTCTCGGCATCACTTCACCCTACAGCATCAACGCCACTTGGCCCGCCGGGACCTTTCCCGGACAATCTTCGCTAAAAAATGACCTGCGGATCATTGATGTGAATCCGGGGGTTGCCTATCTGCTGCTCCCCAACCTGAGCGTTGGAGTGGGTCTGGATTATTACCAGGCGCTGAGTGCAACCTTTGGCCCGAATTCGGGCACCGGCGGAGGCGTCGGCGGTAACGTCGGGCTTTTCTACACCACCGAGCGCTTCAATGCGGGACTCAGTTATCGCTCCGCGGCCAGCGTTTCGTCGGGCGGCGGCAGCATTGACCTCCCCAGTCGCGTACAGGCCGGTGTCCGCTACCGATTTACCCCACGCTTTGCGAGCGAACTGGATGTGGACTGGAATGACTGGAGCAATGCCCGGTTACCTGGCTATGGCAGCCTCGGCTGGAAGTCTGCCTTGGCCTATCGCCTCGGGCTCAGCTATCATCTGAATCAGAATCTGGAGCTCCGCGGTGGCCTCGCCCATGAGGGCAGCCCCGGCAACAGCTCGAGTTTTGATGCGGCGGTGCCGGGAACCAGCAGCAATCTGGCCTCCTTCGGGCTGGGTATCGGTCTGGGCGCATGGCATTACGACATAGGTGCCTCCTATGCCCTCTCCGGCAACACGACGTCTTATTACCCCGGCTTTGCAGGCACGTATAAAGCCAGTATCTTCAACTTCGGTGCCGCAATTTCCCGGGATTTTTGACGGACAACCTGTCTCCGGAAGATTCTTATGGCAGCATCGTCCACCGACCCTCGTCCCTTGGCGGCGCGGATGCGCCCGCAGACGCTGGACGCTTACGCCGGGCAGCGCCATCTGCTCGGCAAGGAAGGCCCGCTGCAGGCCATGGTGCAGGCCGGGCATCTGCACTCCATGATCCTCTGGGGCCCGCCAGGCAGTGGCAAAACCACCCTGGCGCAACTCCTGGCCCACACCGCCGGCCGCCACTTTCAGATTTTGTCTGCCGTCAACAGCGGAGTGCGCGAGATCCGCGCCGCCGTCAGTAGCGCCGAGGCCGCCCAGTCCCTGGGGCAGGGCACGGTCCTCTTCATCGATGAAATCCATCGCTTCAACAAAAGCCAGCAGGATGCCTTGCTACCCTATGTGGAAGAAGGCGTCGTGACTCTCATCGGCGCAACGACGGAAAACCCCAGTTTCGCCTTGGTCAATGCCCTGCTGTCCCGGGCGCGGGTTTACGTCCTCAAGGCCCTGACCGAAGAAGAACTCGGCGCCGTCCTCGATCATACCCTTGCCGACAGGGTGCTCGGTCTGGGGGCACTGGCGATAGAGATGTCCCCGGAAGTACGCAAGGGCTTGTTGACCGCCGCCGACGGCGACGCGCGCCGTCTCCTCAACCTGCTCGACCTCGCGGTACAACTGGCACCGGCACGGGAGGGTAAAACACAGATCACCGCCGGGATCGTCGCCGCAGCCAGCGGTCACTCCTGGCGACGCTTCGACCAAGGGGGGGAAGCCTTTTACGACGAAATTTCCGCTTTTCACAAGTCCCTGCGCGGTTCCGACCCCGACGCGGCCCTCTACTGGCTGGCGCGGATGCTCGACGGCGGCGCCGACCCCCTTTACCTTGCCCGTCGTCTGGTACGCATGGCTTCCGAAGATGTTGGCCTTGCCGACCCACGGGCTTTAGAAATGGCCCTCGCCGCCAAGGACGCCTACGCCTTTCTTGGTTCGCCCGAGGGGGAGCTGGCTCTGGCGCAGGCTACGGTCTATCTCGCCAGTTGTCCCAAAAGTAACCGCGTATACGACGCATGGAATGCCGTGCGTGCCGTCGTCAAAGGCGGCGGGAGTGCAGAAGTGCCTCTCCACCTGCGCAACGCGCCCACCGCGCTGCTCAAAACACTGGATTACGGCCGGGAATATCAATACGATCACGACTATCCTGATGCCATTGCTCCGGAACAGTCTTATCTGCCCCCCGGTCTGCCCCAGGCCCATTTTTATGACCCCAGCGACCGCGGTCTGGAAACCCGCATTCAGGAGCGTTTGCGCTGGATAAACGCTCATCGTCAACCTGACCGGGAGAAAAAACCCCATGCTTGATCCCAGCTTGCTGCGCAGCTCCCCGGAAACCGTAGCTGCCGGCCTCGCTCGCCGCCACTTCACCCTCGATGTGGCTGCCCTGAATGCCCTCGATCAGCAGCGCAAAGCCCTGCAAATTCAGCTGGAACAGCTTCGCAACGCCCGCAATGAAGCTTCCAGACAGATCGGTCAGGCGCGCCGTCAGGGGCTCGATACCGGTGCGATGCAGGCCGCGGCAGCATCGAACGGCGAGGAGATCAAGACCCTGGAGCAATCACTGGAACGTACCCTTGCCGAATGGGATACGCTGACCATCGGTCTGCCCAACATCCCGCAGGATTCGGTGCCCGACGGCCGCGATGAAGCGGATAACGTAGTCCTGCGTCACTGGGGCTCGCCCAGCACCTTTGCTTTTCCGCCCCGCGACCACGTCGAACTGGGCGAGGCCCTGGGTATCATCGATTTTGCGGCGGGCGCACGCCTTGCCGGCACCCGTTTTGTGGTATTGCGTGGCGCCGGTGCCCGTCTCGAGCGCGCCCTGACGCAATTCATGCTGGATTTGCATACGACGGAACACGGTTACACGGAAATCGCACCGCCTTTTCTCGCCAACGCCGATTCCTTGTATGGTACCGGGCAACTCCCCAAATTCGAAGAAGACCTCTTCGCCTTACGAGACGACCCCTATTACCTGATCCCCACCGCCGAAGTGCCGCTCACCAACCTGTTGCGTGGCGAGATCGTTGCCAGCCTGCCGCAGCGTTTCTGCGCCTACACCCCCTGTTTTCGCCGTGAAGCGGGGGCCTATGGGCGCGATACCCGCGGCATGATCCGCCAGCATCAGTTCGACAAGGTGGAACTGGTGCAGATCGTCCGCCCTGAAGATTCCGCTCAGGCCCACGAAACGCTCACCGCCCATGCCGAAAAGGTCTTGCAACTGCTGGAGCTGCCCTATCGCGTGACGGCTCTCTGCGCCGGCGATCTGGGCTTCAGTGCTGCCAAAACCTATGATCTCGAAGTCTGGCTGCCGGGCCAGAATCAGTACCGAGAAATCAGCTCTTGCAGCAATTTCGAAAGCTTTCAGGCGCGTCGCCTGCAATTGCGCTATCGTGCCGAAGACGGCAAGCCGCAACTCGTCCATACCCTCAATGGCTCCGGACTCGCCGTCGGCCGCACCCTGGTTGCGCTTCTGGAAAACCATCAACAGGCCGATGGCCGTATTCGTATTCCCGCCGCCCTGCGTCCCTACCTCGGCGGGATGACCGTCATTCAGGCGTGACTCGTGCATTCGGCCTACAAACCCATCAGTTGCGAATTGCACAGCGCTTTGGAGCTCGCCGCGATGCGGCGTCGTCCAGCGCGTCTACACATGACGGATGGTTCATGGCAGGACGGCATTATTCTCGACGTCTGGACCGAGCAGGGCAGGGAGTGGTTGTGTCTGCGCCGGCTCGACGGTGACGTCGAAATTGACCTTACTCACATTCAACAAGTCCAGGAAAATACTGCATCATGAAATCTCTTCTTATCCCAAGTCTCCTTGCCGGTTGTGCGATCCTGTTTTCCAGCACTGCCCTTGCCGCAGAGTTTTCCCTGCCCGCACCCGGCAGCAACATGGTCGGCCAGCTTCAGGTGGTCATCGCCAGGCATCAGGATACCCTGCTCGATATCGCCCGCCACTATGATGTCGGCTATAACGAAATCCGTGCGGCCAATCCCGGTGTGGATCCCTGGCTTCCCGGGGCGGGAACCCGGGTGCTGGTGCCCACCCAGTATATTCTTCCCCCCAAGCCCTGGACGGGGATCATCATCAATGTCCCGGAGCGACGCCTGTTTTATTTCCCCCCGGGTCAGAACGTGGTTTACACCTATCCGGTAGGCATTTTCCGCCCAAAATGGCCGAATCCGCTGGGTAGTACCCGCATCATTGCCAAAGTTAAAAACCCCACCTGGACAGTGCCCAAAAATATACAGGAGGAGCACGCCAAAGTGGGAGAACCCATACCTGCGTTCTTCCCCGCCGGTCCTGACAACCCCATGGGTGAACTGGCCCTGGAAACGGGCTGGTCGCAGATTTTCATTCACGGCACCAATAAACCCTGGGGTGTCGGCATGCGGGTGAGTCATGGCTGCTTCCACGTCTATCCCGAAAACGAGGTCCAGCTCTTCAAAATGGTCAAGGTGGGTACACCGGTGACGACCATCGACCAGCCCTAC